>JBARIF010000215.1:0-9142 GCA_049799615.1 Terriglobales bacterium
GTCTGGCGGGCATCCTGCCCGCCTACCGGGCCGGCCGGAGGCCGGCGCTACTTAGTTCCCGGAATCGCGATAAACTGAGCAACTTTCTGTCGGTTCAATCATCTCAGTAGGTCTACCTAGCCTGACCACGAGGCCGGGGCCCAGCGCCCCTGCCGAAGAACCGGGAGGTCCGCAATGCTGGCTGCGCAGGACAGAATCCAGGGTCAATACGAACTCCTTGCCCGTCTGCAGCAGGCGCGTGCTGAAACTGACCGCCTGTTCCAGCAGCTCAAGCCCGAGTTTCTTTATGAAAGGCCGATTCCCGAGAGACACCGGATCGTCTTTTACATAGGACACCTGGAAGCATTCGACTGGAACTTGCTGCGCGAACGAGTTCTGGGGCGGACCAGCTTCCATTCGGAATTCGACAACCTGTTTGCCTTTGGTATTGATCCGGTCGATGGCGGGTTGCCGTCAGACCAGCCGTCCGACTGGCCTTCTCTGGCCCAGGTTCGGGATTATGTGAGTCGGGTTCGGCAAGCTCTGGATGATGGGTTGGCGGGAGCATTGTCGCAACTGCGTGGGCAGGAGAATTTTTCTCCCGGCCAGTTGCTGCATGTAGCCATTGAACACCGCTTGATGCACGCAGAAACGTTGGCCTACATGCTGCACCAGTTGCCCTTCGACAACAAAGTGCGCAAGCCGCGCCTGCCGGAGCTGGTGGTTCGTCCGGTTGAGCCTCGAATGATCGAAATTCCGGCGGGCGAGGCAACGCTCGGCCTTTCACCCAATGACGCGAGCACTTTTGGATGGGACAACGAGTACGAAGCGCATACCGTCTCGGTGCCCCAATTCTCCATCGATCAATACGAAGTGACCAACCGCGAATATCTCCAGTTTATAGAAGCCGGAGGCTATGAGAACCAGTCATTGTGGAGTGACGCCGACTGGAAGTGGAAGACCCAGCAGAATATCTCGCAACCGGTCTTTTGGGATCGCGTCAACGGCGCGTGGCAATACCGCACCATGTTCGAGAATGTTCCTTTACCTCTCGACTGGCCGGTTTACGTAAGCCATGCGGAAGCACGTGCCTTCGCGCGCTGGGCGGGCAAGGCCTTGCCTACCGAAGCGCAGTGGCATCGCGCTGCCTACGGAACGCCGGAGGGAACCGAGCGGCCGTATCCCTGGGGCGCTGACCGTCCCGATCCCAGATTCGGAAACTTCGATTTTGAAAGCTGGGACCCCACGCCGGTCGGGGCCTTTCTGCAAGGCCAGAGCGCTTTCGGCGTCGCCGACCTGGTCGGGAATGGATGGGAGTGGACAGCTACCGTGTTCGGACCGTTTCCCGGCTTTCAGCCCTTCGAATTTTATCCCGGCTATTCGGCCAATTTTTTCGACGGTCAACATTACGTGATGAAGGGCGGCAGCGCCCGCACGGCAAGCAGCATGCTTCGCCGTTCTTTCCGGAACTGGTTCCAGCCGCACTACCAGTATGTGTACGCGGGATTCCGCTGCGTGAGGAATTAAATGAATCACAAGGGGCATTTCATGTTGACGCACGCTATCACCGCCGATCCGGGGCTGGAATTTGCCGCGGAAGTACGCGCCGGACTCACTAAGCCTGGACAGAAAGAATTGCCTTCCAAGTATCTTTATGACGATGTAGGGTCGGCATTGTTTGAAGTCATCAGCGTTCTGCCGCAGTACGGTCTGACCCGGGCGGACGAGCGCCTGCTGCGCCGGCATGCTTACGAGATCGTGGAGCAGGTGCCGGGGCCGGTGGCTGTGGCCGAACTGGGCAGCGGCAGCGGGAAAAAAACGCGCTGGCTGCTGAAGGCGCTTTGCCGGCGCCAGCATGTTTCTTATTTTCCCATCGAAATTTCCCCTACCGCCCTGGCCATGTGTGAACGCGAGTTGGGTGATATCGATTCCATGAGCATCGTGGGCTTCGAGCGGGAATATCTCGATGGTCTGGTCGAAGTGGCGGCGCGGCGTCGTGAAGGACAAAATCTGCTGGTGCTGTTTCTGGGCAGCACCATTGGAAACTTCGACCGGCCGGCGGCGGCAAGATTCCTTCGGGAAGTGCGCCACATCCTGCAACCCGGCGATTCGCTTTTGCTCGGCACCGACCTGGAAAAACCGATACCGCAGTTACTGGCGGCCTATGACGACCCGCTGGGCGTGACGGCGGCGTTCAACCTGAATCTGCTGGCGCGCATCAATCGGGAACTCGACGCGGATTTCGTTCTAGAGCAATTTGAGCACGTCGCCCGCTTCAATCCCGAGGCCCGCAGCGTGGAGATGCGTCTGCGCTCGCGGCAAGAGCAGAGGGCGTACATACCCCGAGCGGAACTGACGGTCGCCTTTTCCGAGGGAGAGACGATCTGGACTGAGAGCAGCCATAAGTATTGTCCGGAAGAGATGTCTCGCATCGCCAGGGACGCTGGCTTTTTCTGCAAGGCGCAGTGGATTGATCAGGAATGGCCCTTTGCCGAGAACCTGTTCGTGGCGCAGTGAGTTCTGTTTCTCCTCCGGATGAGTGGGGCTGGGGTCCCAGGGTGGCAGGCCTTCAGGCCTGCATTTAGAGCCGGTTGCAAGGAAGGGCCTCGGCTCCTGAGGTACTTGGATTAATGCATTGGACCCGCGGGGTGAGGGGCTAAAGCCATGAAGTTCAAGCCGCTAAATGCAGGGCTGTACCCCTGCTCTCCCCTGAACCCGCTCCACCCCGAATCCTGCTGCACCCTGAGCCCTGCTCTACCTGACCTCCCCTCAGATTCAGTGCTTTTTATGCGGGTTTTCAGCAGTTGTAAAAAGATTGTCAACAACCGTGCTACAAGCCTTAGAGATCAATCAGCTGGTAGTAAGCTTGAGTAGCCATCCCCTGCCTGGGGAGCGCGGAGCACAGATGAGACTGGAACAGAACAACGGTTTGGCCCTGCAGCGTGGCGAACCCATGCCGCGCCTGGGTGTTCCTTATTCTGGGGGGCCGATGGAACGGATTCTCGTGGTCGAAGATGACCGGGCGGTCCAGAAGGCGCTCAAGCGTTTGTTTGAAGCGGAAGGCTTCACCGTCGAAATCAGCGCGGATGGGAAGTCGGCGCTGGAGGCGTATCGCGCTATGGCCCCGTCCGCAGTCGTACTCGACCTCCGTTTGCCCGCCCTGTCCGGGCGGGATGTTTGCCGGGAGATCAAACTACAGGCGCCCACTCTGCCCGTGATCGTGCTCAGTGCGGCCAGCGACGTCTCCGATAAAGTATTGCTGCTCGAACTCGGCGCTGACGACTATGTGACCAAGCCGTTCAGCCCGCGAGAGCTGCTGGCACGAGTGCGAGCGGCGTTGCGGCGGAGCACGCGATCCGCGACCAGCGACGTCAACAGTTTTGATGGCATCTCCGTGGATTTCACCAAGATGGAAGTGATACGCGACGGCCAGACGATCGCGCTCACGGCCCAGGAGTTCAAGACCCTCAAGTTCATGATGCGGAATGCGGAGCGCGTGATTTCGCGGGATGAGCTGCTGAATGAAGTCTGGGGATATCAGAATTATCCTTCTACGCGCACCGTGGACAATCACATTCTGAAGCTGCGGCAGAAGCTGGAGAAAAATCCGGCCAATCCGGTACACTTCCGAACAGTGCACGGCATGGGATACAAATTTGTGCCGTGATTCGGGAAGCGGGACGGCCGGCAGCAGTGGAGAGAGCTCATGCTGAAACTTCGGATGCGCACCAAGTTTCTGCTCTCCATGTTGCTGATCTCGGCCGGGCTCACCTGCACCAGTCTTCTGCTGGTGCGTCATAGTATGCAGAAACAGGTGAAGGGGGAGATCTTCGCCGACCTGCGCAACTCCGTCAGTACCTTTCAGAACTTTCAACGGGAACGTGAACTTACTCTCACCCACTCCGCCGAGCTGCTGGCGGACTTGCCCAACCTGCGGGCGTTGATGACCACGCAGCATGAGGCCACCATCCAGGATGCGTCCAGCGGTTTGTGGCGGCTGGCCGGCAGCGATCTTTTTATCCTGGCCGACCGGACCGGCCGCGTGGTCGCTTTGCACACCACATCGCCGGGCCTGACCCGCGAGATGGCGCAGCAGTCATTGGCCGGGACCCTGGCCGATGAAAGCTCGGGGCACTGGTGGTTCGGCAGCCAGCATCTTTACGAAGTCTTTCTTCGGCCTATCTATTTTGGCCCAGCCGAGGAAAACCACCTGCTGGGGTTTCTGGTGATCGGCTACGAAATCGATGAGCGGCTGACCTCGCAGGTCGGCCGGATTGCGGCCAGCCAGGTGGCGTTTTATTACGGCGACGCCGTGGTGAAGACCACGTTGTCCCCGATGCAGGAATCGGAATTGGGCCGGCAGCGCGTACTTCATACCGCCTCGGGAGTGTCAGAGCCGGAGGAAGTTCAGCTCGGAGATGAACGCTTCCTGATTACTTCGCTGGAGTTGGCCGGCGCCAGAAATCCTTCCGTGCGGTTGAGCGTGCTCAAGTCCTACGATCAGGCGACTGCATTTCTCGACAGCCTAAACCGCCTGCTGCTGGCCCTCGGCCTGGCCGCGGTGCTGGGCGGCAGCGCCTTGGTGTTCTTTATTTCGCACACCTTCACCCGGCCGCTGGGAAACCTGGTCGCGGGCGTTCGCGCTCTGGAGAAGGGGGACTTTACCTACGCCCTGGACGCTCGTGGCGGCGACGAGGTCGCTGAAGTGACCCGTGCCTTCAACCGGATGCGTGCCAGCTTGCAGAAGACGCAGCAGGAGTTGCTGGAGGCGGAGCGGCTGGCTACCATCGGGCGCATGGCCAGCTCGATCTCGCATGATTTGCGGCACTCGCTGGCAGCTATCGTGGCCAACGCGGAATTTCTATGCGAAAGCCGGTTATCTTCCGATCAGCGGGAAGAGCTGTATCAGGAAGTTCGGGTTGCGGTCAACCAGATGACCGATCTGATCGATTCCTTGCTGGAGTTTTCGCGCACCCGCGAGTCCTTGCGGCTCACCTACGGCAACGTCAGAGACTCAGTGGAACGCGTGGTGCAGGCCATAGGTATACATCCGGAATTCCATCCAGTGCGCATCACGTTCAGTCAGGAAGGCAACAGTTCGGGATGGTTTGACCCCAGGAAGCTGGAGCGCGTTCTCTATAACCTGCTCTTGAATTCGTGCGAGGCGGTGGTGCCCGAAAGCGGCCTCATTCATGTGGGATTGAAGGAAGTCAAGGGCGGAGTCGAGATTCGTGTGAGCGACAATGGGCGCGGCATACCGGAGTTGATTCGTGATCAGCTGTTTGAGCCCTTCATCAGCCACGGCAAGGAAAACGGAACCGGACTGGGGCTTACGGTCGTGCAAAAGATTGTTCAGGACCACGGCGGGGACGTGATGGTGGAGAAAACCTCGGCCGAGGGAACCGTTTTCCGCTTGCTCCTTCCCCTGGCTTCTGCCGAGGCCGCGCATGCGGGGGGGACGAGGCGCACGCCGATAGCTCGTACCGAGCAGTCACAATCGGAGTAGCATTCCGGATCAGAGGCTTAGTTCGCCGTCCCGGCTTTCACTCGGGCGTGCGGCGAGTCTCCAGCACCTTTCTGCGGGGAGGCGAATTGTGAAACACAAGAATAGTTTGCCTGGCCGGATCAGAAAATTCGGCGCGATGGGATTGCTTCTTCTTTTGGGCAGCATAAATGGCTGGACGCAGGCAGCGGACACGCCGGCAAACCCATCTACAGATGCAATGACCGACGCGGTCCGCGAGTTGCAATCCGAAGTGCGCGAATTGCGCACTGCCGTGGTCGAATTGCGTTCCGAAGCCGGACAGTACCGGGCCGAGACGGAGCAGCTGCGGAGGGAGTTGCAGGCGGCCCGCGTTACCGCCCCCGACGCTGCTGCCGCGAACCCTGCCAGTCAAGCTCCGGCCCCGCTGGAAGAGCGCGTGTCTTCCCTGGAAGAGTCCTCCCAACTGCTGAGCAGCAAGTTGGATGACCAGTACCAGGCGAAAGTGGAGGCGGCCTCAAAGTATCGGGTCCGCCTTTCGGGCATCGTATTGCTGAATCTGTTCAGCAATCATGGACGCATGGACAGTCAGGACACACCGACGTGGGCAATTCCATACATTCCCAATGTGTCCGGGCAGACGCTGGGCGCGACCATGCGGCAGTCCGAAGTTGGCCTCGAAGTGTTTGGTCCGCGCCTGGCCGGGGCCCGGACCTCGGGAAACCTGCAGCTGGATTTTGCCGGAGGCTCTCCGAACACTCCCAATGGAGTCAATTTCGGGTTGGTCCGCATGCGTATTGCCAGTATGCGCATGGATTGGAAGGACACGTCGATCGTGGCGGGGCAGGACAACGCTTTTTTCTCTCCACTTTCACCGACTTCATTTGCCTCGCTGGCCCTTCCGGCGTTCAGTTACGCCGGCAATCTCTGGGGATGGATTCCGCAAGTTCGGGTAGAGCATCGCTTCAATCTTTCCGAAGGCCAGAGCGTCATGCTGCAGGGCGGCATTATGGACAATGTCACGGGGGAGCCGCCGGCCGCATTTGCCCCCTTCGCGCAGGCGGGAGACAGCTCGGGCCAGCCGGCCTACGCTGCACGCGCAGCATGGACGCGCAGCGTTTTTGGCATGCCCCTGACCGTGGGCGCAGCCGGATACTACAGCCGCCAGAACTGGAGCTTCGACCATACTGTTGACGGCTGGGCGGCGATGACGGACTGGAGTCTTCCCCTGGCGCGCCGGGTGAGTCTTAGCGGCGAATTCTATCGCGGCCGCGCCCTGGGCGGCCTGGGGGGCGCCGTGGGACGGAGCGTGCTGTATAGCGGTAATCCCAGTCCGCAGGCGCAATTGCGGGCGCTGAATGCGGTAGGAGGATGGTCGCAGCTGAAAGTCACGGCCACCAGTAAACTGGAGTTCAACGGCGCGTTCGGAGTGGACAACCCGTTCGCCGGCGATGTGCGGGGCTTCCCCTTGAGTCCGGGTTTTCCCGCGCCTCTGCTGCAGAATCGCAGCTCATTGGTGAATTTTATTTATCGGCCGCGCTCGGACGTGCTGTTGTCCGGAGAATACCGTCACCTGCGCACGTTCGACATCGATGCCGGCAGCCCCACCGCCGACCAGATCAACCTCATGATGGGAATTCTATTTTGAACAACCTCGTTGCTTGCGCTTGCCGGTGGGCCTGCGGGGCTCTGCTCGGTGTGGGTCTCGTCTGGGCACAGGACGTAACCGTAACCGCCCGGGTCGAGTTGATGAAGGGCAGCAAAACCGCAAAAGCCGGTGAAGCGGAGAACGTGGTGGTGTGGCTGGTGCCGGAGGCCGGCGCGGTCCGGCCGGCCGCGTTTCATCAGAACCAGACCCCGCGGTTGGTACAGCACAACAAGAGCTTCGAGCCCCATGTGCTGGTCGTGCCCGTGGGCTCGGTGGTGGGCTTTCCCAACCGCGATCCTTTCTTTCACAACGTATTTTCGTTGTTCGAGGGAAAACGCTTCGATCTTGGCCTGTATGAAGCTGGCACGACCCGCGACGTGCACTTTGACAAGCCGGGAATTTCCTACATCTTCTGCAATATCCATCCCGAGATGAGCGCCGTGGTTATCGCGATGGACACGCCGTATTATGGCATCTCCGATCCGCGGGGCCAGGTCGTGATTGCCAACGTTCCCAGCGGCAAGTACACGCTTCGAGTCTGGTACGAATCGACACCTCCCGAAACCTTGAAGGCGATGACCCATGAGGTCACGGTTTCAGAGGCCAACTCTACGCTCGGCGTGCTGCGCTTGACCGAAGCCACCTTATCCACGGCCCACAAAAACCTGTACGGCCGGGATTACGACGCGCCGGTCCCGGACAGCCCCGCTTATGACCGGCGCTAGGCGTGAACATGGGGCCTTGCGCCGTCCGCGCCCCTTCATCCTGCTTAACAATAAAATGACAATTACGTGACAAATGTGCCCGCCCCATGCCTTAACCTTTTTACAATACGGACGGGCGGCCGCTGCTGGCCCGTTCCAGATGGTTGATCCCGGGATCTAAATTTTTGTTGCTGTCCGAGTGCAGTTCGTGATCCTCTCTTTCCCTAGAAACACGTTGGGCCAGCCGCAAGGCTGGCCCTTTTCTCTGGCCGGGTGTGAATTACTTTTTCGCGGCGACCTCGTCGTGCCCGTAATACTCGTAAGCTGACATCGGCTTTTCTCCACCCTTCTTCCAGACGCGTCCATCTTCGGATAGCTTTCCGAGCGCACGCGCCATTTCCCGTACGTGGATGGCAACCGAACCGCAACAGGAGCCGATGTAGTTGATTCCAATTTCCCGGGCCCGAAGCGCGTAGTCGCCCATTTCCTTGCGGGTGAGTTGCAGCGGATCGAGTGCCAGCGGAAATTCCGGCAAGCTGGTGAAGTCAGGCTTGTCCCTTGGGGTGCGGTAAGCCACTGGCTGGCAGGCGAGGTAGCCGGAGACCGCCTTGCGCATTTGTTCCATGGCTGGGAGGGTGTGCTCGGGAGGGCGCAGGCAATTCATGCCGACGATATCGGCCCCGGCATCGAGCAGCGCCTTGGCGGATTCGGCGGCGGACTTGCCGTCCGCGGTCTCATCTTTGTTCTCAAAGCAGATGGTCACCATCACCGGCAGGCCGGTTGTCCTGGCCCGCTCGACCGCGATCAAGGCCTCACCCAGCCAGGAAAAAGTTTCGCCAATGATGAAGTCCACGCCCTCGTCAACCTGGACAGCGAGTTGCTCGTCGAAGGTTTTGCGGACGCGGTCGGCAGCTGACGGACTGTCGGGCTCATACATCCAGGTAAGGCTGAGATTGCCCGCGACCAGGCATTTGTCGCCCGCGACTTCACGAGCGATGCGCACGGCCGCGCGATTCAGTTCTTCGAGCCTGTTCTCGAGACCAACGGTCGCCAGCTTGTCGCGGCTGGCGTAAAACGTCAGCGCCTGCAGGACATCCGCGCCAGCTTCGCGAAACTCTACATGCAGTTCGCGGAGCGCATCGGGATGGAGCAGAGCGACCTCCGGAGTGAACGGGCCTGCCCGCACCCATCCCCGCTTTTCCAGTTCCAGCAGATAACCGCCATCGCCCAGGACGGGACCGTCCTTGAGGCGTTCGAGAATGCCCTTTTTCATCATGTGTGCTCCTTGGGTTAGTGTAGCGCCGGCGTCCCGCCGGCTGTCATGAGGGC
>JBARIF010000216.1:0-22164 GCA_049799615.1 Terriglobales bacterium
GGGTAGGACTGGATGGTTCCTGGGTGGGGGCAAACCACGGCAAGTCGTATTTTTTTGTTACGGTGGATCCCGGCGAGCATGCTGCGTGTACGGACTGGCAGTCCAGCCATAAGATCTACTCCAGGCAGAGCGCAGCGGTGAGTTTCAATGCGGAGGCGGGGAAGGTTTATTACATCCGCACGACCGTCGTAGAAATCACGGCTCGCCACCGCAACCCTGGGATGAAACTCGAACTCATCGACGGCGCTGAGGGTCAACTTCTGATCTCGTCTTCGGCACTAAGTACGACGCACCCAAAGAAGTGATGAGCGGGGATGCGACGCCACGGTATTGCCATTTCGCTCCCACCCAAGGGGAGCGGCCCAAGACCGGCCTAACTGCCTACTTTTCTGGCGTAATCATTGAGGTTTCTCTCGATTGCGACGGTTAATATCCACTCAGCTTGAACTTGTCACAGCGGCCGAGAGCATCCACTGGAAGCATGAAGACCACCACTCTTTAAGGCTCCAACCGGAGCGAGCTTCGCCAAACGCTTGTCCGCAATCTACATCTCGACAATCCCTCGGCCCCGTCCGACCTTGGCGGACTTAGTGGCGCGATTGGTAGGGCCAGCGACTTCAAGATAGACAGCCTTTGAGGTGGTTCCGCTAGGTCCTGGTCTTGGCGCTGTGGCCCAGGGCTACCAGGAAAATGGCGCTCTTGCCTTCGGCCTGAGGGGAGAAGAAGGCAGTCACGTCGTCATCGAAAAACGTCAGGCCGGTAGCGCCCAGGTGTTGCGCATAGGCGGCGAGATAGAGCTTGCCACCGATGATGCCGGCTTCAAGTTGCACGGCGCGATATCCGCGATTGCCATAGCGCCGCAGGATGGGGCGCAGGTCGGCCAGAAAGAAGACCGCGACCGCAGCGTCGGCGGGCAGCGCCTGCTGCAGTCCGAGGTATCCGGCCTGGTCGCGGAAATCTCCCTGCTTCAGACATTCGAGCGCACCGCGCCCGCGATGGAAGACGTAGGCGCCTGCTTCGAGACCTTCCACGGCATTCACGATCAGATAGAGGTGGTTCAGCTGTGTTCCCTGAGGATCGAGGAAATCCGCAGGGACGCCGCGCGTGGCGCGGTCGAGCATGGTGGAGAGTTGCTGCAGCGTGATCGGTGTGCGCGCAAACCTGCGGCTGGAGCCGCGGCGCAGGATGACCTGTTCGATCGGGTCGCGAGGCATGGCCTCGTCACCTAGAGGCTGGAGTTCGACGACGCGTCCCGTGGGAGGCGGGAAGTTTGTGAGCGGAGTTCCTCCGCGCCACCCTGCAACCTCCTTCGACGAGACCAGCGACGATGCGGCATGCATCTCGCGCATGAGGGGATAGTCGATCTCGTGGCGGGAGAGCGGAACAGTCTCGAGTCCAAGAGGGGCGAGGTTTGCTCGGGGTTGTTCTGGAGGCGAGGAAGCGTAGCCGATGGGCACGAGCGAGAAAGCGACTTCGCGCTGCGGATCGACATCGAGCAAGCGGTTCACCGAATCGTCAACGAAGCCGCATACCACTTTTGTCGGCAGACCCAGGGCGGTGCCGACAGCCAGGAGGTTGGCGAGCAGGGTGCCGTTGTCCCAGCCGAAGTGGCGGTAGGTGCGGTCCTGATACTTCCAGGCATTGCGCCAGTAGGTAGCGGTGCAGACGATGGTCAGCGGGGCGTGGGCGATGGAGGGTTCATTGGCGGTGGCTTCGAGCAGCACACTACGATGGTCTCCGGCACGCAACCGCCGCAGCCCAAACTCAGCGGCGGCAAAGTGATAGATGCCGGCTTCGAGATTCGGCAACTCACCGCAGACCAGATAGAGTTCGACTTCGTAGAGCGCTCCCGTGCAAGCCGCGGCGCGGAAGTAGATCTCGCCGCCGGGATATTTTCTGTGCCGGGTGATGCCGGCGGAGAGGTAGAGCAGTTGGGCGATGGCTTCCAGATCCGGCGTCGCGCTGGTTTGGGCGGGAACGATTTCAGAGATGGCGGAGAGCGCGGCCACTCCCGTCTGGCGCAATTCCGCCGGCAGGGGCGAGGGCTGCAGCGTGGGATAAATCTTGAAGGGGATGGGCTGGTTGTTGAAGTGCAGAGAATGCTGATTGTTGCGGACGCTGGCGTAGGAATGCTTGGTGGCGTTGTGGTAGTGCAGCGCGACTTCAGAGTTTTGGTTATCGGGCATTTGTTCAGAACTCTGGCCAGCATACTCTCATCCTGAACTCTGGCTTCACCGGTCTTCGCCCAGTGGCCCACCTTCTGCCGTGATGAGCGTTAGTGATATGCTTACTGCGATATGGGGATACCGAGCCTGCTGCGCAAGATCTTCATGTGGGACCTGCTTAAAGGACTGAAGGTCACGTTCCTTTATCAGGATCCCAAGGAGATTTACACCGAGCAGTATCCGCTGCAACGGCCGCAGGTGGCGGAACGCTACCGCGGAGCGCCGCGGCTGAATGTGAATCCCGATACCGACGAGACCATGTGTATCGCTTGCGATTTGTGCGCGCTGGCGTGTCCGGAAAACCTGATTGTGGTCTCGAGTGAACGCAACGAGAAAACCCGCCGCAAGGAACTCACGAACTTCACCTACGATCTGAGCCGGTGCATGTTTTGCGGCCTCTGTGAGGACGCCTGTCCGACCGATGCGCTGGAACTGACCCAGGATTTCGAGCTGGCCAGTTACACCCGCGAAGGGGCCATCTGGAACCGCGAGATGCTGGAAAAGGGGCCGCAGCCGACGCAGTACAAGAGATAGTCGTTTGCCCCATCGCTATTAGCTCTTGGCCAATGAGGCAACGTACGGTCCCCAAACTCCTTATTGTCCGATACGACGAACCCAAATAGTCTGGCGGGGCGAGTGAAACCAATGCGCCATTCTGAGCCTACAATCCTGGGTCGGGAATCCGGACACCCAACGGCATGCAGTTATTTTGACTGGGAGAGTAGCAATCTCGCTTTCTTCGATTGCCCGCGACGAACAAGTTACAAAGGGAATAGGGAGAGTCTCAATGAAGCGTTTTGACCAGTACATGCAACATTTCTCCAATGTTGAGGGTTGGTTTCAGGCACCGGCCATCGCCATTTGGGATAGCTTCCTGAGTTATCAGCAAGAGCAAAAGATTTCAGGAAACTTGCTGGAAATTGGCGTATGGAAAGGAAAGTCAGCTGCCCTTGCGGCGCTGCACTGCGGGGCTGAGGACGCGTGTTTTTGTCGATGTCCTGCCTTTGGACGAGGTTAAGGCGCGCATCAGCCCGGTGGTGCCAGAAGCAACTTGTCACTATTTGCGGAACAATCGCAGCTCCTCGCCCGCCATCCTTTTGTTGCCCAGGGTACTCATGGCTTTCGTTGGATTCATGTGGATGGCGAACACAGTGGACAGTCGGTAATGAACGACCTGGAAATCGCTGACCATCTCCTGTCGGACCGAGGCATGGTAGTCTTCGACGATTTTTTTTCGCCTGCCTATCCGCAAGTGACTCAAGCGGTCTTTCAGTTTCTGGGCACTCGACCGGGGCGCCTGGCGCTGGTGCTGTGCGGCTTCAACAAAGGTTACTTCTGCAGGCCAAAAGCCGCTCGAGAGTACCTGCAGTTTGTGCGGACGTCGCTCTATTCCAATATGGCGGAGCGGGGTTGTGACCAGGTCACAATTGGAAGACCACCGAACCTGGTGACATGAATGCATTTGGGGTCACGGATCGCTACTCGGGATTCAGCTATCGTGGACCTGATTGGGACCAGAACGCCATCAACATATGAATTTCAATCCGTAACCCGTTTCTTGAAGATCTAGCGCAGGGCCGCCCTTGATTCTCCGATCAAAAGAGCGGTCGCTCGAGCCGGCAGAGGCGCTATGAGACCGCTTCGAGCGATGGTTGCTGCTGCGTCATGCAGTGCATAGCGCCAAAGCCCCAGATCAAATCACCCGAGTAGATGCCCACGATCTCGCGGTCGGGGAAGAGGTCGGCGAGGATGTCGAGGGCGACACGGTCGTTGGGGTCGTTGAAGACCGGGACCAGCACGATTTCGTTGGCGATGTAAAAGTTGGCGTAGCTGGCGGGGAGGCGGCGCTTTTCGAAAACCACGGGGCCGGGCATGGGGAGTTCGACGATGGAAAGGGGCTTGCCGTCCTGATCAGTGGCGGCGCGCAGGCGGCGGATATTTTCCCGCAGCGGCTCGTAGTTGGGGTCGTCAGGGTCGCTTTCGATGGCGGTGACGACTGTATCCGGAGAGACGAAGCGGGTGATGTCGTCAACGTGGCCGTGGGTGTCGTCGCCGGTGATACCGGAGTCCAGCCAGATTACGTTTGTTATCCCCAGAAAATCTGAGAACAACTTTTCGTAGTCCGCGCGGGCCATCGCTGGATTGCGTTGCTGCGTCTTGCTGAGCAGGCATTCTTCCGTGGTGAGCAAAGTGCCGCATCCGTTGACGTCGATGGAGCCGCCTTCGAGGACGACTCGCGATCTTCCGTGCATCGGGCGGATTTCCCCGGCGTAGGCTGCTTTGGCCATACGGCTGCCGATCTTTTCGTCGTGCTGATAGTTGGGGTATTTTGCCCAGGCGTTGAAGCGCCACTTGATGGCGGTGAGTGTCGAGCTGCGCTCGACCGGACGGCCGGGGGCGGCCGTCCCAACGCGAGCATCGCTGACAACGAACGTGCAGCCGGAGTCACGGGTCCAGACGCGGTTGGTGGGCCAGCGGTGAAAACTAACATTCTTACTGAGAGCGTTTGCCTTGCTCAGGACCTTGCGTGCGTGCTTTTCCGAGGCGGCGCTGTTGACGATGAGGTCGATACGCTCGTGCCGGCCCAGATGGCGGATGATTTCGGCGTACACCCAGGGGATGGGCTCGAACTTGCCGGGCCAGTCGCCACGGTAGTGCGGCCAGGCCAGCCAGGTGGAGGCGTGGGGCTCCCACTCGGCGGGCATGCGATAGCGGACTCTCGGCGGAGAGGGCTTCATCTGGCAGGTGCCGAATTCATGGCGTGAGCTGAACAAAAAGCCAAAAGACTGGCGAGCCTTGCTCGCCCTGGACGGGTCGGAGACCCGTCCCCACACGGTTCTTCCTGGTCAATATCAATCGCTTAGCCTGTTCGTAATCGCGCCGTAGCTGTCGATGCGGCGGTCGCGCAGGAAGGGCCAGTTGCGGCGGACATCTTCCACGACCCCCAGGTCGACTTCGCCGATCAGAACTTCTTCCTTGTCATGCGAGGCCTCGGCAATCACGCGGCCGAAGGGGTCGCAGAGAAATGATGCGCCCCAGAATTCCAGGCCATCTCCAGCGACGGCTTTGCCCCGGATGTCGCCGGTCTCATGGCCTACACGATTTACGACTGCTACGTATACGCCATTGGCGATGGCATGCGCGCGCTGGATGGTGCGCCAGGCGTCGTGCTGGGAGTGTCCGAACTCCGCTTTCTCGGAGGGATGCCAGCCGATGGCGGTGGGATAGAACAGGATCTGGGCGCCCTGCAGCGCGGTCAGGCGGGCGCCTTCGGGAGACCACTGGTCCCAGCACACCAGCGTGCCCACGCGGCCGACGGCGGTGTCGAAAGCGCGATAGCCCAGGTCGCCGGGAGTGAAGTAATACTTTTCGTAGTACAGCGGGTCGTCGGGGATGTGCATTTTACGGTAGAGGCCGCGCAGCGACCCGTCCGCGTCAAAAAGGACGGCCGTGTTGTGATAGACGCCGGGAGCGCGTTTCTCGAATAAAGACGCGATGAGGACGATCCGCAACTGCTTCGCCAGGGTTGCCAGCCGGTTCGTGACCGGGCTGGGAATGGGCTGGGCCAGATCGAAGAGACTCGCGTCCTGACGCTGGCAGAAATACTGGGTCTGAAAAAGTTCGGGCAGGCAGACGATGTGGGCGCCGCGGGCCGAGGCCTGGTGGACCTTGTCAATGGCGTGTTGCAAATTCTTGTCTGGGTCGGACGTGGTGGACATCTGTATCAGTCCGACATTGAATTTCTGCGGCGGCAAAGCGGCGTCCTCCTGAGAAGAGAAATAGAATATCAGTTCCCAGTTTGCAGTTCCCGGATTTCAGTTTCTTGTCAGTGGCAATAGTTTGTGCGGTTCTAGTAGAGTAGTGCAGCATAACTTGGGGGTGTAATTTTGAAACCAGACAACCATGACGGCGCCGGAATGGAGCGCCACTTACACGATCCGATTGAAGACCAGCTGGTTCCACTGGAGCCGCTCGACCTGAGCCAGGTGCGCTCGATTGACGACCTGGTGCGGGCGATGTCCAAAACCGCGTTCACCGGACGACAGCTGGGTGAAGCCGCCGACGTGCTGGAAGCCATGGCCCGCGACAAGGACTGTTTTGTAGTGATGACCCTGGCGGGGGCGATGACTGTGGCCAAGCAGGGGTTGGTGATCACGGAATTGATCGATCGCGGCATTGTGAATGCGATCGTCTCAACCGGAGCCCTGATGGCGCACGGACTGGTGGAAGCCACCGGACGCGCCCACTTCCGTTACAACCCCGACGTTTCTGATGAGGATCTCTACGAGCAGGGCTACAACCGGGTTTACGACACGCTGGAGCCCGAACGGAATCTCGACGACGTGGAAAGGGTGATGTTTGAAGTGCTGGAGCAATGGGATCCCAGCGAGATGCTTTGTTCTTACAAACTCAACCACGCCATTGGACAGTACCTGGCGGAACACGCCAAGGGGCAACGGGGAATTTTGAAGTCGGCGTTCGAGAAAGGCGTGCCGGTTTTCGTGCCTGCCTTCACCGACTCGGAACTGGGGTTGGATGTCGCGCTCTCCAATCGCATGCGGGAAGCGGCGGGAAGGCACAAACTGCGCTTCGATCCCTTCGAGGACCTGGAACATTTTGCCTCCACATTGTTACGGCAAAAACGGCTGGGGATTTTTACCATCGGCGGGGGAGTACCGCGCAACTGGTCGCAGCAGTTCGGGCCGTTTATCGAATTGCGGCACCGGCGCATGGGGGAAAACGTTCCGCTGAAGCGCTATCACTACGGGCTGCGAATATGCCCCGAACCCGTCTTTTGGGGAGGGTTGTCGGGGAGTCCTTACAGCGAGGCCATCTCGTGGGGAAAGTTTGTGCCGCCGGCGGAGGGCGGAAAATTCGGCGAAGTGTTTTTGGATGCGACTGTAGGTTTGCCCTTGATTGTGGCCGCGGTGCTGGAGCGCCTGGGAAAGAACGGGCAGAATCACAAGGTGAAGAAGGAGAAAGTGCTGGCGCGGAAGTAGACAGCGCGCGGGCGGGACGCCCCCGCGACTGCCGGCGCTACAAATACAATGGCCCATCGCTTTAGCGATGGGCCATTTCTAGTTTTAGTCGAAGATCAGGACGGCGGAGGCGATGACCGTGGTCCACAGGCCACGCTTGTCACCCACCGCGGACTGGGTGACGTTGGCGGTGCGGACGATTTTGTTGGAGATGCGATAGATCTCTTTCTTCTCGTCCCAGGAACGGTCGGGGTCGAACTCCACGTTCAGAGTGGTGGCCAGCATTTCAGCGGCCAGCTCTTCGGCGTAGTCGCCCGCTGCATCTTCGGTCTCGCCAAAGGAGTGGTGCTCGCTGAGGTAGCCGTAGGTATTGCGGTCCGCGGGAATGGCGACGCCGATGCTCGAAGCCAGCAGGCGGTGCGGTTCGTGAGTGGAGTTTTCGGCCACCACCGAAAAAACTACCTCGCCCGGGCTCAGGTACTTCAGTCCCTGGGAGCGCGGCACGAGTTTGCATTGTGGCGGAAAAATCGAGGAGACTCGAACCAGATTCTGGGCGGCAATGCCGGCGTCCCGTAACGCCAGCTCAAACGACGTAAGACGTTCGCGATGTTTCCCGACCCCCTTGGTGAAGAAAATCTTTTTGGGGACCATGTCTTTAGACAATTCGAGGTTCCTCCGGAAGCACTTTGGGTAAATTCGCTAAAACATAACATAGGGAGTTGCGCGGACATATGAAAATTCAGGAAATTTGAAAAAAAAGTCCCCTATGTGTCGAATTGAATACTTCCGGCGGCGCCAGGCTTACTTGGCGGCGGCCACGGAAAGGACGGCGATGCTATCGCCATTGGCCTCGCCGGTGACTTTGGCCAGCTTGTCGGCCAGCTTGTCGAGCTGATCCAAGGCGGCCTTGTCGCTGGTGTCCAGGGTGTACACCTTGTCGCCCACAACCAGAGCGTACTTTGATCCTTTGCGTATGCACGCACGGGTGCATTCGGCAGCATCGCCGGCCATCATGTGGTTGGCCCCGCACATGGCATCGCTAACCTTGCCGGTGAAGGCCTGAGGCTTGTTGGCCGCCAGAGCGGAAGACAGCGACAGGGTTGCGCCCAGCAATGTGGTCGCGAGGGCGATGGCGAATCTCGAGGGAGTGGAACTCATTCGAACATTTCTCCTTGGGTTGGGCTTTGCAGCGTACATCTCTTCTTAGATGCCGGGAAGGGACAAGGCTCCATCCACGATAATAACGAAAAGTTGGGTGCCCTGGCGCGCCTTCGGGCAGGATCAGAGCCCCTTGACCAAAGATGCCCTAAGGTACCGCAGAGGGCGCGAAAAGAACCGGTAATCCGGTCCTACCTTATGGGATCGAAATGCAGCGAGACGTCCACTGTCTTGTCCTGGTCCTCGGCGGTTTCGTGGACCGTGATCTTCCATTGGTCGGCAGGATATTGGCCGCTGATGGAGTCCAGGAACTGTCGGGGATAGTCCGAGTTGTAGGTCTCGCCCGCTAACAGTCTCCATGCAGCAATCATGCGGTCGGTGGCCTTGCTGTCCAGGCCGCGAACTTCGAGGTCTCCCATCTTGTAGATGCTGCCCTCCTGAAACTGGAAAACGTAACGAACCGTGGAGTCGCCGTCGTCTATCTCAGGCACCGGGCGGATTTTGATGCCCATGTAGCCCCGCGTCCCGTACAGCTTGGTCAGGGCTTCCACATCCTGGTCGTTCTGGACGGCGTTCGCCGGTTGACCGGGCTGGAGGTGGATAAGCGCACGCAGCTTCTCGACCGGAAACACATCCTTGTAGCCCGAAAGCTGGACCCCACTGACTTTGTACTGCCTGCCGGGAATGACGAGAAAAGTGACGTCCACTAAGGTCTCTTCAGGCGTCTCCTCGACCACTTTGGGCTGGGGCGCGCCGACGCTCGCCTTGAGGTAGCCGCGGGCAAGAAACACGGGAAGGAAATTCTTCTCCGCCCGGAGCATAAGTCGGCTGCGCACGTAATCCTGGCCGGAGAGTCTCCGGGCGGAAGCCTCCAGCTCAGGTAGCTCAGCCGGGCTGGCGCCGCTGAAAGTGATCTTGCGCACGCTGATGGGCTGGCCGGTAATGCTGAACTCGAAGGTTTCCATGGGGCCGTCCTCGGGGCCGGCGCGCAGATAGTCGACGCGACCGTGGAGCTTGAGTTCGATGGCGAGAACCTGCAAAGCCTCGGAAACCTCGTCGGCGAGGTCGCCGCCGACCGGCAGTTGGCCCTGGAAAAGAGGCACGCGGGCGCGCAGCTTCTCGAACAATTCCTCATCGGAAAGCCACACGAAGTTCTCAAAGCGGACAGGTACAAAAGGATTGCCGTCCTTGACCTGTAAGGCAAGCTTCATGCCCTCGGGACCGAACTGGAAAGTGTAGGCGACGTCACTGAAGGCGCCGGTTTCTCCCAGGTGCCGGCTCACGCTCTTGAAGTCATCTTCACTGACGGTCTGGCCGGGATGGAGACCAGTTGCGGCAACGATCTGCTCCGGGGTGTAGCGATTCGACCCCGTCACGTTGATGGAGATGAGCCTGGACGACGAAGGAGTTTGGGAAGGTTTGCGGGTCTGGGCCGAAAGCAGACAAGCGCAGGCCAGCAGAACGACTGGGAGGGTCCGGTTCACTGCCGCGATTCTAACCCAAGAACACGTAGGGGCGGGCGCCCTCGCCCGCCCAGCGGAGCGCAGCTCCGCGGTTTTTCAGTCTCAACGCCAGCATGCATCCCTGGCGAGCTGCGCTCGCCTGCCCGGACGAGGGAGTCCGGGCCTACGTAGTTCAGGCTGCGTCAGCGTTTCGCGGCAACCACGGGCTCCACGGTCTTGATCTTTACCGTGGTGTCGATAAAGGCCAACGCGGCGCGGCTGAGCGCTTTATCCTTCCGGAATACGAGGGCCAGGTCACGGCGAATCGGGGCCTCTGCCATGGGAATGGCGACCAGCACTTTGGCTTGTACGTCTTCCTGGACGTTGGAGCGGGCGATGAAGCCCACGCCGACATCGGCGGCGACAAAGCGTTTGAGCAGCTCGCTGGAATCAAGTTCCATGGCGTAATGTGGCTTCAATTTGTTTTCGTGGAACAAATCTTCCAGAGCATCGCGGGTGTGCCCAGCCTTGGGCATGACCAGGGGGAACTTGGCAACTTCGCAGATGGGTGCGGATTTTAGTTTGGCCAGCGGGTGCTGGGGAGGCGCGATGACCACCAGTTCGTCGCGATGAATCAGAACCACCGTCAGGCGGGGGTCGGTCACCGGCATCGACATGAAGCCGAAGTCCACCGAATTGTCGATGACCGATTCCAGGATCTTGCCGTAATCGGCGCGCGTGATGTTGACCGCCACGTCCGGATATTGCTTCTTGAACTCGGCAAAGACTTCGGGAAGGATGTGCAGGCAGGTGCCTTCGTTGGCGCCCACGATGATCTCTCCCCGGGGCACGCGTTCGGTTTCGGCGATCGCGACCAGCACTGCCTTGCGGGCTTCAAGAATTTCCTCAGCATATTTCTGGAACAGCTTGCCGGAGGCAGTGATGGAAACTTTCCCGCCGGAGCGGTCGAGCAGCTTGGCGCCAACTTCTTCCTCCAGGGCGCGGATCTGCGACGAGATCGCCGGCTGCGTGCGAAAGCGCTTCTCGGCGGCCCGGGAGAAGGAGCTGTGGCGCGCGACCTGGAGAAACGTTTCTAGCTGTTCAAAGTCCATAAGGACGGCGGTCAGGCGCACTCAATAAGCGCTCGGCCAGCTCAAATTAGCCAAGGCCCCCGCTTCCGGGACGGGTTTGACCTCAAGCGCTTATGCACCCACTCATTTCGCCAAGAACGCGAAATGAATGGGGCACCGCTTTTAATTGCTTGAAAGCAAACCCAAACGGGCATAAGCCTTGGTTATCCCCGCCATAAAAACAATATATTTCCCCGCACAGGCTGCGCCCCTTTACAGTTTACGTCCGGCTTATACAATGCGAGATTGTAGCAGGCAGGCTAACTTCCCTTAAAATGCGGCACTTAGCCGCCTGCGCCGCTGCCGCGTGAGTCCCGCGCTGGAGATCAGGAGCGATTCTGAAAGGAACTGTTCATGGCTGACCCGAAAACCGTTCTGGAGTTCGTAAAGAAGAACGGGGTCAAGATGTTTGACCTGCGTTTTACCGACCTGCCCGGATTGCAGCACCACGTTTCCTATCCCATTGACCAGCTGAGCGAGGCTTCGTTTGACGAAGGCTTTGGCATGGACGGCTCGTCCATCCGGGGCTGGGCAGCGATCCACGAAAGCGACATGCTGCTGATGCCCGACCCGAACTCTTTCATCCTCGATCCTTTCACCGAGATTGCGACGCTGGTGATGGTGTGCGACGTGGTGGACCCGGTGACCAAGCAACGCTACGACCGCGATCCGCGCTACATCGCGAAGAAAGCGGAAATGTATCTGGGTTCGACCGGCCTGGCGGACACCGCCTATTTCGGGGCCGAGGCGGAGTTTTTTATCTTCGACAATGTGCGCTTCGATCAGCGTGAGCAGCACGGCTTCTACTTCATCGACGCAGAAGAGGGACGCTGGAATTCCGGCCGGGTGGAGAATAACCAGGGATACCGTCCGCGCTACAAAGAAGGTTATTTCCCGGTGCCGCCCACAGATCACTATCAGGACCTGCGCAGCGAGATGGTCATGACCATGCAGAACTGCGATCTGGAAGTGGAATGCCACCATCACGAAGTCGCGACCGGAGGCCAGACTGAAATCGACCTGAAATTCGATTCGCTGGTGCGCTCGGCCGATCACATGATGCTCTACAAGTACATCGTGAAGAATGTGGCCAATCAGTACGGCAAGACGGTCACTTTCATGCCCAAGCCGATCTTCGGCGACAACGGCAGCGGCATGCACACCCACCAGTCACTGTGGAAGGGCGGCAAGCCGCTGTTCGCCGGCGACGGCTATGCTGGCATATCGCAGATGGCGCTCTGGTACATCGGGGGGCTGATCAAGCACGGACCGGCGCTGGCGGCCATCATCGCGCCCACGACCAATTCTTATAAGCGCCTGGTGCCGGGCTTTGAAGCGCCGGTGAATCTGGCATACTCGCGGCGAAACCGCTCGGCGGCATGCCGCATCCCGATGTATTCCGCTTCACCCAAGGCCAAACGGGTGGAGTTCCGTCCGCCGGACCCCAGCTGCAACCCGTACATGGCATTCGCGGCGATGATGATGGCAGGCCTGGATGGAATCGAGAACAAGATGGACCCGGGCCAGCCGCTGGACAAAGACATCTATGACCTGGGGCCGGAAGAGCTGGCCAAGGTACCGTCCATGCCAGGTTCCCTCGAAGATGCCCTGGATGCCCTGGAGCGCGACCACGCCTTCCTGCTCAAGGGCGACGTCTTTACCGAAGAACTGCTGAGCACCTACGTGGAGTACAAGCGAACCAAAGAAGTGGATGCGGTAAGGCTGCGGCCGCATCCCTATGAGTTCGCGTTGTACTACGACATCTGAGCGCAGAATGTGTGGGTCTGGTGTCTGTGGGTCGGACGCTCCTGTCCGACGCCTTTGTCTTGGACTTTCCTCAAACCAAAGTCAAAGTCAACGGCGTCGAACAGGAGTGTCCGACCCACACCAGCTACCAACAAAAAAAGGGCCCGGCACGATGCCGGGCCCTTCGATTCTAAAAGAGGGGTTTAAATCGGGCTGCTGACCGCAGTCCGATCGGAGCGCGCCGGAAATCTGTCCATATCCAGGTCGCGGGCCGGCTTCACTTCGTTGACCTCGGGCAAGCCGAGGACGATGGCTCCCAGGGTGGAGTTCGATTTCTCCAGCACCATGAGCAGATATTTTTGGGCTACGGCACGATCGGAAGGATGAATGAGTTTCCACCAGCGCCGAATCGACTCCTGCACCTCAACGGTGTTCTTGTCCCCTTCGACCATGGCGTCAACCAGCTTGTAGACCTTGCTTTTGACCGCTTGGTAGGAGATAGAAACCTCCTGTGGCATTGTCCACCCCCGGTGTTGTGTGTCTTAGCAATACGCGGGCCAAACGTATCCCTAAGCGTTATTGGGACTTAGGTAAACGATTGATTCTAGTTGTTGGAGGAATAGAAAAATTTGATATGAATTTCCGTAGAACAAGGTTGGGAGCGAGATCAGGAGAAATCGTTTGCTGGCAGTTGAGATCCTCGCTTATTTCTGGCTCAGCTGCTTTTCGACGGCGGAGACCACTTCCGTCGAATCCGGAGTTACCGCGGACTCGAAGCGCTGCACCACGTTCCCGTTGCGGTCAACCAGAAATTTGGTGAAGTTCCACTTGATGTCGCCTGCGATCGACGGGCCGGTCTGTTTGGTGAGGTACTGGTAGAGCGGAGTCTGGTCCTCACCTTTAACCGACACTTTGCTATACATGGGAAAGGTCACGTTGTACTTACGGGAACAGAAAGTCTTGATTTCTTCGTTGGTGCCGGGTTCTTGCCCGCCGAAATTGTTGGCCGGGAAGCCGACGATGACGAAGCCCTGGTCCTTGTACTTCTCATACAAAGACTCCAGCGCGCTGTATTGCGGGGTGAAGCCGCAGCGGCTGGCGACGTTGACCACCAGAACCACCTTACCCTTAAAGTCCGCCAGGGGCATGGGTTTGCCGTCGATCGAAGGCAGGGTGAAGTCGTAAATATTTGCCGCGACAGCGGATCCAGCCATAACGATAACCATCACCAGTCCCAGGACAAGAGATGCGAGGACATTTCGGTTGCGCACAGCCTTCATGACTATCTCCTTGGCGCTGCTGAACGTCCAGTTCCTGACTGGAACGAGAATACTGGAGGGGACTGTGGCGCGCAACGGGTTACAATGTGGCGCCCTGGTGGGCGACTGATTCCTGTCAGTGCAGCAAAATTTCTTGCGGAGGCCTCATGAAGCAGGCGCTGCCTTGGATGTTTCTATGTCTGATGCTGTCAGGCGTACTTTCAGCACAAACGGAGCCGGCACAACCTGCGGTCAGCCACGACAGTACAGAGCGGATGTTCCTTCCCCGCGACACCTTCTGGGGATATGGACAGTTTGATCTGGCGCCTCCGCACAACGAGATCGATCCCAACATCTGCCGTGCCGACGCGGGAATTTCGGGCGGCGTGAACGATCCCTGCAACGCCTTCGCGCGCTACATGATTTCGGGATATATAGAAGCGCATCCCTTTGGCCGCGGCCAGTTCCGCAGGTTCTTCCTCTTTGGAGAACCGCGCTTCCTGTTCGGCAAGAACCTGCCCCAGACGCTCTATACCTGGTCGATGGCGGCGATCGGACTGGAAAACTCGTGGGGCGGAGGACTCTACCTGGGCAAAGGTTTCGAAATGCGCGTGACCCAGCATTTTCTGTTTACCCGCTTTGGAGCACGGGACCGGAATCTGGGCGGGGCGGACCTGGGGCCCAACGGGCCCTGGGGGCGCTACAACACCATCGGGGTGCGGAAATATTTCGGGACGAGGCGGTATTGAGGGTATGCTGAAAATCCGAGCCCAGCGTCTTGCCTCCATCGAAACTGCCAAATGAGCTGACCGGGATGAGCGTTGCTCCTGGGGAAAATAGCCGGGCATTGCCCGGCTGGGCGGGTGAGGGCACCCGCCTCTACGCGGGCAGCTCCCACCCAGACCTGGAGCGAGTCAGCACGCGGCTTTCGCCTGCATTGGCTGCGTCCTTGCCCGGACTGCTGGCGGAAGCCCCTGATCCGGATGGCGCTCTGCTTCTGTTTGAGCGCTTGTGCGAGTCGGCCGAAATTGTGCGCTTGCTGGAACAGCATCATTTTCTGGCGCACTACGCCATTGTGGTTTTCGGCCACAGCCGGTTTCTGGGCGAGACGCTGATCCAGAATGCCGACCTGCTGCCGTCGTTTCTGCGGGAGAAAAATCTTGATCGCAGTTTCTCCCAGGAAGAATTTCACGAGAGCCTGGCGCGCTTTCGGACGCGCTCGCTGGACAACGATGTCGCGCTCACCCTGGCGCGCTTCAAGCGGCGCGAATATGTTCGCATCATGTTGCGCGATGTTCTGAAAATCGCGCCCCTGGCTGAGACTACGGCGGAAATCTCGGCCCTGGCCGATGTGCTGATAGAAGAGGCCCTGCGCGAGGCCGACAGTAAACTGCAGCGGCGCTACGGCACGCCGCAGCACGTCGACGCCCTGGGCCGGCGGGTGGACACGCCGTTTGCCATCCTCGCCCTGGGCAAACTGGGAGGCAACGAGCTGAACTACAGCTCGGACGTGGACTTGATGTACGTCTACGGCGACGGCGAGGAGCCGCCGCGGACGCCGGTTTCCAATCGCGAATACTTCATCCGCCTGGCCCAGCACACGACCGACATCCTGTCGCGGATCACAGGGGAGGGGCCGGTATTCCGGATCGACCTGCGCCTGCGGCCGCAGGGCGGTGAAGGGGAGTTGGCCATTCAGCTGTCGCAGGCGCTGACGTATTACGCCGAAACGGCGCACGACTGGGAGCGCCAGGCGCTGATCAAAGTCCGGCAGTCGGCCGGAGATACCGGCCTGGCCCGCGACTTTATTCGGGCGGTACAGCCATACGTTTATACCGAACAAGTGAATTTTGCCGCTATCAAGACGGCGCTGGTGGCGCGCGAGAAGATGCAGAAGCGGCGCCAGTTGGGAAAGACGCTGGGGCAGCCGGAGCAGACTATCGATGTGAAGGTCGATGGCGGTGGCATCCGCGATATTGAATTTCTGGTGCAGTGCCTGCAGCGGGTGTACGGCGGCGCCGAACCCTGGCTGCGCTCGGGCGGGACCCTGTTCTCGTTGCATAAATTGCACGACAAGGGCCACATCAGCGGCAAGGAATTTCATGATCTGACCAGCGCCTACGAGTTCCTGCGCCATCTGGAGCACCGGCTGCAACTGCGCGAGGGACAGCAGATCCACCGTTTACCGGCGTCCGAGGCCGACCGCCGAGTGCTGCAGCGCGCCATGGAAGGTTATGCGCCGGGAGAGCACAGGTCGGGTGACCTGGCGTCGGTGGTGCAACGGCGGATGGCGACGGTGGCCGACATCTATCAGCGCATTATCTACCAGCAGCAGACTCGCGGCCGGCAGCAATTGCCCGGCGCCGCATTCAAATTGCTGAGCGCGCTCGAACCGACCACGACAGACCCGACCAGCCAGCAGATTCTTGAACGGCTGGCGATCGACGCCCCGGCCCTGTATGAAACTGTGGGTCGCAGTGACTTAAACCCGCAGGCGCGGAAGAACCTCTACCGCTTTCTGGGATCGGCGTTCGGCAGTTCGCAACGTTATGCGACCGTGCTGCAACATCAGGAGGGGCTGCGTCGCGCCCTGGTCCTGTTTGAAAGCAGCGACTACCTGACTGAGATCCTCATTCGCAATCCCGAGGAAATTGTAACGCTGGCGGAGTTGGAGGAAGTCCCACCCCAGGCTGGCGGAAGATATTTGTTCGAAAAGTCTCTGGGGCTGACGGAGACCGCCCGTGATCCCGTGTTTGCTTACCTGGCCGATTCGCCGGCCCCCTACGCGGAGAAGCTGGCGATGCTGCGGCAGCACTTCAGACACCGGGCATTCGTGGTCGGGGCGCGAGACGTCATCGAGTTGCGCGATGTGTACGAATCCTTCGAAGCCACTACGGCGGCCGCGGAAGACGTGATGGCGACGGCGGTCCGCCTGGCCGACGCCGGGGACTTGGCCGTCATGGCGGTGGGCAGGCTGGGAAGCGGGGAATTTGATTTGCTGTCGGATGCCGACGTGTTGTTCGTATGCCCGGAGGATGGCGACCGCGTCGCGCTGACCAGGTCTGCGGAACAGATGATGCATGCGCTGGCGGCTTACACTCGTGACGGAACCGTGTTTCCGGTGGACGCACGCTTGCGGCCGCGGGGCGGCGAAGGCGAACTGCTTTCCACTCCCGCACAGTTGGCGGCGTACTTCGAACACGAGGCCCAGGCCTGGGAAGCGTTGATGTACACCAAGCTGCGTTTTCTAGCAGGATCTCGAACCCAGGGAGAGTACGCGCTGGCAGTGCTGAAGGTATTGTTCGGAAGATTTGCCGCCGATCCGGGATTCGCCCTCGCGGTTCGAGAAATGAGGACGAAGCTGGAAAGTGCGGAAGGGCCCAGCAAGAACTTCAAGTCCTCCCCGGGAGCGATCTATGACATTGACTTCATTACCAGCTTTCTTCTGGTGAGGCACAGTGTGGCCGACAAGCAGGGAAGTTTGCGCGACCGGTTGTGGCGCTGCGTGGATTCAGGGGTCCTGGGTAAGAGCGACGCGGGGGTGCTCGATCATGCCGCGGAATTGGTGCGTACGGTAGAACACGTGTCGCGGCTGGTCGTCGGGCGGGCGGGCAGGTGGTTGCCTGCGACCGAGCACGGCCGGAAGGTCACCGAGAATCTCACCGCGCAAATTCTGGAACAGGATTTTCCGGATGGACTGGAGAGCGAGTTGGATCGCACCTTCGGCGAAGTGCGGGCCATTTACCAGCGGGTCTTAGGGGAGTAAGCGACAGGTTTGTGTAGCGCCGGCATCCTGCCAGCTGTCCCGAGGGCGTCCCGCTCTCGGGGGATTTACTGATTTGCAACCAATATTTCCGCCCCGAACACTCGCGGGCGAGTCGCCCGCGACCACACCGGCCAATCAGTTTCGGCGGAGGCCGTAGGCCGGGACTGGTGCGGGGCGCCGGCCGCGTTGAATCAGCCAGATAATCAGGGCAACAATCCCGCCGAGAAAGAGGAAGGGCAGCAGGAAGATCAGAAAAATCCAGGCGCCGCCTCCGCCGATGGTCGTCACATCGCCGGCCACGCTGGCCTGTGGGTCGCGGCGCACGGTCCCGCCAATTGCAGTCAGGTCGCCGGCCACCTGGGCGCCGCTCTCCACTCGGGCGTTGCCGCCGATGGCCGTGACGTCCCCCGAAATCGAAGCGCCTGACTCCACGAATACGCTTCCGGCAATGGCGGTGACGTCGCCGGATGACTGACCCCGGATGTGAATCGAGCAGCCGATGCAGGTCACGTCGCCGACTCTCTCGCCGGACTCAACGCGAATGTCGTGACTGAACTGGGTGCGGTCTGAATTGGATTCCGCCTGGCTGGCGAGGGGCGATGCCAGCATCGCAAGCATGCAGAAGGCTGGGAGGGGAGAGAACCAGGTCATGAGGTCTCCTAACAAACACTTGCGGATAGTATAAGCCGGATATGGTGGTACTTCCACCTTCGTGATTGGTGTGCGTTGGACACTCTTGTGTGGTTCGGACACTCCTGTTCGACGCTTTTGACTTTGATTCTAGTGTTGTTTGGTTCCTGCCTGCCAAGAACATGGTGAGAATCTTTGAGCGCAGAGTCAGAGTCAAAGGCGTCGGACAAGAGTGTCCGACCCACACCAGCCCTAGTGCTTTGACTTAAGCGAGTAGTTCCTGACCACTCCGAAGCCGGTGACACCGATGTGGACGATTGAAATCCAGCGTTCGATCTTGTGGTGGTGGGCGCGGTGCATCCAGTAGGACAGGCCGACCGAGGTGAGCGTTCCCGCCGCCTCCAGGCTGGCAAATGCCGCTGAGTTATTGACGATGTCATCAGGGATGAGGACTTCTTCGCGGCCGCGCGCCAGAAAGTTGCGGGTGGAAGCATAGTCGAGGCCCCGGAAGACAGCGACGCCGGAGAAGAGAAGGATGTTGGTACGGTCCCAGAAGGCGTGGGGCGGGTTCTTGGAGGGAGCGTCGGGGATCGGGGCAGGCGCCGAAGAGGGCGTTGCTGTCGGTTGCTGGGCGGGCGCGGAAAATGGAATCAGAACCCAGGTTATGAGCAAGGCCAGCAGGCGGAGAGAGCCGAGGTGCATGCTTGCATTGTAGCGGGAGTGCCGAAGTGGGCATCGCTCAGATGGGCGGCAACCTCCGGTCACCCGCTACTTACGTAGGCCCGGACGCCCTCGTCCGGGCGGGCGAGCGAAGCTCGCCGAGGTTCTGTTCTGCGGCGCGCCTGGATACTTACGGTTCGCAGCTCCTGTGTTGCGCGGCAAGACTGCCGAGCTTCGCTCGGCTGGGCGGTGAGGGCACCCGCCCCTACGCGGTATGTGGTGCTTTATAATTATGTGTTTTGACTCACAATCGTTTTGTCCATCGAGGCGGAGGGTTTAATGGCGGCTTCGTATAACGGTGTGCCGGTTCCGGCCAATGGGGCCCGGATTTCCTACAGCAACGGCACTTACCAGGTGCCCGATAATCCTGTTGTGCCTTTCATCGAAGGCGACGGTACGGGACGCGATATCTGGAAGGCTTCGGTGCGCGTGTTTGATGCGGCCGTGGAGAAGGCCTACAAGGGCAAGCGGCGCATCGCCTGGTACGAAGTGTTTGCCGGCGAGAAGGCCATGGCGAAGTTTAATACCTGGCTGCCCGATGACAGCGTCGCTGCCATCCGCGAATTTCGCGTGGCCATCAAGGGGCCGCTGACTACTCCGGTGGGTGGGGGAATCCGGTCGCTGAACGTGGCCTTGCGGCAGATTCTCGATCTGTATTGCTGCGTGCGTCCGGTCAAGTATTACAAGGGCGTGCCCTCGCCGGTGAAGCATCCCGAACGTATGGACGTGGTCATCTACCGCGAGAACACAGAAGACGTTTATGCCGGCATCGAGTGGGAGGAGGGAACGCCGGAGGCGGCGCGCCTGATCGAGTTCCTCAACAAAGACATGCTGAAAGGCGGCAAGAAGCAGGTGCGACTGGATTCCGGCGTGGGCATCAAGCCCATCTCGATTACCGGCACCAAGCGCCTGGTGCGCATGGCCATCAAGTTTGCGCTGCAGAGCGGACGCAAGAGCGTCACCCTGGTGCACAAGGGAAATATCCAGAAATTTACCGAGGGCGCGTTCCGCAAGTGGGGATACGAACTGGCGACCGAGGAATTTCGCGATAAAGTTGTGACCGAGCGCGAGAGCTGGATCCTCGACAACAAAGATAAGAACCCCAACCTTTCGGTCGAGCAGAACGCCGGGCTGGTCGAGCCCGGCATGGAGTTTGCTACGGAAGACTTCCGGCAGTCGATCTACAAAGAAGTCGAGAAAGTTCTGGAAACCATCTATGCCACGCATGGCAAGGGTGCGTGGAAAAAGAAGCTCATGATCAATGACCGGATTGCCGATTCTATCTTCCAGCAGGTAGTGACCCGGGCGGACGAGTACTCGGTGCTGGCCTGTCCCAATCTGAATGGCGATTACATTTCCGATGCCTGCGCGGCACAGGTCGGCGGGCTGGGCATTGCGCCGGGCGCCAATATCGGCGACGGCTTCGCCTGTTTTGAGGCGACCCACGGAACTGCCCCCAAGTATGCGGACAAAGATGTCATCAATCCGGGTTCGGTGATTCTCTCCGGAGTGATGATGCTACGCTTCCTGGGCTGGAATGAAGCCGCCGACATGGTGGAACACGGACTTGAGCGCACCATCGAGCAGAAGAAAGTTACCTACGACTTTGAGCGGTTGATGGAAGGCGCCGCCAAAGTGAAGACCAGCGAGTTCGCGAATTACATCATCGAGAACATGGGCGCGGGCGTTCTGACCGCCATCTGAAAAACCTGCCACGGATCTTACGGATATACACGGATTGGATATTTTCGTTCTATCTGTGTTGATCCATGAAATCCGTGGCTCCGAAAGGGACTACTTATGCGTAAGAAAGTGACAATTGTTGGTTCCGGCAACGTAGGCGCAACCGCGGCTCACTGGATCGCTTCCAAGGAGTTGGCGGATGTGGTGCTGATCGACATCATCGAAGGTGTTCCGCAGGGCAAGGGTCTGGACCTGCTCGAAGCCATGCCGATCGAGAAGCGCGATTCGTATGTGCTGGGCACTCAGGATTATGCCGATACCGCGAACTCTGACGTTGTCGTGATCACCGCCGGCATCCCCCGCAAGCCCGGCATGAGCCGCGACGATCTGCTCAACACCAACCACAAGATCATGAAAGACGTTGTGGGCAAGGTGGTGCAGTATTCACCCAACTGCATTCTGATCATTGTCTCGAACCCGCTGGATGCCATGGCCCAGGCGGCTTACAAGATGGCCGGCTTCCCGCGAGAACGGGTGATCGGCATGGCCGGCGTGCTGGACTCGGCGCGCTTCCGCACGTTTATCGCCCAGGAACTAAAAGTCAGCGTGGAGAACGTTACTGCCTTCGTTCTCGGCGGACACGGCGACACCATGGTCCCTCTGCCGCGATATTCCACTGTCGCCGGAATTCCAATTACCGAGTTGATGGACGCAACCACCGTAGAGCGCCTGGTGCAACGCACTCGCGACGGCGGGGCGGAAATTGTGAAGTACCTGAAGACCGGATCGGCGTACTACGCCCCTTCAGCGGCTGTGACTGAGATGGTCGAAGCGATCCTCAAAGACAAGAAAAAGATTTTGCCCTGCGCCGCTTATCTGCAGGGCGAATACGGAATCAACGGGTTGTATGTTGGGGTGCCCTGCAAACTCGGCGCCAAGGGTCTGGAGCAGATCATCGAAATCAAACTTACTCCTGAAGAGAAGGCCGCGCTGGATAAGAGCGCCGCTGCGGTGAAGGAGTTGGTGGCGGTGATCGGGGTTTAGGGCTCGTTTGCGCGATAGAGGTGGCCGATGCGCAGAATCATCTTGGTTGCGATGATTGTCTTTGGTCTTGCGGTGATCTTCTTCACCTTTGCGAAACACTCACAGCACCATTTGCTCCTTAAGACATATTTCCAGGATGCCCACGGCCTGCGGGCGGGAGCGCCCGTGCGAGTGGCTGGGGTTGACGTGGGGCGAGTAACAGAGGTGCGCGTGCGACCAGAACTGAAAGAACAAGCCGCCGAGGTCACCATGTTTCTCCAGACTCCCTACGAACTCAAGATACCGGAGGATGCGATTGTGTCGACAGCGACGGCCGGAGTGCTCGGAGAGACTTATGCCGAAATCGACCTGCGAGGTTCGTCCGGTGCGCCCGTGGGAGAAG
>JBARIF010000217.1:0-4307 GCA_049799615.1 Terriglobales bacterium
GCGTTGACTCGTCGAACATTCCTGGCGGCGCTGTCGTGAACCAAATGGGAATAACGGTCTTTTCACCAAAACGGGCTCTAAATTGCTCTGATTCAAAAGCAGTCCAGATCCGCTTCGGATACTCTGGTCCCAGCAAGACAATCACATATGCTGCCTCAGAGGCGTAGATCGGCCCCAAATAATCTTCAACACTATCGGCAAGGATGCGGGCTTGCTCATTTTCGTCATAAAACACTTCGAGCTCACCCTCCGATAGCAGTTCGAAGAGTTGTTTGGCGTGGACCCTGTCGGGGCCCGCAAATGAAAGGGCGAAATCATAGCGATTGCTGAACTGAATATTCAGAAATCCAACTTGCTCGGCGAATTTATTCCAACCTAAGTTGCGCAAGAAGAATACGAATTGTGGATCTTCGACGGTCAGTATCGTCGTAGAAGCCTCGTAATGAATCACATCTGAAAGCTCGGGGTTTTTTGCTAGAAAATCTGCGAGGTAACCCTTCTCGACGACCTGGCCTGCGCTCCCCCGTTGTTCCGGGTGTTTTGCTACCTCCCGGTCCAATAGGATTGCCCACTCATTCGACACGGCGAGCCACTTCAGGATGTGAAGGTACGGCGCCCGACCTTCTCGCCGAAGCCGAGGCCCAGCAGCGAATTTGATTGCCTCCTTCATGAATCGTCGAGCCAAGCCGGACATAACCCGGTACGAAACTGTTTGATAGCTGATGGTAATCTCTTTGAGATTGGCCTGTGCTTCAGTGACTCCAGCCGCAAGGCACGTCTGATGGCATAACATTTGAGCCAGGTAGAAGCTCCCTGTCGAAGCCTTGACGACGTCCTGCGTGATCTTGAGAGCTATGTTGAGCGCTTGTTCTCCTTTCCTCACCAATTCGAGCACTCGATCATCCGGGTTTGCCTCAAACTTGATTGTGTCAATGCGATTGTTCAAATCCGGCGCGAAATTTATCAGCGAGTCTCCGACACGATTAATTCCCACGAGAATGAGCTTTGTGTCAGCTCGTTCTTCGTCAGCCAAAACTTTCAGGTGATCCGCAATGGCTTCCTGTATACGGCCTTCAAGACGATGGAAATCGTCGACAATGACCAAGCCGGCATCGCGCTTGCTCGGGAGGGCAGCGATTACCTCGCGATCCTCCTTCTTGCGGGCGCTCAAGCGTACCGCTTCCTTCCCGAGACCAAGCTCATCCAGAGCCTTGACCACGGCCGTGGTTTTGCCAATGCCAGAGGGGCCTTCAATAACAACGCCCCTGCCCGGTGTGCGGAGGGCGACAAGGAGTTTGTTGTACTCTACGGGTTGCACGAAAGTATAGGTAGGAATACCGGACAATTTGAAGACTTCTTCGAGCTTCGGGTCTGCCATGCGGGTCCTCGTCGTGACGAGTCACATTCTAACCGTTCTCAATTGTTAAGCCGCTTGGGAGTCACATTTTTCACTTTGTGATCCAACGGCCCTGGCTCGGCCTTCCGGGGATGGGCAAATTCGTCGTCGATTTCTTGGTATTAACCTGCACGTTAGGGTAACTTGCACGCTGGTTGCACGAGCAGGAGCAGCTGTCCTCGCGATGCGTTGACGGGGCGGGAAGGCGAGCATACCATCGCCGCATGACCTCGCCGGGTCCAGCGGTGGGTGCGTTGCTGGGCCATTACCGCATTGTCGAGCAAGTTGGCAAAGGCGGAATGGGAGTGGTTTTTCGCGCCTTGGACGAGCGACTGGAGCGCGAGGTGGCGGTTAAGGTGCTCCCGCCTGGAACATTTCCTGACGAAACCGCGCGCAAGCGCTTTCAGCGCGAAGCCCGCGTACTGGCCAAGCTGAATCATCCGAACATTGTGATGGCTTTTGATTTCGGGCAGGAGGACGGAATCGACTACCTGGTCACGGAATACGTTCCCGGCGTGACGTTGGACGAGAAGCTGGCGTCGGGCGCGCTGTCGCAGAAGACGGCGGTCGAACTGGCTGTGCAGCTGGCGAAAGGGCTCGCCGCTGCGCATCGCGCTCATATCATTCATCGCGATCTGAAACCTGGAAATCTTCGGCTCACGGACGAAGGAGAGTTGAAGATGCTCGACTTCGGCCTGGCGCGCTGGCGTGAGCCGGTAAGCGACCTGGCGGCCACCGCCAGCATGGATGTAAAGGATTCGATCGGCGGTACGCTCCCGTACATGGCACCGGAGCAGACCCGCTGTGAAGAGGCCGACGTGCGCACCGATATCTGGGCTGCTGGGACCGTGCTGTACGAAATGGCTACCGGCAGACGACCGTTCCCGATGGCATCAAGTCTGAAGCTGATCGATGCCATTCAACACTTTGACCCGCCCACGCCAAGCACGTTGAACCGGCAGATAACGCCGCAGTTCGATGCCGTAATCACGAAGGCGCTGGATAAAAACCCGGACCGCCGCTACCAATCGGCTAGTGAATTAGGAGTGGACCTAGTGAGATTGTTCCCAGCGAGCGCCGCGAGCGGCAGGTTGTCACTATCGGAATTCGCTCCCGCGCACCACAGGGCGGGGCTGAGGAACTGGATCGTGCTGGTGATAGTGGCCCTCGCCTGCGTGATGGCCGGATTTGGCGTTCGCGAGTCGCTGATCCGATCGCATCAGAAGGGGCACAAGCTGCTAACCATGCTGCCGTTCGATTCGTCCGGACAGGACGAGAAAACCAGCGCGCTGATCTCGGGCTTGACCGAAACCGTGTCCGCTAGGTTGGCGCAACAATGGGGCCAGAGCCTACAGCTGATCTCAGCTCGGGATGCACGGGACCAGGGCGTCAGGACCATCGAGCAGGCATGGAAAGACTTTGGCTCGGACCTGGTGCTGGAAGGCGACGCGCACCGCGTGGGGGATCAGATCCGTATCAATTGCTCGCTGGTAGATTCGCGGACGCACCAGCAACTTAACGCGCGCACCATCACGGGGAGCACGCAGGACATCTTCGGACTGGAAGACCAGGTGTCGGGCGAGATCGCGTCTCTGCTGGCCGGCGAGGTGCAGACCTCTGCGGTGCCGCTTTCGAGGAACGAAAACAAGCCCACCGCTTATGCCAGCTACCTGCGGGCGCGCGGATATCTGAGCGAGTATCAGAAAGCGGAGAACATCGAACTTGCCGTTGCCGAGTTAAAGAGCGCAGTCGCCGTTGACCCGGAGTATGCGAATGCGTACGCAGCGTTGGGGCAGGCATACCTGATCGGATATCAGCAGGTGAATCGTGGCGGCGATTGGGTTAGCCTGGCGCAAGAGAACTGCCAGAAGTCGCTGTCAGCGCGGGAAACCGCGGAAGGACACATATGCCTGGGATCGGTCTATAACCTGACCGGCAAGCATGAGCTGGCGGTGCCGGAATTCGAGCGCGCAGTGCAGATCGACCAGAGCAACGAAGATGGTTGGCGCGGACTGGCCGACGCGTACGGCAAGCTAGGGAATGCGGCCGCCGCGGAAGCGGCATATCAGAATGCAATTGCGCTGCGTCCGAATTACTGGGGCGTGCACAGCTGGCTCGGCGTTTTTTACTATACCCAGGCTCGCTACGATGACGCCATCGCGCAATTTCAGGAAGTGGTGAAACTGGCTCCCAACAACTACCGCGGATATTCTAATCTGGGCGGACTGTTTGTGGCAGTGGGACGCTACAAGGAAGCGCTGAAACCGCTGAACCAGTCCATCGAAATACGTCCGAACCTAGAAGCGTTCAACAATCTCGGCAATGCCTACTTCGATTTGCATCGATTTGGAGAGGCGGCGGATGCGTTTCAGCATGGACTGAGTCTCGACGACAGCGATTGGTTGTTGTGGGGCAACTTGGGTGATTCGCTCTACTGGAACGGTGCCAAGACGAAAGCCATCGAGGCCTACGAAAACGCGATTTCGCGAGCCGGGAAGCGGCTCGCGGTCAACCCGGTAGATAGCAATGTTCTGGCCTTCTCTGCAAGCTATAACGCCATGGCCAGACACTTGGAGACGGCGCGCACCCAGATTGAGAAGGCACTCGCCCTCGCACCGTCCGAGCCTGAGGTGAGAATGCGCGCCGCATTGGTCTACAACCAACTCGGCGACGTGGATCGTTGTTTGTCGTCCCTGGAAAAAGCGGTGGAACTCGGCTACGCAAAGGCGGTGATCCGGGACACGCCTGATTTCGATCACCTGCACGGCAATACCAGGTTTAAAAAGCTGGCGCAGATTTCCTAATTAAGGTTTTATGTTGAGGCCGGTGTCGTGGTCGTCATCAGCGGTCTTACAGACGTTGTTGTTGGCGTCGCGAATCTCGAATTTGTAATACGCGCTCGACCCGCTGT
>JBARIF010000218.1:0-4223 GCA_049799615.1 Terriglobales bacterium
ACCTACTCCCGAGAAAACCGCCTGCAGCCCGGTGGGTACGGCCGGAGGAAAAACATCGTGGGCGAAGACCTGGACCACCGGAGTATCGTCGCCTTCGACTTCAACCTCAGGCTTTCCAGGCTCGGAAACCACGGTCACCACCGTGGCGCGGTAGTCGTAATGATTTTCCCACTCGAACGTCTGATCAAGAAATTCGGGTAACGGGTTGACCGGTTGAGTTGGGGAACAACCCGCGAAGTTGGCATCGCTGACTCTGGTATTCGTTTGCTTTCCCTGCTCGCGGCGATAGATGCGGATTTTGTGAGCGATCACATCTGACGCGGCCGGTGCCGGCGGACAATCCCAGGAGAGCAGCACGCCCTCGCTCTTCACTTGGGCCCGAAAATGAGCTGGCGCAGGGAGCGTCGGCGCGGACGGGACTTGCACCTGGTTGGAGAGTCCAGCGCTGCGTCCGCTTTCATTCTGTGCCGACACTGCATAGGCAATCTCCGCGGTGGGGTCTTCTTTTTGCAGTGGCTCCGGCAAGATGTCGGTGTAGCTGGCTTCAACTTTCCTGCCTGATCCGGAACCGGGCGATGGAAACTGGCTGGCCGGAACTTCTGCCACGGGATTCTTGCAATCGGTCACTGGGGCTCTCAGGCTGCGGCAGATGCGGGTTGCACCCGGATGGCGCACGGACTGGCGGTCAACCGTTCTCGAGGGCACGGTCCAGGCCAGGTAAACCTTATCGCCCTTGCGCGCCGCGCGTAGATCGCTGACCGGCCTGGCCAGTTCGAGAGAAGGCGGGATGGGAACCCCCGGAGCGCCGCAGGAAACCAGCACAGCGCTGCCCAGCACGCAGATCAGATTGTGCCAACCGGATCGCTTCATCGCGAGAACCAACAGGGTAACAGACGGGGTCCGGGTTTCCGGACAGTAGGGGATGGCTATGCCACCAGTTCCTTGACTGCTTCGCGAAAGACGCGAGTGTGCTGATCGACATCTTCTGGATCGGCCTGGGGCGACATAAGCGCCATGTTGTGAAACGGAGTCAGCAGGATTCCCCGATTCATGGCGTAGAGATGCATGAAGCGCTCGAGTTCGAAGTCCATGGCGTCATGGGCCTGGGTGCCATTCCTGGGACGGGTGGGCGAAAACTGGTATTCGGCGCGGCAGCCGAGGCGGGTCACGTGCCAGGGCAGGGTGAGTTCGGTGATCGCTTTCTCGACTCCTGTTGTCCAGCGTTCGGCTGCGGAGATCATGCGGGGGAAGGCCTCTTTGGTCAGCACTTTGGTCAGAGTGGCGCGCATGGCGGCGAGAGAGAGCGCATTGCCGGCCAGAGTCCCGCCAATACCGCCGGTGTCGCAGTCTTCCAGGTTCTGGCCATCGGAGATGCACTTCGCGACTTCCTGGGTGAATCCGTAGGCGGCGCCCGGAACTCCTCCGGCAATGGCTTTGCCGAAGATGAAGAAGTCGGGTTCGAGATTTTCCACCCGGCTGTATCCGCCAGGCCCGGCACAAATGGTGTGGGTCTCGTCGATGATAAGCAAGGTGCCGGACTTGCGGGTAAGCTGCCGCAACGCCTTATGGTAGCCGGGTTCGGGATGGACGATGCCGACGTTGGTCATGACCGGCTCGGCCAGCACGCAGGCGACATCGCCCGCGGCCAGGGCCTGCTCCAGCGCCGGGAGATCGTTGAATTCGACCACCTTGGTAGTAACGGCGGGATCGACGGGCGGTCCGATGTTTCCCCGACGGGATTGCGCCACTCCGTCTTTAAGGGTAATGAAACTCTCGTCCACAGTACCGTGATAACACCAGTTGAAGACCAGGATCTTTGGGCGTCTGGTGATCTGGCGCGCCAGCCGTATGGCGAAACGGTTGGCATCGGTGGCGGTAAGAGCAAATTGCCAGTAGGGCAGACCGAAACGCTGCTGCAATTCTTCCGCGACGAAAATTGCGTCTTCCGTGGGCAGCATTAGCGTGATGCCGCGCTTCATCTGGTCTTCCACCGCTTTCACCGTGGCGAAGGGAGAGTGCCCGGTCATGGCGCCGGTGTCGCCCAGGCAGAAGTCAATGTAGCGGTGCCCGTCCACATCGTAGAAGTGCGCCCCCTGCGCCTCGCGAACGAAAGGGGGGAAAGCGCCGGCCCACTTGATCATCCAGTTCATGGGCACGCCACCGAGAAGCGATTTGCCGGCGCGCTCGAACAACGCCTTGGACTTGGGGCGCTCGCTCACGAAACGCTGCTGCTCGCGCTGCATCAGCGACTTGATCCGCTGCCGGTCGATCGTTTTCATGTTCGTTGCGGGAAAGGATAGCAGAACCGTGGGCTGTGTTTCCGGGATTGATGGCGTGGCCGCGGGCGACTCGCCCGTTACAGAATGTAGCGCGACAGATCCTGGTCTTTCACAATGTCAGCCAGCATCTTGCGCACGTAGTCGGCGTCTACCTTGATGTGCTCACCTTTTTTATCCGGAGCGTCGAAGCTGATTTCATCGAGGACGCGCTCCATGATGGTGTGCAAGCGGCGGGCGCCAATATCTTCCGTACCTTCGTTTACGCGGAAGGCGTAGCGCGCGATTTCTTCCTGGGCCTCGCGACTAAATTCCAGCTTGACGCCTTCGGTTTCCATCAAAGCTACGTACTGCTTCACCAGCGAGGATTTGGGTTCGGTCAAGATGCGAATGAAATCTTCCATGGTGAGCGACTGCAGTTCCACCCGGATGGGGAATCGGCCCTGCAGTTCGGGAATCAGATCGCTGGGTTTCGAAACGTGGAAGGCGCCGGCCGCAATAAACAGAATGTGGTCAGTGCGCACCATGCCGTAGCGCGTGTTGACCGTTGTACCTTCGACGATGGGCAGGATGTCACGCTGCACGCCTTCGCGTGAAACGTCGGGACCGTGGCCGCTTTCGCGCCCGGCGATTTTGTCGATTTCGTCGAGGAAGATAATGCCTGAGTCTTCCACGCGATCGATCGCCATGCGCGTGACCTGGTCCATGTCGATCAGGCGGTGCTCTTCTTCCTGAATCAGGTATTCGAAGGCTTCGTTGACCTTCATCTTCCGCTTCTTGGTGCGCTGGCCGAAGATATTGGGCAACATGTCCTTGATATTGACATCCATCTCCTCGACGCCCTGGTTGGAGATGATTTCAAAGGAGGGAAAATTACGTTCGCGCACGTCAATTTCGACGCTGCGGTCGTCGAGCTTGCCTTCGCGCAACTGCTGGCGAAGTTTTTCGCGGGTTCGGCCTTGCGACTCATGGCCGGAAGAAGCCGTTGTCCCTTCGAGCACGACTCCGCCCGTGGACGCCTCCACGGGGCGGGGAGAGGGTGGCGGAAGCAAGATATCCAGCAGACGCTCCTCCGCATTGAGCTCGGCCTTGTCGGAGACGTCCTCCAGTTTTTCTTCGCGGACCATCTCGATGGCGATCTCGACCAGGTCGCGAATCATGGACTCGACATCGCGCCCCACGTAGCCGACTTCGGTGAACTTCGACGCTTCCACCTTCAGGAACGGCGAGTTGGCCAGCTTGGCCAGGCGGCGGGCGATTTCGGTCTTGCCCACGCCGGTGGGGCCGATCATGATGATGTTTTTGGGAATGACTTCTTCGGCCAGGTCAGGGGTGAGTTTCTGGCGGCGCATGCGATTGCGTAGAGCGATGGCGACGGCGCGCTTGGCATCCTTCTGGCCCACGACGTGCTTGTCCAGTTCGGCGACAATTTCACGCGGAGTGAGTTCGTCGAGGGCGATCTGTTCTTCTTCAGCGGCAGCGGGGAGATAAATAGCCATAAGTAGGACTTCGGACCTCGGGCGTCAGACCCCGGCCAGGAATTGCCGACGTTCGAGGTCTGACGTCGGACGTCCGCGCTAAGAGTTCTTCAATCGTCACCTTGTCATTAGTATAGATGCACATTTTGCCTGCAATTTTCATTGCTTCTTCGGCGATCTGGCGGGCTGTCAGCTGGGTGTGTTCGGCCAGCGCCTGCGCGGCTGCCTGGGCGTAAGGGCCCCCGCTGCCGATCGCGGCAATACCGCCGTCCGGCTCGATCACGTCGCCCTGGCCGCTCAGCAGGAAAGTCTGATCTTTGTCGGATACCAGCAAGAGGGCTTCCAGGTGGCGCAGAAATTTGTCCGTGCGCCAGTCTTTAGCCAGTTCGACTGCGCCTCGTCCCAGGTTTCCATGATACTGCTCCAGCTTGGATTCAAAGCGGCTGAAGAGAGTGAAAGCGTCAGCGGT
>JBARIF010000219.1:0-4956 GCA_049799615.1 Terriglobales bacterium
GCAGTTCGGCGGGCCACAATGGCATGAAGTCGATCATTGCGGCGCTAGGCACGCAGGAATTTTTGCGTATCCGGCTGGGAATATCGCCGGAGCGGAAAATCGCGGATGGAGTCAAGTTTGTTTTGACTCCATTTCGGAAGTCGCAACTGAAAAAAGTGGATGAAGTGCTGGAGAGCGCCGCCGAGGCGGTGAACGTAGTGTTGCGGGAAGGTCCGGCTGCAGCCATGAACCGCTTCAACCGGAAGGCCGGGCCCGAAGCAGAGTAGCCACGGATTTACACGGATGAGCTCGGATCTTCATTCTGATTCGTGTTGATCCGTGAGAATCCGTGGCAGATGAAGGTGGAGAGAAAATGAATCGCACTTATGAGTTGATGTTTATTGTCCGCCCCGACATGGTGGAAGAGGAGCAGGACAAACTGATTTCCACGCTGGAAACCGCTGTGACTTCGTCAGGCGGCAATGTAAAGAGCGTGGAGAAGATGGGCAAGCGCCGCCTGGCGTATATGGTGCGCAGATTTCATGACGGCATCTACGTGCTGCTCACGGTGGAAGGCGGGGGCGGCCTGATTCACGAACTGGAGCGCCGCCTGCGCGTCACCGAGCCTGTGATCAAGTTCATCACGGTGCGCATCGACGAGGAGCAAAAGCGGCTGGACAAGATCAAGGCCATCCGCGACGCCAAACGCAAGACCCCGCCCCCCGCCCCGGTTACGGAAACCGGCGGAGAAGCGGCGGAAGTCACAGCGTAGCTGGTCGTCAGTCTTCAGTCTTCAGCAAGATGACTGGGAGCCGGCTTGCTGACGGCTGAAGACTGACGACCGACGACGATTTTTTAAGGAGCATCATGGCTGAAGAAACCAGAGCAACAGCAGTGGCAGGTGCAGAGCGTCCCTCGGGCGGAGATCGTCCTTCCGGGGACCGGCCCTCATTTGGTGATCGGGAGCGTCGTCCGCCACGTCCCGGCGGACCGGGTGGCGGCCGCGAAGGTGGGCGCAAATATTTTCGCCGCAAGAAAGTTTGTAAATTCTGCGTGGAGAAAATTGAGGCCATCAACTACAAAGACGTCCGGCTGTTGGCACAGTTTGTAGCGGAGAGCGGCAAGATCGTCCCACGCCGCCTGACCGGGGTCTGTACCCCGCACCAGCGGCGTCTGTCCCTGGCCATCAAGCAGGCGCGGAATATCGCTCTGCTGCCATTTGCAGGGCGCGCCTCGTAAAGAATCGGCCACGGATTCGCACGGATCGTCACGGATTTTTTCTTCCTGAATTTGATCCGTGAAAATCCGCGTGAATCCGTGGCAAAAGGAATTTCTAAGGGAGTCACCATGGAAGTCATTCTGAAGGAAGATGTGCCGAAGCTGGGCTCGCGCGGCGACGTGGTAAAGGTCGCCGAGGGTTTTGGACGCAATTATCTGCTGCCGCACAAGCTCGCCATCGAAGCTTCGAAGGGCAACAAGGCGGTCATCGAGCAGATGAAGGCCGCCGCCGTACGCCGCTCTGCCAAGGAAAAGACCAGCGCGGAAGCCCTGGCCAAGCAGTTCGAAGGCGTTTCGGTTTCATTCACCCGGCGCTCCGGCGAACACGACCAGCTCTTTGGCTCAGTCACGTCCGGCGATATCGCGGACGCGCTGGCCAAAAAGGGCTTTGACGTGGACCGCCGGAAGATTCAAATTCACGAGCCGCTCAAGACCGTGGGCGAGTTCACCGTCCCCATCAAACTGCACAAGGACGTGACCACGCACCTGAAAGTAGTCATCGAGAAGGAAGCAGCGGAGTAGTTACGGCCACGTAGGGGCGGAGCCTGTCCTGAGCGAAGTCGAAGGATGCCCTCACCCGCCCAGCCGGGCAAAGCCCGGCAGGTTTTGATTGGTGCAGTCCAAAACGCAAGGCGAGCTCCGCTCGCCCGCCCGGATGAGGGCGTCCGGGCCTACGTGGTTTTATTCCAAAAGCAGCTCCCGCCTGCACTAAACCCCATGCACGGACAGGGCCAAACTCCTATAATCCCTGCTCACGGTTCTTTTGCTGCCACGTCCATAGCTATGCAACCGGGAAGAACGGCAGGGCACCCGGCTTAGTCGAGGACAACGAGAGATGCCGGCCGATGCATGGGCAGTACAACTAACGGTTCGCGGGTGTTCGCATCCGGACGCGAGCCGCGGGGTGGAGCAAGGCAACGATTCCCAGGACCCCCTTACTCGGGGCCAAATGGCTGGGCACAGTTCAGTTCGTATCGATGACACGTTGCTGGTCCGCGAAGCGCAGCGCGGCAACCGCGCCGCCTTCGAGGAACTGGTGCGGCACTACGACCAGGCTGTCCTCCGGCTGGCCATGCACTTGACCGGCTCGGAGCACGAGGCCCAGGACATTTATCAGGACGCCTTTCTGAAGGCGTACAAGAGTGTCGGCAATTTTCGCTTCGAGTGCTCGTTCTACACCTGGATCTACCGCATCGTGACCAATCTCTGTCTTGACCACTTGCGAAAGAAGCAGGTGCGAAAGGAAGACGCGCCGGTCGCGGTGGACGCGCAGGGCGAAGCCTATGACGTCCTGGCCCAGGTTCCAGACGGCCGGTCTGGTGCCAACCCGGAGCGCGACCTGATGCGCCGCGAGTTGGGAACGCGCATCAACCATGCTCTGGACAAGCTGACGCCCCGCGAGCGCATGGTTTTCGAATTGAAGCACTATCAGGGATTGAAATTGAGGACGGTAGGCGAGATTTTGAATACCACCGAAGAAACGGCGAAGAACACTTTATTCCGGGCCACGCAGAAGTTGCGCGGTTCTCTGGCGGACATGCGATGAAGAAGGCTGATGGAGAGACGGGCGTCTCGCCCGTCCACGGTGCGGAGCAAGTCAGAGTCAAAGTCGAAGGCGGCGGACAGGAGTGTCCGTCCCACACTCCCCCGGTGAAGGGGTGAAACCATGAAATGCGAATGGGTCCGGGAAAATATTCTGCTGCATATCTATAACGAGTTGCCCGATGACGCTCGCTATGAACTGGAGCAGCACGTGGCGCGCTGCACGGCTTGCGCGGCCGAGCTGAAATCAGCCCGCCAGCTTCATGTCACGCTCTCGCAGTTCCCGGTGGAGGAGCCTTCTCCCAATCTGGTGACCGCTTCGCGCATGCGTCTGCAAGAGGAGCTCGAAACTACCGAGCAGGGCGGCTTCTGGCAACGCCTGGTGTTCGATCCAGGAGCCTGGCTTCGCCCCATCAAGCTGGCTCCGGCGCTGGCCGCAGCCATCTTCATCGTGGGCTTCGCCGGCGGGATTGGGGCCACCTATCAAGTGATGAATGGCCGCAACCCGGTCGATCTCGCCAGCGCGACTCCAACAGAATCTTCCATCACCGGCATTCAATCCATCTCGCAGCAGCCTGGTTCCTCCCAGATCAGTATCCGCTACAACACCGTTTCTACCCAGGAAGCACAGGGATCGCTCAACGACCAGCGCATCCAGCAGTTGCTGCTTTTTGCCACCCGCAACAACTACAACTCGGGCGTGCGTATGGATTCTGTAGATCTGCTGACCCAGACGCCAAACGATACCCGCGTGCGCGAGGCACTTCTCTATGCCTTGCGCTATGACTCGAATCCGGGAGTGCGGCTGAAGGCGATCGAGGGGCTGGGTTCTTACGTAAAGGACGACGTCAGGGTGCGGAATGCTGTGCTGGAGGCCCTGGTGAACGATTCCAATCCCGGCTTGCGGACCCAGGCATTACATCTGCTCGAACCTTGCCGCGCCGACAGCAGCGTGCGAGTCGTGCTGCAAAAACTGGCGGAGGACGATCAGAACCTGTACATCCGCTCCCAGGCCCGCAATATGTTGGCCCAGACGGCGGAGATCGATTGAGACTTTTGGAGAACGCATTTGACCCGCAGTTTTGAGCTCGTGGGCGCGGGAAGATTGAATATTTGGAAGGTGACAGTTGAACAAGTTTCCTAAAATCGCAGCACTGCTTCTCCTGCTGGTGTCCGTCGCGGTGGCCCAGGAAGCGCGCTCTGACGAGCAGACGAGGGTCTATCAGGAAAATGGCAGATGGTCACGCCAGATCACCGGCTCCCTGGCGGCGGCGAAGAATCTGCGGGTAAAGGTGGATTCAGGCGTGGTGAAAGTTGTGGGTGGCCCTCAGCAGACGATCACCTATGTCATCAACAATCGTTCCTACGCTTCGTCCGAAGAGAAAGCTCGCCGTGAATTTGAATCCTACAAGATCAGCGCTTACGTCCGCGGAGACACCGCCTGGGTGGTGGCCGAATGGGAAGGCAACAGGCCTCGCCGGTCTTCCAGTGAATTCGTAATCAATGTTCCGCGCAATATTGATCTGGTGAAAGTTGAAACTGAAGGCGGCGACCTCACCGCCACCGGCATGGGCGGCCGGGTCGAGGGGGAAACCGGAGGCGGCAGCATTCATCTCGATGACATTGGCGGCGCGGTGAATGCCGAGACCGGGGGCGGCAGCATTGACGTAGGCACGGTCGGCGGCGAACTGACGCTGCACACCGGTGGCGGAGGCATCAAGGTGTCTTCCGCCAAGGGCAAGATCAACGCCGAGACCGGCGGGGGAAGTGTGGTGGTGGTTTCCGGCATGCAAGGCGCTGTGCTCGAAACCGGGGGCGGCAGCATTGAGGTTCAACGCTGCTCCGGGTCTCTCAAAGTCACGACCGGAGGCGGCAGCATTGAGTTGGGAGAGATCGCGGGCCCGGCTGAGATAGAAACCGGGGGCGGCAGTATCCGCCTGAATTCGGCCACCGGCGCGGTCCGCGCTGAAACCGGCGGCGGCAGCATCACTCTGAACGGTGTGCCCGCGGCCCGGGCCGAGACCGGTGCCGGCGGTATCGTGGCCAAGTTCGTCTCCGGAAATGACCGCACCGATTCGGTGCTGGAAACTTCTGCCGGAGACATTACAGTTTACCTGGCGCCTACGTTGGGCATCACCATCCGGGCGTCCATCGAAC
>JBARIF010000220.1:0-2296 GCA_049799615.1 Terriglobales bacterium
GCTCACAACATCATCGCGACCTTTGCCGGTTCGGCCAGCTTCGCAAGCAGCCAAACCACATTGTCGCAACTGAGTCAGTAGGTAGCTCCGGCGTCCCGCCGGCTCTCCGGCGGGCGTCGCGCCCCCCGCGGGGCCGGAAGGAGATTTCCATGAAGAGGTCGCAGCCGGCAACGATGCTGGCCATGCTCGGGATTCTCACCTGCTTCGCTGGCCTTGCGCTGGCGGAGCCGGTCACATCCAAGGTTCGCACCTATTACATCGCTGCCGACGAGGTCGACTGGGACTACGCTCCCGGCGGCGTCAACAAGATGATGGGCATGAAGTTCGACGGCTACTCCAAAGTCTTTACCGAGCGCGGACCGCATCGCATCGGAACGGTTTATCGCAAGGCGCTCTATCGCGAGTACACCGACGAGACCTTCACCCAACTCAAGCCGCGTCCCGCCCAGTGGGAGCACACTGGACTTCTCGGGCCCATCCTGCGCGCCGAAGTCGGCGACACCATTCGCGTGGTGTTCAAGAACAACGCCGCTCAGCCCTTCAGCATGCATCCTCACGGCGTGTTCTACAACAAGGACTCCGAAGGCGCGGGCTACAACGATGGCACTTCCGGCGCCGACAAAGAGGACGACGCCGTCCCGCCGGGCAAAACTCATGTCTACACATGGAGAGTGCCGGAGCGGGCGGGCCCAGGGCCGAATGATCCCAGTTCGATCGTATGGCTCTACCACTCGCACACTAATGAATACAAGGATGTGGAGACCGGCCTGATCGGTGCCATCCTCGTCACCCGCCGCGGCATGGCCGATGCCGAAGGCAAGCCGAAAGACGTTGACCGCGAATTTGTGTGCCTCTACATGTTGCTTGACGAGAATTCAAGCTGGTATCTCGACCACAACATTCAGACCTATACCAGCGATCCAAAGGGCGTCGATAAAGGCGAGTTCAAGCCCGTGGATGACCAGGGCAATCCCTCGGGTCTGGGATCTGGATTTACCATCGCGAACCTCAAATTCTCCATCAACGGCTACATGTACGGCGCCGGACCTGTAATGACCATGAAGAAAGGTGAGCGCGTGCGTTGGTATCTGCTCAGCCTCGGCGAGGTTTTCAGTTTTCACACTCCACACTGGCACGGCAACGTCGTGTTGCAGGACGGCAAGCGTACGGATGTTCTCTCGCTCATGCCGGCGCAAATGGTGACGGTCGATATGGTCCCCGACAATCCTGGGACATGGATGTTCCATTGCCACATCGACGATCACATGGAGGCCGGAATGTCGGCGCTGTACAAGGTCGAGCCGTGAGTCAAAGAAGCACCAAAGGTTTTGATGAAGAACCTCTTCATCAAATCGATTCGAGACGGCCGCGTTCGGGGGCGCGGCCGCTCTTGAATCCGAACAGGGTCGTGTAGCGCCGGCGTCCCGCCGGCTGTCCGGTGGGCGTCCTCGCCCACCGAGCCTAGAGCGGGAGCCGAAGCCGAGTAACCGGAGAATTCAACATGGCAAACTTCTGTAACAAATGCGGAGCACCCGTCAGCGGAATCTTTTGCGTGAAGTGCGGATATGACACCCGGCTTACGGGAACCCCACCGCCACAACCTGCGACACCGCAGGCAGCTCCGGTTTCAACCCCGCCGCCCCTCGCTTCTGTGCCCACGAGTGCAAACCCGCCCGCAGCCAAATTCTGCAACAAATGCGGCACTCCAGCGATTGGGACAGCGTTCTGCAACAAATGCGGAGCAGACTTACGGCAAGCCGCAAGTCCGCCTTCGCAACCCGCAGCCATTCCGGCAGCCCAAGCATTGCCTCCGCCTGTGCCACCAGTGCCATTGCAAACCGCGGCGGCGACGCAGCCACAAACCAAGGGCAGCCCCCTGACCAAGATTCTCATCGGCTTCGCGGTGGTCGTGATTACCGTCGGTGCTCTCGCTGCCGGTGGCGTCTACTACGTCGTCTACCGCGTCAAGCAGAAGGTACACGAGGTTGCTCGCGATGTTACCGACCCGGGATCGAATTCGGAAAACAATTCCGGCTCCAGCGGCGGAATCATGGGCTCCATCTCAAAGATGGTTTCCGGCGGCAACAGCAGCTCCAGCAGCAATAGTTCTAACGGCGGCATCAGCGGAGATCCCTGCCGCCTGCTGAGCCGAGAAGAAGTCGGACGCGCCGTCGGAGTCGAAATCGTGGCCACGCACACCTCCGACGCCGGCTGCGCCTACCTGGCGCATGGCGACTCGGCCGACATGACCGCCAAGCACATGGCCGCCATGGCGGGCACGAAAGGCGCCGATGCC
>JBARIF010000221.1:0-10135 GCA_049799615.1 Terriglobales bacterium
GGGTATGCCGTTCCCCACGGGGTTGCGCGCGCTGGCGGGCGCGGGCGGGAGTGAATTGCCAGCCGCCCAGCCAGACCACGCCCGGGGGAACATGGTGGAGTGGGCCTGGGCCATGAACGCGGCCTCGAGCGTCCTGGGCTCGGTCCTGGCCATTATCATCGCCATCCAGTTTGGCTTGAACGTCACACTGGGCGCTGGAGCCGCGGCCTATCTGATCGCACTGCTGTTGGCGACAACGTTGCGCCCCGCTCATCGGATGGCGTGATCCAGCCGCGCAGTCTGCTATTATTCTGGGCTAACCCGTGCCGATGCCACGGAGAGCAGTCTTTGCTGGGGAGAATGCGTGCCTAGCCAGAAGCAGTTGAAGTGGTCTCAACTGAAGGTAGGGCTTACGGTGCTGGCTGCCAGCGTCACGCTGGCACTCCTGATCTTCCTCATGAGCGGTACGGGCGGCCTGTTTACCCGCAAGATCCAACTCAAATCATATGTCGACAATGCCAACGGCCTGCGCGAGGGAGCGCCGGTGCGCCTGGCGGGAGTGGACATCGGCAACGTGACCAGGATCAGGGTGGTGCGGGACCCGGCCAGGCAACTCACTCCGGTAGAAGTTACGATGAAGGTCAGTACCCGCTACCTGTTTAACTTGCGCAAGGATTCGCTGACTTTGCTCTCCACCGCGGGCGTGCTGGGCGAGACTTATATCGACATCGACAGTTCGCAAGCCAAGGGTGTGCAAGTGCAGGATGGAGATGTCCTGCGTAGTCGCGAAGTGCCGGACTTCAGCGACATGGTGCGCGCCGGTCAGGGTACGCTGCAGAACATGGATGCCTTGCTCAAGCGCCTGGATCGCATCGTCGCCTTCGTCGAGAGCGGCCAGGGCTCAGTGGGCAAGCTGCTCTACGATCCCACGCTCTACAACCGGCTGAACTCGACAGTCAGTGAATTTCAGGGACTGGTGAACCAGGTGGCCCAGGGCAAGGGCACTCTGGGCAAGCTATTTTCCGATGAAGAGTTGTACCGCAAGGCCAACGCCACGGTCGACAAGTTAAATGTAGTGATCGACGACCTCAATGCGGGCAAGGGCACCGCCGGCAAGTTCCTCAAGGACCCAGTCCTTTACGAAAACGCCAACGCCACCATCGCCAACGTGAAGAAGCTTACCGATGACGTGAATGCCGGCAAGGGCCCGATTGGCATGCTGGCGAAAGACGAAGAATTTGCCCGCAAGCTGCGAAATACGATGGACAAGCTCTCCGCCATCTCCGACCGCCTGGAAGCAGGCGAAGGCTCCGCCGGCAAACTGCTGCGTGATCCATCTCTCTACAACAATGCCGACCAGATGCTGGTTGAGACCCGGGGCCTGGTCAAGTCCATTCGCGAGAACCCGAAAAAGTATCTGACCATCCACTTCAAGGTCTTCTAAATGTGGGCGCGAGCGTCCCGCTCGTGCGTCCTCCATTCCTGCTGATTGGTGCGCTTCGCTGAGGGCAGGATGCCCTCAGGACAGCCGGCAGGATCCCGGCGCTACAAGAAATGCACGAGCGTGGACGTTCGCGCCTACACTGTTCTGGTGGATTCTGCCTGCTCGTGGGCGTGATAGCTGGAACGCACCAGCGGTCCGGATTCCACGTGGCGGAAGCCGAAGCGCTGCGCTTCTGCTTTCAGATAGGTGAATTCTTCCGGCGTGTAGAAGCGTGAGATGGGGAGATGATCGCGGGAAGGCCGCAAGTATTGCCCTACCGTAAGAATATCCACGCCCCGCGAACCCAGGTCGCGGAAGACTTCTACCAGTTCGTCTGCGCTCTCTCCCAGGCCCACCATCACTCCCGACTTGGTCACCGTCGCCGGGGAAAATGTCTTGGCCTGTTCCAGCAAACGCAAGGTGCGGTCGTAGCGCGCTCCCGAGCGCACGGAGCGATACAGCCGCGGCACCGTCTCGGTGTTGTGGTTCAGGACATCGGGCTGCGCGTCGAGTACGATCTTCAGGGCCTCATCGAGACCCTGGAAATCCGGAATCAGGACTTCCACGCGGCAATCCGGCACGAGTTCGCGAATCTGACGGATGGTTTCGGCGAAAATGCGAGCGCCGCCCAGGTTGTCGTCGTCGCGATTCACGCTGGTGACGACGGTGTGCTTCAGGCCGAGAGTGGCGACGGCTTCAGCCACACGGCGGGGTTCGTCCCATGCAATGGGGCCGGGCTTGCCCTTGGGCACCGCACAGAAGCCGCAGCGCCGGGTACAAATGTCTCCCAGCAACATGAAAGTTGCGGTGCGATGCTCCCAGCACTCACCGATGTTTGGACACTGTGCCGACTCACACACCGTATGCAGTCCCAGGCCGCGGGCGAGTTTTTTGAGATTGTGAAAGTTTTCGCCGACCGGGGCCCTGGCCCGGAGCCACTCCGGCTTGGGCTGCCGGACGGGAGGACTTAGTTCGATCTGCACCAATTGGGAAGAGGCTGCCATGCTCTACATTCGATTTTACATGCAGGCGCGGCGATTCCCCAAGGTGGCTGGTCCCGCGAGGTTTCCTTTGCGGACTCTGCGTGCTTTTCTTTGCGTCCTTTGCGGTTCAAGATTTTTACGTGATGCAGGGCAGCGTCAAACCCTCTACCGCAAAGGACGCGAAGAGGGGCCGCGAAGTACGCAAAGAGTGCTTAGTAAGGGCGCGGTTGCCAGCTAGTTTTCCAGGTAGGCTTCGATCCATTCTCTGATGCGCATGCGGCGCTCATCCTTGACGTCGAAGCGAACGCCAAAGGTCTTGTCGGGCTTGCGCCAGCTGACAGTGGCGCGCACCCAGATGCGGGGCAGAGTCAGTAAGGCGAATGAAACTTCCAGCGCCATGCCGACCTGGACATCCTCTGGGCTTTTGACTGACATCCCTCCCGTGCTGAGTTCCTGGCTGGTGGCAGTGAAGCGGCGGCTGTCGGCCGATACCATGGAAATCTCGGTAATGATGGGGATGCGTATGTAGCGGCGAAATTCGTGCAGCACCAGCATCTGGGTGGCGCGCACCAACTTGAGGGCCGCTTGACGTTCCAGCGGCTCATGGAAGACGGCGTTGACTCCGTAGCGGGAAAACTTCATCGCCTCCTGGGCGCTGCCTCCGAGGCCATAGATCACCATGCGGTTGTTCGATGCCGAGGAGCGAGCGGCCTCCATTACCGGAACGGCTTCGGGCGTCAGATGCACTACGCAGGCCTCAATCTTTTCCCGTTGCAGCCGCTCCGGCACGTTTCCGGACATCACCACGGCTTCGATCCCAAATTGTTTGAAACAGTCTGCCAGCAAGGAGCGAGCTGGTTCCCTGATATCCACCAGTGCGACCCGGGCAGAGGTCTTTCTGCTGCGAGGAGGCGGCGCGAGTACCAAACCTGACGATTTTTGCATGGCGTTGGGAAATGCCTTGAAACTCCATTTTGGCCCGCCCTCCGGCACTTGGCAAAGGGATAGAAGGCCAATACGCAGGTACCAAGGTGCCATTACCCAAAATGGACTGACGGAACCAATCTGGGTCTTGCAAAGCCAAATGTTTGTGGGAGTTACGCGACTGGGGGAAGAAAGTGTAGGCACCAGCGTCCCGCTCGTGCAGGGCCAGGAAAATCGCCAAGCCTTCGTTCCCTCGCAACTCCGTCGTCACCGCGCATGAACCCACGCTGACGCCGTGGGCCGCATTTCTTGCGCCCCTTCGCGGCGAGTGGAATTTAGATGACGGCCGCGGTCTGACGACCGATGACTGAGGACTGCCTTACTCGCTCCAGCGCCGGAACAGCAGCGCGCCGTTGGTCCCACCGAAGCCAAATGAATTCGACATGGCGTATTCCACTTCTGCTTTTCGAGCGCTATTGGGGACGTAATCCAGGTCGCAGTCCGGTTCGGGGCTCTCCAAATTGATGGTTGGGGGCAGGATCTGGTCGCGCAGGGCCAGCAGAGTGATTCCAGCTTCCAGTCCGCCCGCGCCGCCCAGCAAGTGTCCGGTCATGGACTTGGTCGAACTCACCGCCAGCTTGTAGGCGTGCTCGCCGAAGGCACGTTTAATGGCGACGGTTTCGAGCTTGTCGCCAATATCGGTTGAAGTTCCGTGGGCGTTGATGTACTGGACCTGATCGGGCTGCACTTTGGCGTCTCGCAGAGTGTTCAGCATGACGCGGTAGGCGCCGTCGCCATTTTCGGCCGGCTGGGTTATGTGGAAAGCGTCTCCGCTCATGCCGTAACCTATGATTTCGGCCATGATGCGGGCCCCGCGGCGGCGGGCAAACTCCAATTCCTCCAGCACCAGGATGCCGGCGCCTTCGCCAATCACAAATCCGTCGCGTCCCGAGTCCCAGGGCCGGCTCGCCTTCTCGGGATCGTCATTCCGCGTGGAAAGCGCGCGCATGGCGGCGAATCCACCCACTCCCATCGGAGTGATGGCGGCTTCGGTGCCACCGGCGATCATGACATCGGCATCGCAACGGGAGATAATCTTGAAGGCGTCTCCGATGGAGTGGGCACTCGAGGTGCAAGCCGTGCAGGTCGCTTCGTTAGGTCCCCGGGCGTGGTAGCGGATGCTGACGTGGCCGGCGGCCAGGTTGACGATCGCGGCCGGAATAAAAAATGGTGAGATCTTGCGCGGCCCTCCACTCAGCAGGCTAATGTGCTCGCGCTCGATCACGTCGAAGCCGCCGATTCCGGATCCGATGTGGACGCCCACGCGCTCGGAAATCTCGGGCGTCACCTGCAAACCCGATGCCTTCATGGCCTCATCCGCTGCCGCCAGGGCGAGATGGATGAAGCGTCCCATCTTCTTCAGTTCTTTTTTTTCGATGAATTGCAGGGGATCGAAATTCTTGACTTCGGCGGCAATCTGGCAGGCAAACTTCGGCAGGTCTTCCTCTTTGAATGACCCCTGCTTGACCGCCTCAGTGATGCGGGCCACCCCGCTTTTCCCCGCGAGCAGATTCTTCCACACCTCTTCCGCGGTGTTGCCCACTCCACAGATCAGGCCAATTCCGGTGACTACGACCCTACGTCCCAACTACTTCCCGCCTTTCGCCTGCTTGCCGATGTAATCGACGGCGTCCTGCACGGTGCGGATCTTCTCCGCGTCCTCATCGGGGATTTCGATCTCGAAGGCCTCTTCAAAGGCCATGACCAGTTCAACCGTGTCCAGGGAGTCCGCGCCCAGGTCGTCCACGAACGAGGCGTTCGAAGTGACTTCGCCTTCGTCCACGCCCAGCTGCTCCACGATAATCTGTTTTACTTTGTCGTCAACGGCTGCCATTGGTTCTCCTCGCTTGCAGTCACTTTTCGCTACGGGTGTTTATACGGATGGCAACTCTCCCCGGGTTCGCGCAGGGGACGCTTCTAGCCGCTGGCTTCCAGCCTCTGTCACGGTTGTCATCCTGAGCGCAATCCAGTTCATTGGCCTGCGAATGAACTGATGGAGTCGAAGGACCTCATATACAGCAGCAGCTTGATTGCCAGAATACGCCCAGTCGCCAGAAGTCGCGGTTACGGTCTGAAGTCTACTTGCTCACTTTTGCGTGCTTGTCGATGTAGGCGATGGCATCCTGCACGGTGCGGAGCTTCTCCGCGTCCTCGTCCGGGATCTCCACCCCGAAGTGTTCTTCCAGGGCCATGACCAGCTCCACCTGGTCCAGCGAGTCCGCGCCCAGATCATCGACGAACGATGCGCTGGGAGTGACTTCGTTTTCATCCACCCCCAACTGCTCGGAGATGATCTGTTTGACTTTCTCCACAACTTCTTTCTTTTCTTCGGCAGCCATATGAATCCAACCTCCTGAATTTAGGGAACAAACAGTGTACTGGCCCGCACGAATCGCTGTAAAGGAAGAGCGCGAGGAAACAACTTAGCCGCCTGGCCGCCCAAAGAGAATCCTACTTCCCTCAGCCCATGCGGTCAACGCAGTTTGCCAATGGGGTTGGTGTGGGTCGGACACTCCCTTCGACTTCGCTCAGGGCAGGCCTGTCGGACGCTTTTCACCTTGCCTTTGGTTTTGACTTATCGCTTCCAATCTTCGGTCCCCGCATCAAAATTTGTCATCTCGGCCTTCGTTGTCGGCCCGAGTCCACATTGTTCTGGATACTTCAACATCCAAGTCAAAGGCGTCGGACAGGAGTGTCCGACCCACACCACACCAACACTACCGGGAATACCTGTCTCGCAACTCCGTCTGGCGGCTCTTCATGGGCACTTCCTGCCCGGCAATGAAGACCCTCTTCACATCGGTCTTGACATCAAGCGGATCTCCATCAGCCACCACTACGTTGGCCGTCTTGCCCACGTCGAGCGAACCCAGCTGGTCGGCCACGCCCCAAATTTCCGCCGGATTCAAAGTCATCGCCTTGAGCGCCTCGTCGTGGGGCAGGCCGAACGCAGTGGCGTAGCCCGCTGCGTAGGGCAGATTGCGCACGGCGTGCGCGTCGTAGGACGCGAATGCGATTTTCACTCCGCGTTTGTACAACTCGCCGGGCAGCTTATACACCGCGTCGTAGCGTTCGTAGTCTTTGGGATCTTCGTAAATGGGCCCCACGATCACCGGAACCTTCAAGCCGGCAACGTAGTCGAGCACCGGTTGTGAGTGGCTGATGTGGTTGAGCACGAATTTCAGGTTGAATTGCCGCGCCAGCCCGACCGCGGTTTCCAGATCGCTGGGCGCCTGTGCCGCCAGCACGATGGGTTTCTTGCCTTGTAGATAGGGCAGCAAGGCTTCCAGTTTCAGATCGTGCTTGGGCGGCGATGGCGGGCCCTTCTTGTCGTCGGAGGTCTCGGACTTTTTCTTCTCGTAGTCGGCCCAGCGCTGGGAATAATCCTGCGCGTCCATGAACGCCTGCCGCAGTTGCGCCGCCAGCCCCATGCGGGTTTGGGGGAACTTCCGCTTCTCCCAGGACTCGTTCCGCCGCTGCTCGCCGGTAGAGTTCAGGGGCATGGCGATGTCGCGCACCAGCAGCATGTCGTTGGCTGATTTGCCATCGAGCTGAATGAACGAGTCCTGGCCGGGCAGGGTGTCCTGGCTCTGCGGCGCCACAATGGCGTTGGTGATCCCGTTGAGGCGCGCTACTGGAATCAGTTCGGACTCGGCATGGAAGGCGTCATACACGTGCATGTGGGGCATGATCTCATCGCTGGTCTCGATCAGATCGTTGGTGCTGCTTTCGGCAGAAATCTCGGTCAGGCCCAGATAGCTTTCGGAATCGATCAGCCCGGGATACACCGTCATTCCAGTCACATCGATGACTTCCGCATCCTTCGGAACCTTTACTGAACTGGCTGCACCGATGGCAGCGATTTTGCCCTCTGAAATCACAAGGACGCCATTCTCGATGGTGCCATGCGAAATGGTAAGCAACCTGCCGTCCTTAAGAGCGAACGTTTTCTGCTGGGCCAACGATGCCTCCGACAGGAAGCAAACAGAGAGAGCCAGAAGCAGTTGGCCAATGACCAACGGCCAACGGCCAACGACCGAACCTGACGACTGGCGACCGACGACTGATGACTGAATCATTCTCCCTCCCGGTAATTCGGCATGCCGAAACCCGGCAGCGATCGGTCGAAATAAACGTCGCCATCGATCAGAACTTTGTTGGGCACGCCGAAGCTGGAGAGAGGGTAGCCATCCCAGAGCACCAGGTCGGCGTCCTTGCCCACATCAATTGATCCCACGCGGTCCTCGACGCCGATGATCCATGCCGCATTGAGCGTGATCATCTTGAGCGCCTCTTCCTCGGTAGCGCCGCCGTAACGCATGGTCTTGGCTGCCTCCTGGTTCAGGCGACGGGCAAAATCTTCCGAATCGCTCTTGATCGCGACCCGCACTCCCTTGCGCATCGAGATCACTGCATTCCACGGAATCGCGTCCCAGGCTTCCTGTTTGTAGCCCCACCAGTCGGAGAAGGTGGCGATGGCCACGCCCTGGGCGGCCAGTTGGTCCGCCACCTTGTAGGCCTCGAGCGCGTGATGGAAGGCCCGGACCTTGTAGCCGAATTCCTTTGCCATGGCCATTTCGGTAAGCAATTCGTCGGCGCGATAGCAATGGATCTGCACCAGCAGCTTGCCGCGTAAAACGTCGGCCAGGGCCTCGAGCTTCAGATCGTGCTTGGGAGGTTTGGCATCCTTGTCGCCGCGTTTGACTTTGGCGTTGTAGTCGTCCCACTCGCGCATGTAATCCTGCGCTTCCACCAGCGACGCGCGCTGTACCGCGAAATTCCCCATGCGGGTGGAGGGCAGTTGGTCTTTGCCACCATAAACGCGCTTGGGATTTTCTCCGCTGGCGAACTTGATGGAGCGCGGCGCGCCGGGAAACAGCATCGCGTCCCGGCTGGCTCCATATTTGTGTTTGATCACAATGGCCTGGCCGCCAATCATGTTCGCCGATCCGTGCAAGAGCAGCGACGTGGTGACGCCTCCCGCCAGGCCGCGATAGATGGCTTTGTCCTGGTAGTCGAAGGCGTCCATCATCATCATCTGCGGCGTGACCGGGCTGGTGGCCTCGTTCACATCGTCGTCGAGGGCGATGTGCGAGTGGGAATCGATGATGCCCGGCGTGAGATATTTGCCTCCGGCATCGATCACGGTCGCGCTCGCGGGGGCGCTTACATCTTTTCCCACGGCGGCAATTTTCCCGTCCTTGATATAAACGCTGCCGTTCTGAATGTCGCCGTGGGTGACGGTCATCACCACGGCATTCCTGATCAGAACTTCATTGTGCGATGGCGGCGGCTGCTGCGCCGAGGCTTGCAATGACAGAACACCGACAAGCGCAAACGAAAATAGGGTAGTGACCCGACTCATGGCGACAACTCCCGCACCCTGATTTCTGGAAACACAGAACTCGGGATTCTATGAGTCACAGCGCCAGCCGTCAATCAGGACGGGCGGGGCGCCCGTCCTCCATCCAGAGATACGGGCGCGGTATCATTCGTCCAGAGGAAACAACGTGAAAGCCTGCCTGCTCCTTGCCCTGTTCGCGATGCTGCCCGTGTGGGTCGGACATTCATGTCCGACGCTTTTGACTTTGATGTTCGCAGCCACTTGCCCAACCCATCAGCCTAAAGACGGCAATGCCCTGATTCAGATCGAGCAATCATGGGCTCAAGCGCTCGAAGCGCACGACGCCGACGCCGTCGGCTGCATTCTGGCCGACGAATTTCAGGACGCCGATCCTAGCGGCCAGCTGCACGACCGGGCAGAAACTCTGGCGCAAATTCCCCACCGCCGTCCCGGCAAGAACATCCTGAGTGAACTCACGCCACATGTGTTCGGCGATTACGGCTACATTCGCGGACTGGCCACACTGGTGGACGCGCAGGGAAAAACCGTGGCCCGGGTCCGCTTTACCGATATCTACGTCTATCGCGGCCAGCGCTGGCTCGCGGTCGCCGGCCAGGAAAGCCTGCTGCCGGAAGCGGCGAAGTAGCCATGCGCGCCGTAGTGCAGCGAGTCAGCCGGGCCCGGGTCAACGTCGGCAACGACCTTGCCGCCGAGATTGGCAGTGGATTGCTGGTCCTGCTGGGGGTCTCGAAGGATGACACCGAAGCTGACGCGGACTATCTGGCTGACAAGATCATCGGGCTGCGAGTTTTCGAGGACGCCGGCGGCAAGATGAACCGCGCTGTGCGGGAAGCGGAAGGCAGCGTGCTGGTGGTTTCCCAGTTCACGCTCTACGGCGATGTGCGGCGCGGGAAGCGGCCATCCTTCGATGCTGCCGCGCCGCCGGAAAAAGCGCGCGGGCTTTACGAATACTTTGTGGAACGCGTCCGCGCTGCGGGAGTGCGCTGCGAAACTGGCAGGTTTCAGGAAAAGATGCAGGTGGAACTGGTCAACGAGGGTCCGGTGACTATCCTGCTGGATTCATCGAGAGGGTTCTAGAAAGCTGTTCGGCGCCGGCCGATTCAGGCCGCCCGCCTTGCAGGATCTGCAGCACCTCACTCCAGTTGTCAGCGCGCAACTCCGCGGCCTCAATGACATTGTGTGGGGCCGTAAACAGAATTCCTGTGCCGCGGAATCCCTTGAAGTGCCGCGACCGGTCATCGATCAGCACATCGGCGTTGATGACGTTCTTGTCTCCGCAAAACACAATCCGGCTGGGTGGAATGAAAGGAAAATTCTTTTCCATCCACCGGAACTTGTCCG
>JBARIF010000222.1:0-5780 GCA_049799615.1 Terriglobales bacterium
GGCCTACACGGGTCGAGGTAAGCAATGAGGAGAAACTCATGTCGCAGAACAACGGAAGTTCAACCAGCTTGCGCCTGAAGACCGGGCTGGCGGAAATGCTCAAGGGTGGCGTCATTATGGACGTCACCAACGCCGAGCAGGCGGTAATCGCAGAAAAGGCCGGCGCTGTGTCAGTGATGGCCCTGGAGCGGGTTCCGGCACAGATTCGTGCCGAGGGCGGCGTGGCCCGCATGGCTTCGCCCAGGAAGATTCGCGAGATCATGGCGGCGGTTTCCATTCCCGTGATGGCCAAGTGCCGCATCGGGCACTTCGCGGAAGCCCAGATCCTTCAGGAACTGGGCGTGGACTACATTGATGAATCCGAGGTCCTGACCCCGGCCGACGAAGCCCATCACGTGGACAAGCATGCCTTCACGGTCCCGTTCGTGTGCGGCGCGCGCAATCTGGGCGAGGCGCTGCGCCGTATCGCCGAAGGCGCGGCCATGATTCGCACCAAGGGAGAAGCCGGTACCGGCGACGTGGTCCATGCCGTCAAACACATGCGGCAGATTGTGCAGGAAATGAGGATTCTCACCGTCCTCGGCGAAGAAGAACTCTACGCCAAAGCCAAGGAGCATCAGGCGCCGTATGAACTGGTGCGGATGGTGGCCAAGGCCGGAAAGCTGCCGGTGCCGAATTTCTCCGCGGGCGGAATCGCCACCCCGGCCGACGCTGCGCTGGTGATGCAGCTGGGAGCGGAATCGGTTTTCGTCGGCTCCGGCATCTTCATGCAGGACTCGACTACGTTTGCCAATCCCGAAGAGGCCGCGAAGCGAGCCAAGGCGATTGTGCTGGCCGCCACGCATTTCAACGACCCTAAAGTATTACTTGAAGTCAGTGAGAACCTGACCGGAGCGATGAAAGGCCTGGCCGTGGCGGGGATGGACGAAGCGCACATGCTGCAGACCCGGGGTTGGTAGCTTGGTTTGTAGGGCCGCCGTCCCGGCGGCTGTCCGGCGGGCGTCTCGCCCGCCGTGGGAGGGCAAGATGCCCTCCTGACCGCCGGCAAGATGCCGGCGCTACAGTCGAAAGCGCCGATAACAAACTGACATGAAAATCGGTGTACTCGCCCTGCAGGGGGATTTCGATGCCCACCGCAAGCGGCTCGAAGAGCTGGGCGCCAAAGTTGTGCTCGTCAAGAAGCCTGAGCAACTGGACGAAATCGATGGCCTGGTCATTCCCGGAGGCGAGTCCGGCACATTTCTCAAGCTGCTGGGCGAAGCCGGCTTCGAGAAGCTGAAGCAGTTTGCCCTCACCAAACCAACCTTTGGAACTTGTGCAGGAGCCATTCTGCTGGCCGGTGAGGTCGAGAACCCAAAGCAGGCGGGTCTGGGTGCCATCGATATCAGTATTCGTAGGAATGCCTACGGGCGCCAGCTGGACAGCTCGATCCGTCAGGGCAAGCTGGGCGAGTCACCGATTGAGATGGTATTCATCCGCGCGCCCAGGATCGGGCGCATCGGGCCGGGAGTCGAAGTGATCGCAACCGAGGGCAACGATCCCGTTGCCGTGAGGCAGGGGAAAGCGATGGCGGCCACCTTTCACCCCGAGCTTTCCGAAGATACCCGCGTGCACCGCGCCTTTCTGGATCTTGTAAACAACGGACACCAAGAGTAGCTCTGGTTTGCATCCAGCGGCGCGAGAACCTCAATCGAACGTGTAGTCACTTGCGGGGCAGGAACTCAATCTTGGCGTCCTTAATCGCGGGTTTCAGATCAAAATCAGCCGTTACAAGAATGCAATCAGAAGATTCAGCTGCCAGTTCCACCCCGAAAGCATCTGCGTAAGGAATCTTTCTGTTGAGCTTGATGAGCGAAGCCCGAACGGCGCGTTCCGGGCTTACCGGTACGATCTCGAATCCGAAGGCCTCAAGACGCGCCAGAACCTGGTCCACGGTCGACTTGCCATGAAACTTGCAGGTCACTCCCGCGATCTCGCCCCAGTGAACAGCCGATATGATTGCCGAGCAGCTTCCGGCAAGGTGCGACTCTATGATTTCAGCAACCCGACCCGAACCAGCCTCGTCGTCCAGATAGCGCAGCACCGCGCTGGCATCGAGAGCGTAGGTTACCATTTGTCCTTCTGGCGTTCTTTTTTCAATGCTGCCGAGAGCGACGGTCCACCTTTCAACATCCCTCGTGTCCTCTCGACCAGCGCTTTGGAAACCGGCTCGAGAACGATGCGGGAGTCTTCCACGGCGACCGAGATTCGAGTTCCGGGTTCGATCCGGAGGGAAGCTCGAATATCTGCAGGAATGACGAACTGCCCTTTGCTGCTTACAGTAGTGATCCGACGTAGCATAGCTTACATTATACCATATAGTAAGACATGAAGGGTCGTAAATTCCTGTTGACAACCTTCATCTGTAACGGTATGGTTACGCATTATGCGGAACCGTTCGGTTACATATTCGCCCGAGGCAGCCTTCCACGCGCTGGCCGACCCTACGCGACGGGCTGTGCTCGACCTGTTGCGGCAGGGCATCCAGCCGGCAGGTCAGATTGCGCGGGCGTTTCCGGTGTCGCGGCCTGCGATCTCGAAACACCTGCGCCTGCTGCGCCGCGCCCACCTGGTGCAGGAGAAGCGGGAAGGAAGGCATCGCCTGTACCAACTCAATCCGGAGCCGCTCAAGGCCGTGGATTCGTGGCTGGAACAGTACCGCGTCTTCTGGCAGGCCAACTTGAACAGCCTCAAAGCATTTGTCGAAGCCGAGCATGCCCGGGAAACCGCCGGGCTGGGAGGCAAGAGAAAAGACAGCCCTAAAACGTTCAAAACCAATTGAGTAATGGGACTTTGAGACACCAACACCGGTCCTCGCGACCGATCTAACGAGGAGGAAGTCGAACATGAAAGCAATCCGTATCGCAATCACTCTGCTGTTTGTGCTGGCCACCACTGCCGCTTTTGCCGCATCGGCGGCGCAGAAGTCTTTCGAGGAACTCAAGGCGCTGGACGGCTCCTGGGAAGGAACCGTTAAGAACGGCCAGCCAGTCGAGGTGGATTATCGACTGACGTCGGGCGGGTCCGCGCTGATGAGCGAAATCAAAGGTAAAGAAGACATGATCACCATGTTCCATCTCGACGGCGACCGCCTGCTGATGACCCACTATTGCGGTGCGGGAAACCAGCCTCGCATGGTGGCCAGCGCCTCACCCGACGGCAAGACGTTCACTTTTTCCTTTCTCGATGCCACCAATCTTGCCACTCCCGACGCCGCGCACATGCATCGCCTGGTTATCTCGATGCCGGACGCAAACCACCACACCGAAGAGTGGGTGTTCACCGACCACGGCAAAGAGGTGAAGGAAGTCTTTGATTTGCGGCGTAAGCAGTAACAGCACTTGCGGGGACGGGCGGGGACGCCCGTCCTCCATAGATTGAGGATAAAAACTATGACGACGATGCCTGTATCTCAAATCACGCCCGACCAGGATGCGGTGGTCACGGAAATCGAAATCGCCGCCCCTCCGGAGCGGGTCTTTGAGGCGCTGACCGATCCGGCCCAACTGATGCTCTGGTGGGCGGCCACCCCCAAAGGGGCGCGTTGGGAGATGGACGCGCGGCTGGGTGGCAAATGGCGATACGAACTGACCGATCCCAGCCGGAAGAAGGTGATAAACGGAGTACGCGACTTCAAGGCGTACGGAGAGATTACGGAGTTCGATCCTCCGCGCGTGCTGGCTTACACCTGGCTGGGTAACTGGCACGAACATCCGGAGCGGCCGTCCACGGCGCGCTGGGAGTTATCGGCAACCAGGACCGGCACCCGGGTGAAGGTCACGCACAGCGGCCTTGCCAACGAACCGATGGTCCGCAAGGATTACGCGGGTGGCTGGCCAGGCGTGCTGGAAAAGCTAAGAAAACATTGCCAATAGAGGACGAGGAGAAAGATCATGGCGACTGCCGCAGTTACCCCCGACAATGACGCAGTTCTCGCGGAAGTTTTTATTGCCGCCCCGCCGGAGCGAGTATTTCAGGCAATCACTGATCCCCAGCAGATGCCCTTGTGGTGGGGACAAAAAGGTCTGTATCGCGTCACGGACTGGAAAGCCGACCTGCGCCTTGGCGGCAAGTGGCAAAGCGACGGCGTGGGAGCCGACGGCACTGCATTTCGAGTGGAGGGTGAGTACCTGGAGATCGACCGGCCTCGCCTCCTGGTTCACACCTGGATTGCAAGTTACTCTCCAGAACTGAAAACCGTGGTGCGGTGGGAACTGGAAGCGCGCGGCGTGCACAACTTGCAGCACTCGGGTCCACAGAAGGCCGGGACGGGCACGTTCGTGAGGATCCGCCACGATGGATTTGCCGGCAACGTGGCGCAAGCGAAGAGCCACGGGGACGGTTGGGTACGAGTGCTCGGCTGGATGCAGGTGTTTGTCGAACAGGGGAAGACGATCGACACACGCAACGCCTGAAGAAATTTGCAGCGCTGTCATCCCGAGCGAAGCTAACCCTGCATTAGCGCAGGGTTGGCGAAGTCGAAGGACCCCTACCTCGCTACTGAACGCTTCGGCGCAGGGAATTTGGGCGCATTCTCCAAGGCAGGCATGGAAGAGGGTAGGGGTGCTTCGACTCCGTCTGTGCGGCCGCAAGCGACCGCACAGACTACGCTCAGCATGACATGGTTGTGTGGCTGGGACGCCGACACGCCGGGACGGCGGCGCTACTCCTACGCCGTTGCCCCGAACCTTACCGACACCAGTTTGGATACGCCCGGCTCCTGCATGGTCACGCCGTAGAGCACCGGGGCGATGCTCATGGTCTTTTTGCTGTGGGTGATGAGCACGAACTGGGTCTGAATGCTCATCTCTTTTACCAGGTCGGTAAAGCGGCCGATGTTGGCCTCGTCGAGTGGCGCGTCCACTTCGTCGAGGATGCAGAACGGGCTGGGCTGATACTGGAAGATGCCGACCAGCAGCGCCAGCGCGGTCAGCGCCTTTTCGCCGCCGGAGAGCAGCAACACGTTCTGCAGCTTCTTTCCGGGCGGCGAAGCCACCACGTCAATGCCGCTCTCCGCGCTGTTTTCCTCGTCGGTCAAGCGCATGAAGCCCTGGCCTCCGCCAAAAAGCTTGCGGAAAGTAGCCTGAAAATTCTCGTTGATCTTGTGGAAAGCCTCTTCGAATTTCTGCCGTGAGAACGTGTCAATTTCCTTGATGGTGGCCTGCGTGTTCTCGATAGAGTCGTAGAGATCCTTTCTCTGAGTTTCGAGAAAAGCATGACGCTCGGAGGTTTCCTTGTATTCCTCGAGCGCCATCATGTTGACCGGGCCCATGGCATCCAGCCGGGTGCGTATGTCGCGATAGATCTGGTCTTCGACAGCTAGCTGATCATCACGGACGATGGGAATGGTGATGTCTGCCATCAGTTCGTCGCGCTGGACGCCGAGTTCGTTCAGGCAGGTTTCAGCCATGTATTGCGCGTCCGACTGTAATTTGGCCGCGGCCGCGGAAAGCTCAGCGCGACGGTCGCGCAACTGGTCGAGCCCCTGGCGGGCGTGATGGAGTGCCTGGTCAATCTCCGACAGGCGGGCGCGGCCCTGCTCCGACTCGACCTGCAGCAGGCCGTCGCGGGTTTCACAAGCATTGCGCTCGATGTCGAAATCCACGAGGCGGACGGCAATCTCCTGGTTCTCGGTTTCGCGCCGCAGTTTCTCTGCCGCTGCGGACTCGATGTGCAGCCGGAGCGCGACCACGCGCTCGATCATTTCCGTAACCAGGGAATCGAGGCGCTCGAGCCCCGCC
>JBARIF010000223.1:0-1628 GCA_049799615.1 Terriglobales bacterium
ACGCCAGCATAGTCGCCTCTGTAGCCTGAAATGTAATCGCATATAGCACGCAGCCGGCAAGCAGGGCTGTCAAGACCACCGCAGTCTTTCCGGTGGCGATTCTGAGTGCGGAGCGGACTGCGGACAACAGAAACCCGGTAAACGCGAGGAAAGTAGTCAGGCCGACCACGCCGGTATCGTGCAGAATGCGAAGCGGTGTGTTGCTGATCCAACCCGGTTCGTCTGCATCTTCGCCGGCGAAGCCCGCCGGATAGTCGGCAGGATCGAAAAACAGATGAAAGCTCGCCGTCCCGGTTCCGAGCACAGGATGCGCCTGCACGTCCTCTACGGCCACGGCCATTTGCACCAACCGCTCCCAGGTCGTTTGGTCGGAGGAGATATCGCTGAGGTTAATTGTGCTGAACCGTTCCCGAAGCAAACCCACCACGACGGGACTGAACGCCAGAAACAATACGCTGATCCCTATCCCCAGCGGCACCACTCTTCGCAGCCGGAACAGGCCCTTCTTGTTGGCAATCCACAACACCAGCAGGACGGCAACCGGGAACGCCACAAACACCGAACGCGCCAGACTGATCACCGCTCCTAAGGAGGTAATCGCAAATCCCCACTTGTACCGACTGCGCCGGGATTCGTCACCCATCACGAAGAAAGCCAGAAACATGATGGCACAGCAGGCCGTATAACTGCCGAAGAGGTTGGCTTCGTATTGCGTTCCATAGGTGCCGGGCATGAATCCATACTGCTCAGCTTCGACTCCAAAGGTCGTGCGAAAAATATGATTTGAGAGGAAGCAGATCAGCCCGTATGCGGCCTCCGCAGCACCCACCCACAGCATGATATGGAGTGCCTTGAACAATGTTTTCTTGTTTCTTACCAGGATCCGCATCAGGAAGTATGGGCTCATAGCGAGCGCGCTCAGGGCCGCCCAGCGCAGGGTCATTCGCGGTTCGGGAGAGGTTGCAGCCGAAGTCACAAAATTCAGGACGATGTAGCCGATCAGGAACCAATCGAAGCTCCTCAGTTCGAACGAAGGCTGGAGACGCTTGCGGCTGACTTCGACCGCGACCATCCCCATAGCCAAGGCGATGGCCAGGTGTTCGGCGCGCGCGTGAAAACCGAATACGGTCGCGGCGAATCGTGGCATGGCAGCCCCCGCCATCAGCGCCAACGTTGCCCCTGAAGGGAATCTGCTGGAAGCAATCGCCAGCAGGCCGATGGCTCCGACAACGGCGAGGAGTGCAAGGCCGATGCGACTCAAGTCCTCCGTCGCCACCAGCCATCCCAGGACCAGAACTTCTCCCGTGATCACAACACCGTTAAACAAGCGAGCATGGGTTGTGCTGATCACTTTGACGTTGGCTTCCCGTGCGCAGGCTCAGTCAATCGTTCTACCCGGCGCTGCAAAGGATTGCAGCGGATGCACACCTCGAACAAAGCGGACAATCAATCGAAACTGCTCGCGACAAACCACCGCCAGAGGCGCGGCCGTCAGCGCCCAATAGAAAATACTCCGGATCGCCCAATGGGAACTCCAGGAGAAGGCCAACCATAAGGAGATCGCCGACCAGGCAAATATCAACAGCACGCCGCCAAAGTCGCGCCACGATTCGCCGGTAATCGTGCTC
>JBARIF010000224.1:0-3123 GCA_049799615.1 Terriglobales bacterium
TCAATAATCTTTTGCAGCGCGTCACTGATCTTGTCTTTGCCTTCCAGCATGTCTGAAAGCATGGTCTTGCCGATGACATCACGCAAAGCCGTTTGGGAGGCCCAGCTTATCGCGCTCTTGTAGTCGGCCACATCAAGGGCCGCCTTCTTGGGATCCACCATCTTCCAAAACAGGACTGCATCTACGTCCACGGGAACGGTGTCTTTCGTGAGGTTTTTTTCCGCCTTGAAAGAGCTGGTGAGGACGCGGATATCGAGCCAGTATGGAATGGTGTCAATGAGCGGAATGATGAAAAATAGTCCCGGCCCCTGAAGGGAGCGGGACTTACCCAGCCGCAAGACCACCGCCTTGTTCCACTGATCCGCAACCTGAATTGCGGAAGAGACGACGCAGGCAAGGACAAAGGCGACGCCCAGAATCCCATCGCGCCGGTGTCGCGTACGAACTGCAGTCGCTGAAACAGGCATTTTTGCCGGGGTGAGCCTGGATGGTGCCGTAATGCAAGCCGACAAGAGTGGCGACAAAGCGATTATGGCGACGACGTAACCCGCCATGAAATTCTTGACGGCAAAGTTGCCGTACCCGCATCGGCCCGGGCGCTGGTGGAAGAGCTCAACGGATACGTCCACGAAGCCAAGGCTAATTAGTGAACTTGAAGCGAGTCAGCTCTAAATTGCCGGTTTTTTCGCAATTCTGCCCGTAGGGCGAGCAGATCACGAGGGAGACCGGCGCGCGATCAAGGGCAAACGGCCCCCTGCCCTTTTCGCGCTTTTTTCCTCCCGCATTTGTCGATCAATCCGTCAGAATGATGGTACAAACTTATCGTGCAGAACGGAGACAAGCCGCGACTCCTTTTAGATTCGGTTGTGCTTGGTGTTATTGGCGGCCTGAGCGCACAAGTATTCATCTGGATGTTGCGGTTCTCTGAGAAGATTTTCCTGGTTTGGCTTGCGGGTTACCGCCCCCCGGGACTCCCGGAAGAAGGCGGAGTCCTTCGAGAAGTCATCGGTCCTCATGGATTGTGGCTTGTGCCCGTCGCCACGACCTTAGGCGGACTGATATCCGGCGCCCTGGTTTACGGGCTTGCGCCCGAGACCGAGGGCCACGGTACGGATACAGTCGTAAAGGCACTTCACTGGACCGGTGGGATAATTCGGGCGCGAGTGGCCCCGGTGAAGATGCTCGCCTCAGCAATTACCATAGGCTCGGGAGGATCAGCGGGCCGCGAAGGTCCCACTGCCCTGATCGCGGCGGGTTTCGGCTCTCTATACGCGAAGGTGCTGCATCGGCCGGAGCGAGAAAGACGATTGTTGGTCTTGATGGGAATGGCCGCAGGGCTTTCCGCTATCTTTCGCTCCCCGATTGGCACGGCCATATTTGCCGTCGAGGTTCTTTATGGCGGCATGGAATTCGAAGCAGAGGCTCTCATTTACTGCATGCTTGCGGCGATTGTGGCATATGCAGTGAACGGGTGGTTTGTGGGTTGGCAGTCATTGTTCCGAGTACCATCCCAACCGTACGCCGTGGGATTGGCAGATTACGGTTGGTACACAGCGTTAGGGCTAGCGAGTGGAATCGTCGCTGCAATTTTGCCTGAGATCTTTTATCGTCTAAGAGATGGGTTTGCCGCCTTGCACGTTCCCGCATGGACCAAGCCAGCCATCGGCGGGTTAGGCTTGGGCTTGCTGGCTCTACGATTACCTCAAGTTCTGGGAGGCGGCTATGGTTGGATTCAGGAAGCGATCGACGGCCGCTTGGCCGTGCGTTTACTCCTTGTTCTGCTTGTCGCCAAAATACTGGCTTTGTCCCTGACCGTCTCCTCCGGTGGTTCCGGCGGTGTGTTTGCGCCAAGCCTGTTCGTCGGTGCGATGCTGGGGGGAGGCTTCGCCGGAGTCCTCCACCATCCTCCCGCGGGCCTGGTGATCGTCGGAATGGCAGCGGTCTTCGGCGGTGCGGCGCGCGTCCCAGTTGCAACGCTGCTGATGGTGGCAGAGATGACTGGCGGCTACCAGCTTCTCGTTCCGGCAGGACTCGCTGTCATGCTAAGTTTCCTGATTCAAATCAAGCTCTCGTCGTTTTTCAGATATGGCAGCTTGTACGAAGCCCAGGTCGCCGCGCGGGCAGATTCGCCGGCGCATCGCGCTGAGCATATCCGGATCGCACTACGACTGTTGGACCAAGGCAACATCTCCTTGCCACCGCAAATCACCCACCTTCATCTCGCAGCTCTCTTGCAGTCAGGACTGGCATTAGATCTTCCCGATGGCTCACAACTAACGGTTGGCGCACTTCGGCCCGAAAGTCTCTGGGTGGGAAAGACGATTCAATCCCGCACTCTCTCCGGGGCCATCGCCGATTCCAAGAACGTCGCCGTCTTACGAGGCAAGTCGGTCACCCTGGCTCGGCCCGAAACCATCCTGCAACCAGGCGACCGGCTCCTGCTGATCGCTCCGGCGCAAGCTCGGGAGGAGTTGGCCAAGCATCTCGCGCCACCTCCCATGCGCAATCCGCAGACCGGTGCGACGGGCACTTCCTAGCAGCGCGAAGCTGAAGCAGTGCGTTCGCCCGCGCCGCGAGTGCGATGACCGAGGTGCGGTCTGTAACGTCGATGACTACTACATTGAGGGATAGTCGGCGGGGCCATATGCAACCCGGACCAGAAGAGTCGACGAAGGGCAGCGTATTGGTAGGGTAGCCGCTACCAGCACCGCCAAGATAGCGGCAGTGTTGCAAACGCTTCCCGCAGCCGTCATCAGTGCTTCCGTTATCGGGACGTGCTGTTCCGCCAGTGCCTCAAGACGCGTACTGACGTTGTGGAGATGATCGACTTCGCGCAAGATCGCTTCAAAAAGCATGGGTGCACCGCTCTCTCGCTGAAAAACCTAAGGTGGGAGAACTTCAGATGGACTGGCTTAGGTCAGAAGACCTGAAAGAGGAGAAGGTGGTAACTACCTCGTTGCCGCTGTAGCACACGGAAGGAGTTTTGCGTGAGCCAAATTGACCTGCATCCCCCCCGGACTCCTGAAATCATCGGGACTATGGGTAAAAAGAAAATCAAGAAACAATCGGCCAAAGCAACACTCGCCGAAGTCATCAAGGAAATGGCGAAGCCGAGAGTGGCTA
>JBARIF010000225.1:0-22779 GCA_049799615.1 Terriglobales bacterium
GGATGCGGAATGGCAGAGAATCGGGGTGCGCCGGTTCGCTTTGAGCTTCTGTCTGTGTCGGCTGTGGGTCGAGGTCAGGGGTAGGCATTTCCAGGCTTGAACGCCGGATCCATCCTCGGGAAAGTCCGGAAATTCGGACGTGCACCCAGTTTGGGTTTGCATCCAGCATTTCAAACTCATCTTCGGCCGCGGCCAGGAAAAGTACTTTGGCATTTTCAATCGGGTTGGCGAGTACAGGTGTGTTTGTTTTTTTCACCGCCACTAGGTTTGCGGGATGGGCCTGGTTGCGCAGGATCTCCTCCAGGCCCTTCACTTCCTTTGACTGCTCCTCGGCGCGCCGGTCAATCACCGCCTTTTGCGTGGCCAACGAGGACATGTGATCCAGGCTCAGCGGGTCTCCCAGGTTAAAAGGCGAACCGGCCGGCGGTTTGGATCCCACACCGGAGGCGGCCCGTGGCGGAACGGGTTGAGGTGCTCCCGGCGGATTGGACTGGTTCCTGGTGGCGGAGGGGGGAAACTTCACTGTGGGTGCGGGCGCTGAGGGCGCCGCTTGATCACTCAACGCGTCCTGCAGGCGATCGAGGAAATCGGCTTCCAGGCGACCGTTGGAAGGAAGAACCTGATACGCCGACTTTCCGGAAGGCAGGTCTGAGTACCAGGCGGTAATGGTTGCGTTGACTCGCACCATCGATCCTCCGGATGGAGTGGAACTGACCTGGGCCGTGCATTGATAGTAGCCGCGATGGAAGCGATTCAAAGGACGATCGCCGGGAACGGCAAAGCCTTCCAAGGTCGGGAGACGGCCAGAGTTCGACGATTGCATCTCCCTGAGCCGTTTCTCCACCGTCGCCCGGGATTGGGGAAACACCCGCTGATAGGGAACGCTCTGGGCACTGACCCCTGGCAGAGACGTGACCAAAGTGATCGCCATGGCCCAGAGTACGGCCGAGCGTACGCTCGGATTGAATGTGAAGCCGGACACCAGGGGCCTCACGGGAGCGGCTCCAATTGGGCGTGATTAATCCAACCATGTTGTCCATCGGTGGTTTCTACGCCGTACCAGTAGGGAGTCACGATCAGGATCACGACTTCCGCGCCGGCCTCCAGAGACTTCACATTGGTTGCGCTGCGGAAGGGAGCGGATTTCAGTTGTCCCCCAGGGGCCTTCACAACACGCTCCGCCAGATGGCGCAGGGACTCGAGATGCTGGTCGAGAGTTTGGGCTGAAGTTTGGGCGGCGGCGAGCGCGGAGGTTTCCTCCTGCACACGCTTGCGTTCCAGTTCCTGTCCCGCAAGCTTTTCCAGGCGTTGTTTCTCGCGCTGCTCGTTTTGTTTCTTCTCCGTCTCCACCTCGTCAATCTGATTCTGGATCTCCTGACTCTCGGCGCTTTCCACGCTCCCGTCGGAGGAGTGGACGGTGCCGCGGAAGTCCTCGACGAAGACCGCGTCGATGCGCAAGATCGACTTGGACGCGTCCTTGCTCTGCACTACGTAGCGGACGGCTAGCGTTCCTTCGTCATTGCTGTCCTTGAAATGCAGGGGCGCCAGCACGCTAGTGCGAACCTTGTAATAAACCCTTCCCGGCCCCTTCCATGGGGGAAACAATGGCGAGGAAACAGCGGCCGTGGCTTTCTCGATGTACTGGTCCTTGTTGAATTCCTTGCTGCCCTGGATGATGCCATTGTTCACGATCGCCTCCGCAGCGTTTACAACTTCACTTTCGGGCGATGCGATTTCGGTGGAAAACCCCAAGCCGTAGTCTTCGGATGCGATTTTCTTTTTGTGTCCAAGGCCCTGGAGGGGAGGAGCGGCCCACAGGAGGGAGAGCAATACAGACCCAATGATCAGGAATGGAGCGCGCCGCGGGGAGCGGGCAAAGGACGAGTGGCACAACGCCTTCCATGCTGCAATCCGGCGGATCGGCCCTGGGCTTCGAGATCCCTGCGCTGCAACGACTCCCATCTCCTGTTCCATACTCTCGATCGAGGGAGGCTGTCAACTGCATGTCTGGTGGTTGACTCGTCGGCTCGGAGGAAGTGCGCACGCAGTTCTCCATGAAACTCTCCTGGCTTTTGATTCGTCGATGGACGCGCACAACAGCCCGTCTGGTGACAAATCTTTTACAACTTGTCCACAAGATGAGTGATAGGCTGACAAATTATTTGAGGAACTGATCGTCCCGCGCCATGAATTCGCCCAAGCAGAGGCCACGCAGACAGGTTGTTTCCGAAGGCAGTGTTGACCGGGACAAGACCCGATCGAGGCGGATCCGAGACCGTGCCGGCAAGAAGCAGGCGCTTATCATTGCCGCCTTGAAGCTATTTGCCAGCAAAGGCTTTGACGCGACTACGACTCGTGAAATCGCAGCCTTGGCGGGTTGTGCGGAAGGCTTGATTCATCGCTATTTCAATGGTAAGGCGGGCCTGCTTCCTGCCCTGATGGAATACCGCGTATCGCGGGAAGTAGCCGATCTGGCACGCCACATCCGTCCCGCCAACACTTTCGAAGACGAATATTTGCAGCTGGTCAACTGGGCCGTGGAGCACATGTGGCACGACCGCGAGTTCCTGAGAGTGGCCATCCCGCAGGCGTTGTTAGATCCGGGGTTTGGGCAAATGTTGCGACAGGTGGGTCCACTGCAGAGGGCGCGTGCCATCGGCACCCGGTTAAAGAAATTCAGCGAATGCCAGGGACTCCCGGAAGCGGAGTTTGACGCGCTGATCCAGGCGGTGAGCGTGATCGGATTCATGTTCGGTTTCATGCGGCCGGCGGTTCTACGACAGGACCGGAAAATCTCCGCCAGGACCGCGCTTGCCATCGCCAGACTCCTGGTCCGCAGCCTGTGCGGCGAGGGGCTGACGCCTCAACCTGCGCCGCAAGTGGCACTCTTACTCAGTTAAGACCTGCTCAAAAGTGTCCTCGCTCATACAGTATTGCCTGTAGTCTTGCCTGCAACATTTTTCTTGACGGTTTTCTTGCGCCCATGATATTAACTTTGTCCATTATGTAAGTGCGCCTGCACGCACTTGCAGGAAATATCAGCGAGAAATTGAATCGTAGATCGGGACCCAGGCTCCACCTGGGTACAAGGGGCAGTAGCTTTTGGTTTCGTTGTAACTGGACCCAGTAGCTCCAGTTTGGCGTTGCACCAGGAGGACTCGATGACCTCTGCCCGGAAACGTCTCGCCAGTGGTGTGCTGCTGGCGTCCCTCTTCCTTCTCATTTCCGTTAACGATGCGCATGCCCTTCCCGCTTTTGCGCGAAAGTATGGCTTGCGCTGTTCTGCCTGCCATGAGGCTTGGCCGATGCTTAACTACTTCGGCCAGAAATTCAAGGACAACGGTTACCAGCTGATGAATGATCGGGACGCTCCGATTTGGCAGAGCAACGGCTACTGGCCGATAGTCATCCGCATCACCCCGAGCTGGCACCGCGAGAGCACTGACAAAGTGGCGGTAGACCAAGCCGCAACCGGACAGCAGCGGGTCACCGCCTCCGGTTTTGATGTGGGCGGTCTCGACATTCTCACGGGCGGCACGCTCGACAAGAATCTCTCCTTCCTGTTCGTGCTGTCGTCGGATGAGAACGCGGTCTTCCACTTTGAATCGGTCAATGCGCGATTCGATAACCTGTTTGGCAGTCCCTGGCTCAACGTCAAAGTGGGGAAGTTCGAACTGGACAACATCGTTTCTGAGAAGCGTGGGCTGACCCTTTCTGGAAGTGGCGGAGGTTACCAGCTCTATCACTTCTTTCCGGTCGGTGACAACAACATCATGCAGATCGGCGATAACCAGTTCGGCTTGGAATGGATGGGGCACTCGGCGAATGATCGCACGCGTATCTCGGCCTCTCTGCTGAATTCGAGTGCCGGAAATGTGGACCTGCCCCAAGGCAACTCCTCCTATACTGGATTCTTTGCGGGTAGCCAGGCCTTCGAAGCGGGCAAACTGGGGACCCAGCGTGTCGGCTTCTACGGAATGATAGGTCAGGCGCCGACCAATTTTCTGACCTCGGGCGGAAACCAGATCTCCCCGGGCGGAGGCTTCGGAAACAAGGGCTTCAGCAGGGTAGGTTTCAACGGACTCTTCTATCTCGGAAAGTTGGATTTCCAGGTAGTGACCCAGCACGGTTCGGACAACGCATATTTCGGAACCTCGACCGCGTATCCTGATCCGCTCCCACCCGGCGCCCGGTCCTCGGTTTGGAACGGAGCGTTCGTCGAGACCCATTACGTATACAGTCCACAGCTCGTATTCATTCAGCGCTCGGAGTGGATACGAATGTCGCAGCAGGCGATTCCAGGCACGCCTTCTAATTTGGGAAACATTGACAATTATGTGGTTGGGTACAGGTTCTATCCCATTATGAACAGCCGCGCCGGATTCGCTATTCATAACGAGTACTCCTGGATCCGTCAACGCGGAACGGCGCCGGACGGCACCGACCTGGCGAGCAGCAGCGTTTTGCTGGGATTCGACTTCGACTTCTAAAAGAGGGAATGTTCGATGCCAAGAATGATGCTTAACGGTTCGCTGGTTTTGACGGCGTTGGTGACAGTTGCTCTGTGCAGTCTCTCCTGGGGGCAGGCGACGAAGGCGGAAGAGGACCAGCGGCTGGGGATGGAAAGCCACATCGGTAAGCTGACCGGTCATGCCACTGCCGCGCAAGGCAACTATCGCAGATATTGCGTGGGCTGCCATGGCGAGTTGGGGGACGGTGAGGGCGAGAACGCGCAATGGATCGACCCCAAGCCCCGCAACTTCACCCTGGGAATATTCAAGTGTCGCTCGACCACAACCGGCACTCTGCCGCTGGACTCAGATCTCTTCGACACCATCGGACGGGGCCTGGACAGCTCGAATATGCCGTCCTGGAACCCGCTCTCGTCCCAGGAGCGCGCCGACTTGGTGGCGTATGTCAAGCATTTCTCGGCGCGCTTCGTCACCGAGAAACCGGGAACACCGATTCAAATTCCGCCCAGGCCGGAGGTCACCGCCGAGAGAATCAAAGCGGGGCAGGAAGTGTTTCAGAGGGTGGAATGCTGGAAGTGCCACGGGCCGACCGGGAGAGGAAATGGGCCGTCCGCCGCAACCCTCACAGACGACCAGAACCGCCCCATTCAACCGTTTAATTTTCACGACAACAACCGCTTCAAGTGTGGCACCAGCGACGAAGATCTTTACAGGATATTCATGACTGGATTGGATGGGACGCCTATGCCTTCGTGGTCGGACAACATCAAGCCGGATGAAGCCTGGGACCTGGTGTTCTTCCTGCGTACTCTGCAGCCCATGAAGAGCAAAGAGAAGGAGATCGCCCGGCAAATCGGTTTGAAGCCGGGTGCTCCGGCCGCTGCAGCGCCGGCAGCGCAGCAATGACAACCCGAAAAGAAGAATCGGGACGTATCTGAAAGAAAGGGAAAAGCAAATGAAAGCACGCTACCAAGTGGCAGGCATGATCTCAATCTTGCTGCTGCTCGCGATCGGTCTCTTGTGGCCCGCCCGGAGTGTGAGCGCGGCCGCCGAGGGCAAGATCACAGGAACGGTCAAACTGGACGGCGCGGCTCCTCACATGAAGGGCATTGATATGTCGAAGGATCCGTTTTGCGTCAAACAGCACGAAAACAGCCCCGCCCACCTGGAGAATGTGGTGGTAGGTCCGGGCGGCGGCCTGCAGAACGTTGTGCTTTACATCTCCCAGGGACTGAGTGCAGCTGAAGCCAGCCAGGCGACGGCGAAAGAGCCGGTGTTTGATCAAAAGAATTGCATGTACACGCCGCATGTTCTGGCGATGGAGGTCAATCAGAAATTCAAGGTGGTGACCAGCGATCAGACCACCCACAACATCCACCCGCTGCCCAACCCCCTCGCTGGCAACATTCCGTGGAACAAATCGCAGCCACCGGGAGCTCCCCCGATTGAATCCAGTTGGAAGGCGGAGGAAGTCGCAATTCCGGTGAAGTGCAATATTCATCCCTGGATGCACGGCTACTTCGTAGTGGTGAAAGGGCCCTACGCAACCACCGATGAAAAGGGCGCGTACACCATTGAGAACGTGCCACCGGGAAGCTACACCGTGACCGCCTGGCAGGAAGAATATGGAACTCAGACGGCGAAGGTTACCGTGGCTGCAGGCAAGCCCGGGACCGCCGACTTCACGTTCAAGGCGAAATGACGAGCCTGGGAATGCGCGCTTTCGATTTCGAGGCCAATGAAGGAAATCTCAAAGAAGGTCAGCTGACCTTTCAGGACGTGGAGTCAGTCTGACAGGTACTCAAGCAGAGGAGCTTTCAGAGACTGGTTTACAGACCAGCGAATATCGCCGGACTCGGAAGCCGGCTAGAAGCGAGATCTCATGGCCAAGTTCTTTGCGGTAACCATCATCGTAATTGCGATCGCTTCCGCGATTCCCATCCTGCGCCATACCTGGCCGGAACCGCAGGACATTTCGGTTCACGGGCACCTGATCGATGAACAGATGTCGGAGACCATGGCGGAGGCGGGGATCTCGTTTCTGGCGGCGCAATTCATCCTGGCGATTTTTATCTGGAAGTTTTCCAACCGGCCGAAGGACGCGAAAATCAGCAAGTTTCCGGGCGGGGCCAGGGGATTGGTCATTGCCGCTTTTCTTTTAGTGGGCACTGAAGTTCTGGCCCTTGGCATTTTCGGGACCAGGGCCTGGGCGAGTGTATATTTCACACCCCCATCCGCCGACGCCATGCCGGTCCAGGTGCAGGCGGGCCAATTTGCATTTTATTTCCGCTATCCCGGTCCAGACGGGAAGTTCGGACCGCTCCACGCCTCGCTCATTAACGAAGCGAATGAAAACTTTTTCGGCCTGGATCAAACCAATGACCAGGACTCCAAAGACGACATCGTCACCGCTGAAATGGCGATTCCGGTGAATCGCGAGATCCACCTGCTTATGCACGCCAAAGACGTCGGCCATTCATTCTATGTGCCGGAGTTGCGGGTGCAGCAGGACTTCGTTCCCGGGCTGGACTTGTCCATTCATTTCACCGCGACCAAGATCGGGAGATACGAAATCGTTTGTACCCAGCTTTGCGGCCTGGGGCATTACAACATGAAGGCTTATCTTTCGGTTCTTTCGCAGGCTGACTTTGATGAGTGGCTGAAGAAGCAATCGGCACTACAGTAGCCGGTCCGCCTCGCTGTGAGGAGGACGGCAGAGCCGGTTTGAGGAGAATCCATGCACGATGTTTCGGCACATGCTGCGCAACACCATGCCCCCCCGCAGGGCTTCGTCCGGAAGCACGTGTTCAGCCTCGACCACAAGGTGATCGGCAAGCAGTATTACGCTCTGGCCCTGGTGGCGGTGTTTGTGGGGATGGTGCTTTCCTGGATCATGCGGTTGCACCTGGGGTGGACGAATCTGGCGATTCCCGGGTTGCATCTGCTTTCCAAGACCGGAGCCCCCGGCGACCTCATGACGCCGGAGTACTACCTGCAACTGATGACCATGCACGGCACCATCATGGTCTTCTTTGTGCTCACCACGGCACCGTTCGCGGCCTTCGGCAATTTCTTCCTGCCCATCCAGGTGGGCGCCGAAGATATGCCTTTCCCTCGTTTCAACATGATGTCGTTCTGGGTCACGTTCACAGCCTTTCTGGTTCTGATTTCGTCGTTTTTCGTGGGTGATGGACCGACCCTGGGGGGATGGACGCAGTACGCGCCGCTGAATGCCGTCGGCCCGGTGGGTGGCCCCGGCCAGGGCATGGGAGTAGTGCTCTGGGCAGCGTCGATTGCCATCTTCTGCATAGGGCAATTGTTGGGGTCGTTGAACTTCATCACCACAACCCTTGATCTTCGCGTGAAGGGCATGAGCCTGATGCGCCTGCCGCTCACGGCTTGGGCGTGGTTCATCACGTCCTGCATGGGCCTCACGGCATTTGCGGTACTAATGCCTGCATGCATACTGGTGATTCTCGATCACGTGGCCGGCACCAGCTTCTTCGTTCCGGCGAACCTGGTCATCAATGATCAGCTGCAACCGCACTCCGGCGGATCCACACTCCTTTGGCAGCACCTGTTCTGGTTCTTTGGACATCCTGAGGTGTACATCGCCATCGTCCCTGGGATGGGCATCGTTTCTCATGTCCTGATCACCAACATGCGCCGGCCGCTGCTCAGTCACCGGGTCATGATCGGCTGTATGGCTGCGATTGCCATTCTCAGCTACATGGTTTACGGACATCACATGTTTGTCAGCGGGATGAACCCGTTTTCCTCGCTGGCGTTCTCCTTCCCCACGCTCATCATCACGATCCCGGCGACCATTATTGTTTTGATGTGGATCGGCAGCCTGTATGGCTCCCGGTTGCGCATCAACACAGCTTCGCTGTTCGCCCTTGGCTTCATTTCGATGTTTGTCGCCGGGGGCGTAAGCGGCTTCTTCCTGGCGCAGCCATCGATTGACATCATGCTGCACGCCACCTACTTCGTTGTGGGCCACTTCCACATGGTGATGGCGGTCGCGGCCATCTTCGGCATCTTCGCCGGGACCTACTTCTGGTTCCCCAAGATGACCGGACGCATGATGAACGAAACCTTGGGCAAGGTTCATTTCTGGCTGAGCTTTGTGGGCACGTATTGCATCTTCATGCCTTTCCATTATCTGGGAATCGCGGCGAATGTACGCCGCTACCAGGCGTTTGTGGATGAATATCTGCAGCCGCTCATCCCAGTGCACAGGTTTATTACGGTAGCCGCCATCGCGACCGGTGTGGCCCAGTTCATCTTTCTGTACAACCTGATACACAGCCGGTTCTGGGGCAAGCCTGCGCCGGACAATCCGTGGGAAGGGACGTCGCTGGAGTGGAGCACTCCCACCCCGCCGCCTTTCGATAATTTTGGCGGCCAACACCCGGTCGTCTATCACGATCCTTACCAGTACGGGGTGCAGAGTTCAACCGGCGACTACGTGATGCAGGCATCACCCGAGCAAGTCGTAAGCGAGCACGAAGAGAAGTAAACCTCGGAAGAGTCCAACGAGAGAGTCTGGGTATTTATGGCGACTACGGTCCACGAACCACCGAAGATCGAGCCACGTCGTCAACCGGATAACGGCAACGGGGGCTGGCGGAACCTCGTGCCCGCGGATGGGGACCGCCGAATCGTGCAGAACTACTCGCCGCCGCCGGCGAGTACCGGGATCTGGGTGGTGGTCTATGCCATCACCATGACGTTTGCGGCGCTGACCAGCGCATTGATTGTGCGCAAAGGCTCGTCCCTGGACTGGCAAAGCTTTACGTTGCCTTCCATCCTTTATCTGAATACTGCGCTGATTTTGGGAAGCAGCGTCACTCTGGAGATTGCACGGCGTCGCGTCGCCACGTTCATGGGAGGCGTCACAGTCCCAGGTGAAAGTCCGGCACGCTGGCTCTACATCACCCTGGCCTTCGGCTTGCTCTTTGTGACCGGCCAATATGTGGCCTGGGTCCGGCTCAGGGCTGAAGGGCTATATCTTGCCACCAATCCCAGCAGTTCCTTTTTCTATTTGCTCACTGCGGCGCATGTGCTGCACGTCCTGGGAGGGCTGGTTGGATTGCTCTATGTAATCGGAAAGCTCAGGAAGTCGCAGCTGCGACGGAGCACGCTGGATGCAGCCGCGCGCTACTGGCATTTTGTCGACATACTCTGGGTATATCTGCTGTTACTGCTTTGGATGAAACTCTAGCGCGATCGCGAACAGGAGACGCTGTGAGTCAAGCCGATATCACGATGCAAGGGCACTCCGCAGGTATGCTGACAGATCGCCCATTTGCCATCCCTACCAAAAAACTGGCGATGTGGCTGTTCATCATCGCGGACACGATGACTTTTTCCGCGTGCCTCGTGGCCTACGGATTCCTGCGCAACGGAACGCCCGACTGGCCCCGACCTTTCCATAGCATCGTCAACGTGGCGGTGATGACCTTCATCCTTCTCACCAGCAGTTTGACCATGCTCTTCGCAGTCCAAACCGCCAAGCGAGGGGACAAGGCCGGAGCATTCCGCTGGACCATGATCACCGCCCTGGCCGGAGTTGTGTTCGCCGTTCTGCATATTCGGGAGTGGCTGGGGTTGATCGGCGAAGGCATGACGCTGTTCAAGAATCCCTGGGGCACGGGCCTGTTCGGTGCGGCATTTTTCAGTGTCACCGGCTTGCATATCACGCACGTCCTGGCGGGTGTGATCGCCTTGACCGTCGTGAGTCTGCGCTACAAAGGCGGCCGTTACAATGCGGATGACATTGAGGTCGTTGGCCTGTACTGGCACTTTGTGGACCTGGTCTGGATGTTCGTCGTTCCGTTTGTCTATCTGATGAATCTCGCCCATTAAATTACAGCTGGGAGCAGAACACCATGACCGCAGGGGCAGAACAAAAGCACGAGGCGATGGGGAAATACGTGGTTGTCTATCTCTGCATACTGGCACTGGCCGGCCTGCAATTCGTGATCGCCTATCAAAGCATTACGGCAGCGCAAATGTTCCGTCGCATGTTCTCGGTGGCCGTGATCGAGGCCGGGGTGGCCGTCCTGTTTTTCATGCATCTATGGGCGGAAAAGCGTGGCTTCCTGCTGTTTGTCGTAATCTTCACGATTTTTGTACTGTTGTCGATGCAGTTCGGGTGGACTGACAGTTACCGACTCCTCCATTGTGGCGGATACTGCTCTTGAGTGCGCAGGGGCGTCGTGGTTTGCTGTCTAGGAAAAGTCGGATTGCCAAGGTCGCGAAGCGGACTTTAAAGATCATGATGAAGAGAGCGATGCCGACCGGGCCCGCGCTGATGGTTCTGGCGGTTTTGGGGCTGCTTGCCAGCCCGCTACCGGCCATGGCGCAGAGTTGCGCCCTTTGCTATACCCAGGCCGCCTCCGCCGGCACCCGCATGATTGATGCTCTAAAGAGCGGGATTCTGATCCTCATCGTTCCGCCCACTCTGATGTCGATTGCCCTGGTGTTCATCATGTATCGCAATCGGACCCGGTGTCGCGACGGGGCAAGTACGCCGGACTCTAACACGACCTGGGACAAAGCCGATCTTTCGATAGCACATCCAGCGATTGCAGCGACCACTCCATGGCCTCCACCCACGCGATGACCGATTCTGCCGCGGCAAGCACTATTCCTTCCAAGTTGAGGGACTACTACGCGCTAACCAAACCGGAAGTGAACCTGCTGATTCTGATGACCACGTCGGCGGGCTACTATCTGGGATCGTCAGGGCCACTGCGAATGGTCAGGCTCTTCGTCACGCTGGCAGGCACCTTGCTGGTGGCCAGCGGAACGGCCACGCTCAATCAGTGGATGGAGAGGTCTTACGACGCTCAGATGCGGCGTACCGCGAACCGGCCTCTGGTGTCCGGCAGGCTCAAGGGCCGCGAGGCCTGCTGGTTTGGGCTGGCGTTGAGTGCAGCGGGCGGTGCTCTTCTGGCCGCGTCGGTCAACCTGCTGTCCGCTTTGCTGGCGATCGGGACCCTGCTGGGATATCTGCTGGTTTATACCCCCCTGAAGAGGAAGACGCCGCTCTGTACACTGCTGGGTGCCGTGCCCGGCGCCATGCCTACCCTCATTGGTTGGGCGGCGGCATCCGGCGGCATCGGACGTAATGCGTGGGTGCTCTTCGGAGTGCTCTTTCTTTGGCAGTTCCCCCATTTTCTGGCCATTGCGCTGCTGTACCGGGAAGACTACGCCGTGGCCGGCTTCCGGATGTTGCCGGGTTTCGATGCGGATGGCCGCTTTACCAAGGCGGAGATCGTAGTATTCGCGGTTGTCCTGGTCGTGGTCACTATGCTGCCGCTCGGGGGCGGAAGTGGTGCGATCTACTCCCTGATCATGTTCATGGCTGGAGCGTTCTTTCTGTATCACACCACGAAATTAGCCGGGTCGAGCTCCCGGGTGATGGCCAGCCGGGTGGTACATGCCTCGGTAATTTACTTGCCAGTGGTGCTGGGAACCATGATGGCCTGGAAGCCGTGAAGTTCCAGGTATTGCGTCCCCGGCTTTGGATCCTCTTGTTTGGCATCGGGGCAGGTGTGGCGTCGGCCTTGGGGCCGGCTGCGGCAGTCGCCGAATCTGATCAAGGCCAAACTGAATCTCAGACGGACCGTCACCAGTTTCGTGGGTTTCTCCCAGTTACACGCTTCTATTCGACTCCCAGTCCGCTCCCTTCGGGCCCGCCGGGTGCGTTGATCCGTTCAGAAGAGTTCGATGAGTACCAACTTCCTGAGGGAGTGTCCGCATTCCGCATCCTCTATCATTCGCGCGACTCCAGCGGACGGGATGTGGCTGCGTCCGGCGTGGTTCTCACTCCTGACCAGCCGCCACCCGCCGGCGGTTGGCCCGTCATTGCCTGGGCCCACGGTTTCACCGGCATAGCCCGCCGCTGTGCTCCTTCTCTCATGAGAAATCTGAATGAGGGCCCCTTCCTCTCCATGTACGTCAAGCTTGGCTACGCGGTGGTGGCAACAGACTACGTAGGACTGGGAACAAATTTCCAAAATGCGTCCCTGGATATGCAATCGGATGCAGCCGACGTGATCAATTCGATTGCCGCTGCCCACGCGGCGATCCCGGGGCTGGGGAGAAAGTGGATCGCGATGGGAGAATCGGTGGGAGGCCTCGCCGCGCTGGCCGTGGCCGGCCTGGAGAGCGACCTTCGGGATCCCGACTATCTTGGCAGCATTGCAATTTCCGGTATTGCCGATGCGGAGGAATTCTACTTACATGCTTCGACGGGGAATTCGCCGGGTCAGCTGGTTGTCCTGGCTTATGAAGTCCATGCCCTCTATCCGGCGTTTCAGGCGAACCAGATGCTCACGGAAAAAGCGCTTGCGCTGTACCCCCATGTCGAAAAGGCCTGCGCCGTGGCGTCGAGAGAGCGGACTGCCGCGCAATGGCTGAAACCGGGCTGGCAGGGCATTAGCGCCGTGGAGCAGTTTTTTGCCAGGAATACCGTCGGCCAGAAGCCCGCACATCGTCCGCTCCTCATTGTCAGCAGCAGCGTGGATCCGGTTGTGAGGATGGGCATGACTGCGAGGGCGGTGGCGCGCTTATGCAAGCAGGGCGACGTAGTGCAATTCCACGAGTACCAAAAGTCCGAATTCGCCGGCGTATTGGGAGACTCGGTTCGAGACCAGCTTACCTGGATTCAGGCGCGCTTTGCGGGACGGCCCGCGCCCAGCAATTGTCATTGAGTGCAGGGGGGCGTCCGGCGGGTGGCAGAAGGTGCGAGCGACGCAGCTTTTCTATTTTGCGCCGATGACAAAGTTGATGATGGCGGTCTCATCGGGTTTTACCGCGACCGATTTTTCCCAGGTCTTGGGATCTGAGAATATGGGGCGCCGAACCTTGCGTTCGGTCAGGACATCGAACGCCGCTTCTTCCCGCTCGAGCTTCCAGCCTTCATGCCAGGCCACGATCTGGTATTGCCCGGGGGGCACGTCCGTCAGTTCAAAACTTCCACTCTCGTCGGTCACAGCATAATAAGGATGGGGCACCACCAGGATCTCCGCGTTCATCCAGGCGTGACCGCCGTTACATCTAATATTGACCAGCCCGGTAGTGGGCATGGTACGAGTGACAGGCCGGTTGGTGAAGGGGAACGGCAAGTTGTAAGAGGCGGCGCCGTCCATGTGGACGGTGTGCAGCACTGCGTCCGAGCTTTTTAGTTGCAAGGGGCCGTTCTCGGGCACCAGCAGGATGTGGGGCTCGTAGCGGCATTCCTTCTGGTCCAGAGAGCGCCGGGGAGCAGGGATGTCCATCGGCTTCCCTTGAGAAATGTCCTTCAGGAATACCACGGTGTTGGCCACGCCATTCTCAGGTCCCACCACTAGCCGTTCCAGATCGCGAGTCTTGTGCGAATTGGGATCGCAAATCTGGGGATCTTTGTCGATGGGAAAAGAAGGTATGCGGGGCAATGGGCCTGACCACTTGACGGTGCCGGAAATTGTCCCTGTCTGGTTGAGCTGAACCACCTGGTAGCCGTTTTGAGCGGCGGTGCCGACTGACACGGAGAGCCACAATAGGAGGACGACAATCTTGACTGCTCGAGACAAACTAGATTCCTCCAATGATATCCGAATACTAGCTCTGCTCGGCAAGGCTGCAAGTCACGAAGGTAACCGGCTAAGGAGGGCGAGCGGGTGTACAGGGCGTTTTCTCGCACCGTCGACCTTACTTCTGCTTCGCGCGCTTGATGGCCCACTCCAAGGTATGGTCCAGGGCAGCCCGGGCGCGTTTATACTTACGCTGCGAAATTCGGCCCTGGTGATGTTCTACTTCGAGCTGAAAGAGCTCATTTTTGAATCGGTCGAGGAGAAAATCAGAATGGCTGGGAGGCTGGGGAACTGTGGATGGGCGTCTCGCCGCTTTCCGGTCAGAGGACCCAGAGTGGACGACAGTCCCGGCGCGTGAACGCCGCACAAAATAGACACCTCCTCCGCCTAGCAGTAAGAAGAGGATGCCGGCAAGGACATACCCGCTATAGGTTTCTGCCGGACGGGCGGGGACCGCAGCCGATTTGCCCGGGCTGGAGTCGCGGGCGGGCGGAGCGACGGTCTCATTCTTCACCGGATGTGGCGCTCCCAGGCTATCGTCCCCGGGCTCGTTCAATATGCCGGTGCCTGAGATAGTGAAACTGAGGGGCTGGCCGGCGCGGGTGTCTGACATCACTTGAACCAGAGCGTCGGACTGGCGTGGATCCTCCATGGCCTGAAAGGCGATGCCTGGTGCAGCCGTGAAGAGCATGGTCTTCGGCACCATGACCACGAAGTGCTCCGCGCCATAGAGCTCTCTGGGATCAACGCTGAGGTCTCCGCTGTATCTCATGTGAAAAACCACTTGAAATTCAGTTTCGCCAGGCCGAAGGGGGAACGCGAATCCATACCGGTTCTTTTCTTTCTCGGAGACCGGAGAAGTGTTGATGGGCTGGCCCCCTGCGGTCCTGGCGATTCCCTGATCGATGACAGCGCCGTCGGGAAGAAAAAACTCGAAGTCTTCGCCGTGCACCTGGGTGCGAGGCGGGCTTGAGGCATTGTTCACAGCAAATAAACGGATGCCCTGCAATTCATTGCCCTGAGCCTGAAAGCGCATCACGTCGGCAGTGACACGGATGCCCCCGACCTTCCGGGAGACATCGAATACCTGGATTGCTACAGAACTGGCCCCGGGCGGGGCCATGCGATGGTAGGTGACGCCCTGGTGGAGGGCCTGAATCAAATGCGGGCCGGGGTCAGGCAGCCGGAAACTGAAGCGACCGCCGGCATCGGTCTTACCATGGGCAACTGCCTTCATCCCTTGCCCCAGCGTGATCAGCGCGATGCTGTCTCCGGCGGCCGGTTTACCCGTGGTGCCGTTGTTTACCTTGCCAGTAAGGATTTGAGCGCAGAGGGAGGCGGCGGCTGCGAAAAATATAAAAACAATAATAAGGAGGCGCGACCCGGCCGACTTGACTGCCGAGACGCGGTCCCACGGAGCCTTTCTCCCCAAGTTTTCAGATCCCCGCCTCACTTTGTCGATTTCGGCGCTGGCGCCGGGGGCACTCCGGGTGCCGATACTGACGGCGTCACCTCCGGGACGAGCGCCTTCTTGACAGGGTCGGAGATTTCGTTGGCGTGCGCGAGCAATTGGCTGACCTGCCATAACTGGGTGTCCGACAGTTTGGTCTTGAAGCCCGGCATTCCGGACAGGCGAATGCCGTTCGCGGTTTTCCAATAACTCTCGGATACCGGATCATCGGTCACGCCCTTGCCGCGAAACAATTGGGGTGGTTTGGGAAACATGATGGTCGCATAGTCAGTGGGTGCCTCTCCCAGCGTTCCATGACATGCGGCGCAGTGCTGCTTGTACACCTCCGCACCGGCAAGATAGGTCGTCTCGTCAGCTGCCACCGGAGGCTGGCCCGTCGCTTGTTTCTGGATGTGCGCATCCAGGGCCATGTGCGCCAGCTTATGTTCAAACGGCATGGGAGGATCCGCTATGGCAACAGGCGCCATGCCGTTGGCAAAGTAGCAGTAGAGCCCGCCGACAAGAATGATCACAGCCAATGCAAAACCAATCACTACGCCCTTCAGCATTTGTTCGCTCCTACTCCATGGCTCAGAAATTAAACCGGTATCCCAGGATCATTTTTGTGATCAGGTGGTCGGTCGAGCCCGTGAAACCGACGCCAAGTCCAAAATTGAGTTCCCATTGGGGTGCGATATTCAGATCGATCGACGGAAAAATCTGATGCCCCTGCTGCGCCGCCGGATCAAACCCGGTTATAGGACCCACCGCGCCATAGTATTCCAGGCCGGCCGCAACCTTGCGGGTCAAGTCGTAGCTGAATTTCGCATTGGGCGAAAAGGCGACACCTTGGTGCACGCTCGCGCCGTGGAAAGATCGCTCGAGCGTGGGGTTCACGGACCAGTACCATCGCCCCAACTTTTGGTCCACGATGGGGCGGATCTCCCAGGTCCAGGTATCCGCGGAGTACTGCCGCCTCTGGTAGCCGAGTTCGTTCGAAATGCTTACACCCACAGGCCAGTGCCATTTTTTGGGGACGGCAACGCGTGGCCGGATATGATCTCCTACCCATTGCCAGCCCTGGCCTTCGGTTATCGAAGTGAAGATGTAGAAGCCGCACTCGAACCAGTCGCTAAATCCGTGGGTAATTTCCACGGTTTCGTGCTGGGCGTGATTCGTCGGATAGAGACCGTCACTCATGGTCTTGGAGCCATCAATCGTGAAGTTGCTGTGTAGCTCAACCATGGTGTGCCCGGGGTCGACCAAGTCGTATCCGTACACCTGGATTTCGTAGTTATCCTGGGCCCGTGTCTGGATCGCGAACCAGATCACTACCAGCATCGTAAGGGCGATAAAACCGCCATGCACAAGGCTTTCCCCGGGCGAACGGCTCAAAGAGAGGCTCCCGTTCTCCCCGCACCACCGCTCACGAGTTCGACCACAGGCGGAACTTCTGAAGGGATTGAGGCACGCTTGTTGCAAGTCCTTTGCATGTGAGGCTGGCCAGCCACCAGTCGGCTAGATTTTACAACGATTTCTGACTGAATTGGGCGGATGGGATTGAAATGGAGGTGTCGATGAATGGCTCGAGTCTGCAACCCATCTTATTGCACGGCGGCTTGGGCTTGCCCTCGTCCTTGCCCGGCTTGAACCGCTTGTCTTGCCTCCTGGCTTGCCTCCAGGGTCATGTCGCGCATCCCGAACTCGACGCCGATCCTCCTGAGGAAGTCAGTAGGAGGCGCGCCACCGGCGAAGATCCACACAAAGTCGTTAGCCAGCTCCTGGACTGAACCGTTGACATCCAGGGTGACGGATTCGGGTTTGAACTCCACCGGATTCGAGTTAAACAGCACTTTGACTTTACCGCTGTGCATACAATCCTGAATACGTTTCGCGTTACGGTCTTTGAGACGGATGAAAGTTTCTTTTCGATAGGAGAGCGTGACCTGATTGCCGTGCTGGTGGGCCAGGCCCATGGCGGCTTCAACCGCGCTGTCGCCTCCACCTACCACCAGGATCCTCTTGTTGATGTAGTGATCGGCCTCGATCAGACGGTACATCACCTTGGGCAGTTCCTCGCCTTTCACGCCGAGTTTTCGCGGAGTCCCGTTTCGTCCAAGGGCCAGAATTACCGCGCGAGAACGATACTGATGGTTGGGCGTTATGACGGTAAAGATGCCGTCCGCGCCCTTCCTGACGTCATCTACTTTCTCTCCGGTGACCGCGTTGAAGTCGGAGCGGTTCAGAACCATATCCCAAAATGCAAGAAGGTTTTCCTTAGAGAGTTCGGTCTTCTTGAACTTGCCATACATGGGAAACTCCACCGGGCTGGTCATCACCAGCTTCTGGCGGGGGAATTTGGCGACCGTGCCCCCGATCTCATCGCGCTCCAGGGTTAAGTAGTTGAGCTTGTTTTCGATGGCGCGCAAGGAAGCGCTGATGCCGCCAGGTCCGGCACCGACGATCAATACGTCGTGAACATCCGGTGCTGACCCGACCGACGGCTGTCCTTTGATCCGGCTGGTGATGGTGTCGATGCAGTCGCGTCCCTGGTTCACGGCATTCTTGATCAGGGCCAGGCCGCCGAGTTCTCCAACAATGAAGAGGTTCGGGATGCTGGTCTCGTACTCGGGTGTCAGATAAGGCATGTCGGCGCCCATGCTTGGAGTCGCCATCACCATGGTAATGGCCCCCACCGGGCAGGCTTCGGCGCAGAGGCTGTGACCGATGCATTTGTATCCATTCACAATGACCGCCTTGCCCGCCAGCATGGCGAGTACGTCGCCCTCGGGGCAGACGGAGGTACAGGTCCCGCAGCCGATGCAATAGTTTGTGTCAATGTGGGGATGCTGGCCTTTCGGGCCTTCGGAATACAACTGTCCCTTTTCTGCCGCCTCACGAGCGCGCGACTCCCGCTTCTTGAGGCTCTTCAGATAGCTGAAAACGAAGAGGCCAGTTACCGCCGCGGCAATGAGGAAGGCGAAGATTGAGTCCATTATTCCGTTGTCCTTAAAAGAAACCCATCATCATCACTACCACGATGTGAATGATCGCCAGCAGGGCGAAAGAGTAGCTGAACGGTTTATGCACCACATGCCACAGATGAAATACCTGTTGCGAGCGCGATAGAAACAGGATGCGTTTCGCGGTGGCCGCCTCGGCTCGGGCCGTGGAGATCGCTCTTTCCAGGGCGGCATGGCGCGTGGGCAGGAACCCACCCAGCGTGGTTACTCGTTTGCCGAATGCCAGGGCCCGCCGGCGCAATTTGGCAATTCGGAATGCGCGTCCGACATCGAGCGCCATCATATAACCGAGGGCAAAGAGAATTGACATCTCCTGCACCCGCTCCGGGCTGGGCAGACGCAGCAACGATCTGACATCTGCTTCCGGCAACAGCCTCTGCTGCTTCAATTGTTCGGCCAGTCCAGCCTGGACTTCCTGCAATTCTTTGGCCGACATTTCCGCCGAGTTCAGGCGGCGCGGAATCTGGCCATAGAGATACCGCCCGATGACGCCGCTTAGCGAGACCGCAACCATGATCCAGAAAGCCATGCCGGCAAATCCTCGGAACTTGAAGGCGGAGTGCAGGGCAATGATGAAGGGTGCACTGAGTCCCAGCAGCACGTGGATATCCAGCCAATGTTTGGAGCTGCCTTGCCGCGACAGCCAGGGCCATTTCTTGCGCAGGGGATAGACAAAAATGGCGAGAAACATTGCCAGCCCCATGAAGCCGAGCTTTATCCCGATCGCGCCGCTAGGCCGCAAGAGATGGTGCTTGGGCGAGAATGGCCGGTCCGCCGAACCGAGGGTGTAGTAGTCGAAGCCGTAAACGGTTATGCCGACGATGATGGCGATGGCAAGTACGTACCCGAAAACGAGGCGAATGCGATGCGCCCTCTCCCCACTGCGGGCCGGCATGGTAGCGGTTGCGACGGCGGCGTTTGCGCTCATTTGTTTGCGACCTGCTCCTCGGTATCGACTGAGAATCTCTTGTAATCGGTGAAGCGATGGATATTGCGCCAGTGCTGGCGCGGCGTTTCCACTTCTACAGTGGCCTGCGACGGAAACCAGTAGGTTTCTTTCATTCCGCGGAATGGGACCGGCGCGTATTCAACTTCGGAGCGCAGAGTTTTCAGGCCGACATCCTGCATGGAGTCTGCGATATCGGCGACGATCTTTGCGATCACGCCAGTCTGCGGATCGATCCACGCTGTGCCGGAGACCTCAAGCGGGTACTCCTTGCCGCGGAGGGCCAGGGCCGCGATCGAACGGGTCCCACGAACGTGCTCGAAGGAGATCTTGCTGAGCAGATGGCCGTTCACCAACTCGTCTCCCTGAGCGGTGAATCGAAAACTCGCGGCATAGTAAGGATGAAAGACCAGAAACAGCGTAGCAAAGCCGTTGGTCACCAGCAGGGAAGTGTTCTTCTTGTCTGCTTTTGCTTCATGTACTGCCAGGCGGGATTCGTCCAGGCTCAACTCTCCGTTAGTGTTGGTGAGAATCACCAGATAGTCGTAGGTGGATTCCTCTTTCAGTTCGACTTTATCTTCCTTCCCCAGCTTTTCCTGGGTCACTGTTTCGGTGCACTTCACTTCCGAGAACTGGCCGAGAAACTTTGCCACCTGGTCGCTGGTGCGGTTCAACAGGTCATCCGGATCGTGGTTAGCCCCAAAAGCTGGATGGATTAGTAGAAACGCCAGGAGCAGGGCAACCATCCACGCTGGGCCGGGCCTCTTCTCGGGTTCATGCTGATGCCTCATTACCGATGTCTTCCCTTGGTATCGAAGCGGTAACCGAGTGTGAACATCCATTGGTCGTAACTCAACTGGCCGCGGTTGATGGTGAAGCCTCCTTGGGCGAAATAGTGCGCCCCGACAGCGAAATCGACATTCGTGTTTACGAAGCGCGTCCGGTCGTTCGTGGTCAGCAGAGAACTGAATGTCTGATCGCCCGCCAGCACTTCGAGACGGATGTCGTCGGTGAAGTTTCTGGAGAGCGAAAACGCCCGGTACGATCCGCTGCCAAACGAACTGTTAAATCGCGAGTAATGTGCATCCGCGCGCAGACCCATCCAGGGCAAGTGGCCAAAGGTGATGCCATACATCTGGTTCAGCGAAGTCTTCGCATCGCCTGACCGGTTGCTTTGTCCCAGGCTGCCGTAAACAAAAATCTGTTTCACCACTTCCACCCGGGCACCCACGCTGAAGCCCTGAAATAAATACTTATCCAGTAACCCGGTGCCGATCAACTGGGGATCAAAGGTAGGTACGTCACGAAAGTAATTGTGATTGAAATCGAGCTCCAGGCGCGGATGGGGCTGGATACGGAATGTGAGAAAGCTGCGGCTGATCCCGGGACCAGGAGCGGGAACGGCCGGATTTCCTGCCGGACTGTCGGCCTGCAGCGAGTGATAGATCGACAAATACCGTTTGTAGGAGAGAGTATTTTCCAGAAACACAAATGGCCGGTCAATCTGCCATTTCAGCGTGCTGACACCGAATCCCGTGGTGCTGGTGTAGTGGAAGGCGTCGAAGTCGCCACCCTCGAAGTTCACGAAAGTACCGCCAATACGCCGATCGGGGTTGTAATTCCAGGAGGTGGGATCGGGAGTTGAGCCAGCGAAGATGCCGGCGGTGATCCCGGGTGACAGCTTCCGCCCGAAGTATCCGCCGTCAATCGTATCCAAACTGCTGGCCCAGGGCAGGTAGAGTCGTCCGAACCCAGCCACCCAGGCCGAATTCGGATTGTCATAGGTCATGCTCAGGTGATAGGTGCGATTGATCAGGTCCTGCAGCGTCTGTTGACCGGTGGAGGAACGCGCGCTCAGCCGTCCCCGCCAGTAGCCGCTGATATTCCAGTAGGTGCCGTTGAGGCGGGTGATGTCGGCCCGCAGGACCATTCCGAGATCTGAACTGGTCACGGACGAAGTGCCGCGGCTGACTGTGCCCATGTAATCGAGACCGATGCGGCCACGAGCGCGATTTACGGAAGGCTGCGGCGGCCTGGGCACTTCCGCGCGCGCCTCTTCGTCGAGCGGGTCGCCCTCGGTAAAAGTCACAACCGCGGGATATTTCCGCGTAGCACTGAGCGACCGCTGCTGCACCAGCGCCTGCGCATCTCCGGAAGACAAGTAGGCCAGGTCGCCCGGCTTTACCGGGCGTTTAGGCAGATGGATGTCGGTTACGGCGGAGGTTTCCGCCGTCGCGGTCACTTCAAGCTCAGCGACGGCGCGAGGATCGGCGGGATCGCCCGTCGCTCCCTGCTGCGCCGGTAAATCGGTGTCCCTGATTTCCAACTTCATGCCTTCCGTCAAACCCGAACTGCGGCCGCCGTCGAGGTAGGCGACGCCTTCGGCGACGTATTTCACTTTGAAAACCGTTCGCAGGTTGGGATCAATGTTACGCAGCGCGAGCAAGGGAAGATCGGCGTCTGTGGCCGGCTTGTCCTTAGCGTCTTCGTCAGAGGACGCGGGAGTGCTCTCTGGCACGGCTCCGGCGGTCACGGGCTCGGGCTGCGGTTCGGCAACCCCAGCGGCTGGGGTGGCTGCAGGAGGTTCGGATGGCGGCGCCCCCGCAGTTTGGCTCGCGGGTTGTGCCGCAATTGCAGGTGCATGCGACGCTCCAACCGGTTCAGGCGGAGGGCTTACGATTGCACCGGCACTTCCCTGGCTGCCCGCAGTGGAAGCCTGGGTTTGCGATGGCGCCGGAGGTTCAACCGCCAGCCTTGATGTGCTGACGGGAGCCTGACGTGGTTGGGTGGCTTGGGACAAGGCTTCGGGAGCCGGTTGTGGCGCTACGGCCACTGGGGTTGCGCTGCTGACCGGACTGGGCCGCGATCGATTGATGCGGGACAGTTCTTCCGCTGTTAGTTGAGGTGCTGGCGTTGCAATGGCTCCCTGCCTGGCTGTTTCGCTATTCGGCGTCGGGCCCGCCGTGACCACAACCGTTGGAAAGCCGCTGTCGGCGGCAACCTTGGCCTGGAGTGCGCCGGGTGGGGTGGTCACGCCGCCCGACAGGGACGAACCTGGAGCGTTTGCCGTTCCGCTCGCAGCCGATGCCTTCGCATCCGGCAGATTTCCTGTTCCCGGCGATCCCAGTCCGGGGAAAACGGTGCCCTCCTGGAGGCTGCCCCGATTGGGATGCGAGGCGGTCGGGCGCGAAGATGCGTCTGCGCTGGTTGAGCCCGCTTTTGGCCCCGCTTGCTCGTCCGGAAAGTTGATGGGCGGTAGGTGCGGGGGTGGCGGAGGCAATCCCGTGGCCGAGTCATTGCC
>JBARIF010000226.1:0-12962 GCA_049799615.1 Terriglobales bacterium
TTCGAGGTGGAGACGCGGTGAGGAACACTCGCGACCACCTTCTGCGGGGAGATGGATTCGAAGACCGTCGCCGTTCCGCCGAACAGCACCGCGGAGATCTTCACCAGATTCGTGCCGCTGATTTCCACCCGGGTGCCTTCGGGACCGCTGGTGGGAGAGATGCTGACCAGTTCTGGCGGACCGGCCTGAGCCGCGGCCGAGAGTCCTGCGAACAGAAGCAGGGTGCGGCACGCGGCCACCGCGATAGACGTGCTCCGGAAGCGCTCTGGCACAAGCAATCTCACTCCAGCCGGTCCGCTTAACCTTACGGGAAGGTCGCGCGGGGTGCTGTGATGTTCGTCACAATCTGTCTCGTCGCGCCTGTGTCTCTTCACCTGGCCCAGACAGGCTCCGCCCCCGCTACAGGTTGCGGGCCGTCAACGCCCGCCCGTATATTAGTGGGCACACCTAAGACCGAGGCCATCATGACTAGCCAGGAATTTCTTAAGCAACTGGACGCGCGGATCGCGCAATTCGATCTGCTTTGCCATCCCTTCTACAAAGCATGGAGCGCGGGCGAGTTATCGCGCGACGACCTCCGCGAGTATGCGGAGGACTACTACCATCACGTGAACGCGTTCCCAACCTACCTGGCGGAACTCAGCATGCGCCTTGAAGAGAGCGAACTGCGCCGCGCCGTGCTGGCAAACCTGGCCGACGAGAAAGGCTGGGGCGATGCGAGCGATAATCATCCAGAGCACGCCGCATTGTGGCGGGACTTTGCCGAAGGACTGGGAGCGGGCCGCAGCCTGCTTGGCCACCAACCGGTGGCTGAGATCAAACATTTGACGGCTTTTTTCCACGACGTGGCCAGCCATGGAATGCCGGAAGAGGCCCTGGCGGCGTTCTATGCATACGAATCGCAGGTGCCGCGCGTGGCCAAGGAGAAAGCGCGTGGGCTCCGGGAAATATACGGAGCGGACGAAAAAACCTGCAGGTATTTCAGCCTGCACAGTACCGCGGACGTGTACCATGCGCAGATCTGGCGGCAGCAACTGGAGCGGATGCTGGAGCAAAATCCGCAGGCTGCCGAAGCGGCGCTCAGCGCCGGCGAGAACGCTGCCAAAGCCTTGTGGACCGCGCTGGACGGGATCGAGGCACGGAGAATGGCGAAAGCCGCATAAAAAAACGCGCCCTGGAATCGAGAAAAGCTGAGCCATTGACCAGGATCAGGATCAATGGCTCTTTGCATTGGAAGGACTCTTCTGATTATGGCCAAAGCAATCCCAATCGGGGCGCGCGGCGAAGTCGAGCAAACCGTCGAGTTGAAGCATACCCTGGCGGCCCACAACCCCAATCTTCCTCCCGTATATTCCACGCCCGACATGATCCGTTTGATGGAGATTGCCTGTTTCCAGGCCCTGCAACCCTTTTGTGAGGACGACGAGATTACCGTGGGGACTGCGATCAACATCGAGCACCGCGCCGCCAGCGGAATCGGGGCGAAGATCCGAGCTGAAGGCGTACTGGAGTCGTTTGACGGGAAGTTTTACACGTTGAGAGTGACCGCGCGGGATGAGGCCCGGGAGATAGGGCGGGGAATGGTTGGCCGGACCGTTGTGAGTGTGGGAAAGTTTCTGGAGAAAATGAACGAGAATAAAAAGATCAGTGGCTAGTTGGTAGTTGTCAGTTCTCAGTTGGCTGGCCAGTTCATCGTGCCCGAACCGCAAATTACGAAGGTCAAAGCATTTCGAGCTATGCATCGATGCGGGCAGGTTCTCCTGCTGCCCAATGCCTGGGATGTGGCCAGCGCGCGGGTGATTCAGCAGGCCGGCTTCGGAGCGATAGCAACCACCAGCGCCGGCGTCGCCTTCAGTTTGGGATATCCCGATGGGCAACGCATTTCGCGCCAGGAGATGCTGGAGGTAGTCCGCCGCATCGCCAGCGCGGTCTCGGTTCCGGTCACGGCCGACGTCGAGGCGGGATACGGCGTCCGCCCGGAAGATGCCGCCCTCACCGCGCGAGACGTCCTGGCGGCCGGCGCAGTCGGGCTCAATCTGGAGGATGCGACTGGCGATCCGCAGCATCCCCTTCTGGACCTCGCGCAGCAGGTCGAAAGAGTAAAAGCGGTGCGAGAGTTGCCGATCGTTCTGAATGCCCGCACTGACGTTTACCTGCTCGAGATCGGGGCCCCTGAAAAGCGTTATGACCAGGCCCTTCGGCGGCTGGCGGCGTTTCGCGATGCCGGTGCGGACTGCGTGTTCGTTCCCGGGCTGCGTGACCCGGTGACTATCGGACGCCTGGTGAAAGATTTGCAGTGCCCGGTCAATATCCTGGGCGGGCCGGGAGTTCCTCCGGTGCAGGAGCTGCAGAAGCTGGGAGTGGCCCGGGTGAGCCTGGGTTCGGGCCCGATGCGGGCGACGCTCGGTCTGCTGCGCCGGGTGGCGGATGAACTCAAAATTGCGGGAACCTACGCGACGTTGGAAGGCGCCATCCCCTATCCAGAACTAAACCGCCTGATGGAATGACTCGAAATTCAATTGACCACCACCATAAGGGCACTGGTTCAGCTCTGCTTCCAAAGATGGCAGCTACCCGGCGCGGATGTACGATGGAAGCGTGGAAAAGATGGTTCCAGCCGTTCTCGACTACATCCGCCGCCAGGATCTTCTCCACGCCGGCGAGCGGGTAGGGGTCGCGGTCTCGGGCGGGGCCGATTCGGTCGCTCTGCTGCGCATCATGCTGGAATTGCGCCAGGAACTTGGTATCGTGCTTTCCGTGGTCCACTTCAATCACCAGTTGCGCGGAGTTGAAGCCGAGGCTGACCAGCAGTTCGTCACGCAACTTGCCCGCTGGCACGAACTGGAGCTGCACGTCAGCAGTGGCGAGGTCGCGGCCCACGCACGAAGCCAGCACCTCGGCACCGAGGCTGCCGCCCGCCAGCTTCGCTACCGCTACTTCCGGCAGCTTTTCGAGGAGAAGAAACTGAACCGCGTTGCTACCGGGCACACCTTGGACGATCAGGCTGAAACGGTTTTACTTAGAGTTGTTCGCGGAGCTGGTACACGCGGGCTGGCGGGAATTTATCCCCAGCTGCAAGTTAAAGGTTCTCAGTTCTCCGTGGTCCGTCCGTTGCTACAGACCCGGCGGCGCGCGCTGGAAGGCTATCTTGCCGAAATCGGCCAGGACTGGCGCGAAGACTCGAGCAATCGTGATCTACGGCACGCGCGCAACCGTGTACGCCATGGGATTGTGCCCCGGCTGGAGCGCACTCTCAATCCGTCCGTACGTGAAACGCTGGCGGAGACCGCCGACATCGCGCGCTCGGAGGAAGAGTACTGGCAGAAAGAAGTAGGACGCGTCCTGCCTGAGATCTGGCAAGCGGGGCGCCTGACGCTCGATCCCACCGGACTGGCGGCGTTGCCTCTAGCGTTGCGGCGGCGGGTGGTCAGGGCGGCAGCGGAATCATTGGGTTTGCGGCTCGAGTTTCGTCACGTGGAAGAAATTCTTGACCTGAGCTGCAGAGGAGCCCGGTCGGTCATGTTGCCGCAGGGCTGGGTCCTTACCCTGGCCAAAGGCGGACTGCAGTTCGATTCCCCCGGCCCGGCTGGGGCAGCGAATTCTGACTATCAGTACATCTTGTCACTTCCGGGCTTCGTCGAGGTTCCGGAAGTGGGAGCACGGTTTGAGGCGGCCCTGGTGTCGGGGAGCGCAACCTCGGGTTATAATCCCGACCACATGCTTGATCCGGCATTGCTGCAAAAGGAGTTGACCGTGCGCAACTGGCGCGCGGGTGACCGTTACTGGCCGGCCCATAGCAAGGCTCCGAAGAAGATCAAGGAACTGCTGCAGGAACAGAAGTTGACCGGCTCGGAGCGCAAGCTTTGGCCGGTCGGGGTGAGCGGACAGGAGATCGTGTGGGTCCGCGGCTTTCCCGCGCCGGCCCGATTGCGTCCGCTTGATGGCACCCAGGGGGGCCTGGTAATTCGTGAGTTGGCCAGTCCGGGAGGACCCAAGCATGAATGAATTCGCAAGGCCGGGGCTGCCGCGCACCGTGATCCCCGCCGAGCAGATCCAGAAGCGGGTGCGGGAGATGGGGCGGCAGATTTCCGACGACTACCACGGCCAGTCCATCCACCTGCTGGCCTTGTTGGAGAACGGCTTCATCTTTATGGCCGACCTGGTGCGGGCGCTGGAAGTTCCCGTGATCTGCCAGTTCATCAAGCCCAAATATCGTTTGCAGGAAAAGGATGGCTCGGGTGGGGTTTTAGAGATTTTCTTCAGTCACGAGCCCGACATTCGCGGCCAGAATGTGCTGGTCGTGGAAGGCCTGGTGCACTCCGGCATCACTACCGAATTTCTGATGAGCGACCTGAAGGCGCGGGGTGCGGCGTCGGTAAAACTGGCCACGCTGCTGGACCGGCAATCGGCCCGTCGGGTTCAATTACAGCCCGACTACTTCGGATTTCTGGTGGACGAGGCCTTTCTGGTAGGTTACGGTTTAGGCTCACCTGAACAGACCAACCGGAACCTCCCTTATATTGGCGCTGCAAGCTGAAGTGAAACCATGACTTAAGTCATGGGCAGAACAGCGACATTTTTTCCCTGGGAACGGTTAGAATACGAGTTTGGCAACTTGTCCAATCCAAAACCTGCGGCTAGGCATCTAAAATAGGTGCAGCCAGTGGTTTGCGTTGGAGTGCGGTTTAGGAGTCTTCGGTGAATTCTACAGTCAAGACAGTGATTTTCTGGTTGGTGATTGTGCTCTCGGTCTTCCTGCTGTGGCAGGTGATGAAGGCCGGAAACGCGGGACAGAAGGACAAATCGGTCAGCTTCTCGCAATTCCTGACGGATGTGGACCAGGGCAATGTAAAAGAGGTCACCATCAACGGCCAGGAAGTCCGCGGCACCTACCGCAACGATAGCTCCGCCTTTCATACGACCGCCCCGTCCAACTATCCCGACATGATCAAGACGCTGCGCGACAAGGGCGTCAGCATGAATATCCGCGACATTACCAGCGGCAGCTGGCCGCTGCAGTTGCTGGGAACGTGGGCCCCGCTGATTCTGCTCGCGGCCCTCTGGTTCTTCATGATCCGGCAGATGCAGACCGGCGGCAACAAGGCGTTGTCCTTCGGCAAGAGCCGGGCCCGGCTGCTCTCGATGCAACAGAAGAAAGTCACATTCAAGGACGTTGCCGGTGTCGACGAAGCCAAAGAGGAACTGAAAGAGATCATCGAGTTCCTGCGCGAGGCGCAAAAGTTCCAGAAGCTGGGCGGACGCATCCCCAAAGGCGTGCTGCTGGTTGGACCTCCGGGAACGGGCAAGACCCTGCTGGCACGGGCCGTAGCGGGTGAAGCCAACGTGCCGTTCTTCTCCATCTCCGGCTCCGACTTCGTTGAGATGTTCGTAGGCGTGGGCGCCAGCCGGGTTCGTGACCTGTTCGAACAGGGCAAGAAGAACGCTCCCTGCATCATCTTTATTGACGAGATCGATGCTGTCGGACGCCACCGCGGCGCCGGCCTGGGCGGCGGTCACGACGAGCGCGAGCAGACCCTGAACCAATTGCTGGTGGAAATGGACGGTTTCGAGTCCAACGAAGGCGTCATCCTGATGGCTGCCACGAACCGCCCCGACGTCCTCGATCCCGCGCTGTTGCGCCCCGGACGTTTTGACCGGCGGGTAGTGGTGAGCCGTCCCGATGTGCGCGGACGGGAAGAAATTCTGCGCGTGCACACCCGCAAAATTCCTTTGGCCGATGATGTTGATCTCTTCGTGTTGGGCCGCGGCACCCCGGGCTTCTCCGGCGCGGACCTCGCGAACATGGTGAACGAAGCGGCCCTGGCGGCGGCGCGGCAGAACCGCAAAGCCGTCCTCATGTACGACTTCGAACTGGCCAAGGACAAAGTCCTCATGGGCGTGGAACGCAAGTCCATGCTGCTCTCGGATGAGGAAAAGAAGAACACGGCCTATCACGAGGCCGGTCATGCCCTGGTGGCAGCCCTGCTACCTCACTCCGATCCGCTGCATAAAGTGACCATCATTCCTCGCGGAATGGCACTCGGCGTCACTATGCAATTGCCCATCGACGACCGGCACAACTACTACAAGAACTATCTCGAAACCTCGATTGCCATCCTGATGGGCGGCCGCCTGGCGGAAGAGATGTTCCTGGATTCGATGAGCACTGGCGCCGGCAACGACATTGAACGCGCCACCGAACTGGCGCGCAAGATGGTTTGCGAGTGGGGCATGAGCGATCTGGGACCGCTCACCTTCGGCAAAAAAGAAGAGCAGATCTTCCTGGGCCGCGAGATTGCGCAGCATCGTGATTACAGCGAGGCCACGGCGGTCAAGATCGACGCGGAAGTACAGAAGCTGGTCAAGCGCGGTTATGATTCGGCCAAGGACCTGCTCCATGCCAACCGCGATGTGCTGGTCAGGATCGCGCTGGCACTGATCGAGCGCGAAGTGCTGGACGCAGCCCAAATCAAGATGATCATCGACGGCCAGGAACTGCCCAAGATCGTCCCGCCACCCAAGGCCGACGACGGGGTCCAGCAGGTGATCAAGCCCGACCTTCAGCCGGGACGCGCCAAAGGCGGCGAACGGCCGGCGCCAGCGTAGAGCGGACGTCGGACTTTGGGCGTCAGACCTCAGCAGGGCGGCTAAAAAGCCGCCCTGTTTTCTTGTCCGGAATGCCGGGAGTTGTGATCTCCCTGATCGGGCTGGCTTGAGGTTCCTCGCGCCGTACCTGCAGTTGCTGGTCTTGCTCGGCCGAGGTAGTTGGTGTGAACGCCCGTTTACAACAACTCTCTTTTCTCCGTCATTCAGCCTCAAAGTCAGCTGGCTTGCTTTAGCACCAGCTCTCCTGCTCCCACATGGGCATGAAGCCGATGGTTGCCGGGCCCCTGCTTCTGGAATGATCGGAACAACCCCCCTTTCGAAATAGCAAATGGCTCCGCGTCCAAATCACCCGAATAAACAGAAGCGTCCACGTGAGCGTAGTCGTCGGCCTTGCCGACTTCGACCGTTAGATCGCCGAAGGAGAGCTCCACGTCCTTGTCACCCGTGATGCCCGCCACTTCCACCTCGCCCGCTGGTATGCGCAGGTAAAGATTGCAGCTTTTCGGAACCTCAACCTCGATTTCAAACCCATTGCGTGGCCCCCCGCTGATGTTCAGCTCACCTACGTCCCCGTTGGTTTTCAAGCTCACTCTAACGTCCTTGTGCTGGTCGGCATTCTTCCCGCTGTAATGGACCTGAATCTTCTTCTCGTCGCTTCCCATGATCCTGATCGCCCCAGACCGAATGTGCATTCGTAATTGTCCACCCGAAGGAAAACCGGCCTCGAAGTGATCTTTCCCCACTTCCACAACTTTCACCGGTTTCTGTGCAAGCGCGTTAACCAAAAAAAGGGACGACAGGCAGAGCGAGAGGACTAGAAGTTTCATGAAGGTCACCTTGCAAGTGTGCAGTGGATGAATACGAGCAGATGGATTGGGAAGTTCCCCCATTTCGATCCTACGCGACTCCATAACGGCTTCCCGCCGTTGCAGACAGCACTCAGCAAATCGCACCGTTTCAAGATCTGTGGCCTGCCCGCAATGCGATGCTTCGGCGAGCCTACCGCCATGACGATGAAAGGCGACTGTGCAAGTCAATGAAAGCCGGGGAGTTGGCGGTATCTCAAAACATTGTTGGCGCAAAACCAGCATCTCACTCATCGACCTTGGGTACAACAGCCCTTTTCCTACCGATTGACCGCCTTCATCATCTGCTCGGTGTAGCGCTGTCCGGATGCTGCCCCGTGGGGAAAGGCCTCCGCCAGGCGGCGCAGGTCTTCGGGCGTCAGGCGAATCTCGAGGGCGGTCACGTTCTCTTCGAGATACTTGCGGCGTTTGGTGCCGGGAATGGGCACGATGTCTTCGCCCTGCGCCAGCACCCAGGCCAGCGCAAGTTGCGACGGCGTGCAGTTCTTCTCCTTCGCCATCTCCTCCACCTGCCGCACCAGGTCCAGATTCTTCTGGAAGTTTTCGCCCTGAAAGCGCGGTGACGTCCGCCGATAGTCATCGGGAGCCAGGTCTTCGAAACGCTTGAACTGGCCGGTGAGAAATCCCCGTCCCAGGGGACTGTACGCCACAAACCCGATGCCGAGCTCGCGGCAGGTGGCGAGAATCTCGTCTTCCGGGTCGCGCGTCCATAAGGAATATTCCGTCTGCAAGGCCGCGATGGGGTGGACTTTCACGGCGCGCCGCATGGTCGTTGCGCTGGCTTCGGAAAGACCCAGATAACGCACCTTGCCTTCCTTCACCAATTCGGCCATGGCCCGCACCGTGTCTTCAATCGGAGTGTTGGGATCGACGCGATGCTGGTAGTAGAGATCGATGGTGTCCACCCCCAGCCGCCGCAAGCTGGCTTCGCAGGACCGGCGAACATACTCCGGCTTGCCGTTGACGCCACGCGCGCTGGGGTTGCTGGGATCACGCACGATTCCAAACTTAGTGGCGAGAACGACTTTATCGCGCTTGCCCTTGATGGCCCGTCCTACCAGTTCTTCGTTTTTGTGAGGGCCGTAGACGTCTGAAGTATCGAGAAAGTTGATGCCGAGTTCGAGGGCGCGGTCGATGGTGGCAAGAGATTCGGCATCATCGCGTCCGCTGTAAAACTCCGACATGCCCATGCAGCCCAGTCCCATGGCGGAAACCGTAAGACCGGTGTGACCGAGTTTGCGAGTTTTCATAAGGGGGACTCCACAGAGAAATTAGAATGGCGCTTCACAGGGATAGATGCATATCCGTGAGCGACGATCCCGGACTTTCGCTTCACGCAGCGGCGGTATCTTGCCGGCTGTCGCGGGGGGCATCCTTCAACTTCGCTCAGGACAAGCTTTGCCCCCGCAGCGGCGGGCGAGACGCCCACCGGACAGCCGCCGGCACGGCGGCGCTACATGGCTGTTCCCAAGTGAATTCAGGAGGTGATCGCGATCAGCGGCCTGGTTCGCTCCAGCACTTCGCCGATTTCGACTGCCGGTACACCCGCGGTTTGCAGATCGCGGAGCAGGCTGGGAGCATGCTCCCCGGCGACAGCTACTAAGAGTCCTCCGGCAGTTTGCGGATCAAACAGGATTGTCCTTAGTTCCTCGGGAATCGCTTCGTCGTAGCCTACAGTACACTCCGCGAAATCGCGGTTGTTTTTCAGGCCGCCGGGAATATCGCCGGCGCGAATGCAATCCAGAGCGCCTTCGAGTACGGGAATCTGATGGATGTGGAAACGCAGCGAGACATTCGAGGCCAGGGCCATCTCGCGGGCGTGGCCGATGAGGCCGAAACCGGTGACGTCGGTCAGGGAATGGATCGGTGGTCGGTCGTTGGTCGTTGGCCGCTGGCTTAAAGCCGCCGAGCTTCGCTCGGCCGGACGGCCGATGGCGGCCGTCCCTACGTGGTTGGTGGTGGAGCAGAACGCGGTGATGACTTCACTGGCAGTTTTGTTCAGCGTGGTCATCGAGCGGGTGGCGGCATCGATCCAGGACTGCCGGGCGGTCTCTTTTTTGATCGCGGTGGAGATGACGCCCGTGCCCAGCGCTTTGGTAAACAGTAATCTGTCGCCGGGATGGGCACCGCCGTTGGTAAATATCCGGTTGGGATCGATGAGGCCGGTCACCGAATATCCGAACTTGGTTTCCTCGTCACGGATGCTGTGCCCACCCACGACCGTGCAGCTTGCTTCCATCATCTTAGAAAGGCCGCCGGCCAGGATTTGCTCCAGCACTTCGAGATCGCCCTTGGCCGGGAAGCACACGAGAGCCAGCGCGGTAACCGGCCGGCCGCCCATGGCGTAAACGTCGCTCAATGCGTTGGTGGCGGCAACCTGGCCGAAAGTGTAGGGATCGTCCACCATGGGCGTGAAGAAATCGACGGTCTGTACCAGGGCGACGTCGGGGGCGATCTGGTACACGCCGGCGTCATCGGCATGGTCGAAGCCCACCAGTACGTTGGCATCGTGCTGACGCGGCAGTTTGCCCAGCACCTGGTCGAGAAGAGCAGGGCTCAGCTTGGAGGCGCAGCCTCCGGCCTTGACTGTCTCGGTAAGGCGGATTTTGACTTCGGGCATAAGAGCATTCTAGAAGAAATGGAGGCCGGGCGTCCCCGCCCGGCGGGACGGGCGAGACGCCAGTCCTCCATCCCAGCCTTTCAATCCGAAAATTATCTCGCTGCCACCTCCGTCACCCGCAACTCCGGATACTCATGGTTCCAGTCGGCGCTGACGTGCTCGAAGATGAGGCGGAAAGGTTTGCTCTGGGCCGGTGCCAGAGGCGCGACGCGGAGATCCACCGCCTCGGGGTAGGGCCCGCTGGTCTGGAGAATGCGCAGGGGAACATCGTCGGCCTGCACCACCTGGCCGAGGGAATCCTTGAAGCTGACGCTCACTACGGCATGACTGACGGTTTGGTCTCCGGTATTGGTCACGGTGCCATCAAGATAGGTGACCGTGGCCCCCACAAAATTCTCGGCCGCGCTCATCTTCATGTCGGAGAACTTCAGGTTAGCGGCGTAGGCCGGGGGCGCATTAGCAATTTTGGAATCGGTACGCAACAGGAGGGAAGCGATCACGACCACGATGACCACCAGCACCACGCCGAATACGATTGGAAGCCAATTAGAACTGCTCTCGTCCGGGGTCGTGGGCGTGGGCTGGAGCAGAGTTCCCATGAGGAGATTGTACGGGAATTCAAGATTGGAGATTTTAGATTGATGATTTCAGATTGAAGACTTCCAGGCCCAATGACGGTTCCAATCAGAAATCTAAAATCTCGAATCTGCAATCCCAGATCGCCTCATTCGCCGCCGACTATCAGACCGTCGATACGAATCGTTGGACTAGCCATGGCGCCGCGAAATTCCAGGTCGCTTGCGATCTCGGAAATGTTGAAGAACATCTCTTTCAGATTGCCCGCCACCGTGATCTCTTCCACCGGGTAGGTCAGCTCTCCGCCTGCGATCCAGAGACCGGAGGCGCCGCGGGAATAGTCGCCGGTCACCAGGTTGGCGCCGTGGCCGAGAAATTCGGTGACGTACAGGCCTTCGGGGATGTCAGCAATAATTTCCTTCGGAGTCTTTTTCCCCGGTTGCAGGAAATAGTTCCCCGGGCCGATCCCCGGCGTGCCGGCAAGTCCGCGGGAGGCGTTGGCGGTAGTCTGGAGACCGAGTTTCTTCGCGGTGTAGGTGTTGAGCAAATATGACTTCAGCACGCCCTTCTCAATGACGACCGTGCGCCGGGTCGGAATGCCTTCGCCATCAAAGGGCGCGGTGCCAAAACCTCCGACCATGGTGCCATCGTCGATGACAGTGACGTGATCGCCGGCGATCTTTTCACCCAGCTTGCCCGCCAGAAACGACGCGCCGCGATAAACCGAGTCTCCGTTTATGCCTTCGAAGATATGCCCCAGAATGGAGGTGGCCACCATGGGATCAAGCACGATGGGGACCTTCGCCGTCTTCACCTTGCGCCCGCCCAGGCGCCTCAAGGTGCGCTGCGCGGCGATCTTCCCTACTTCTTCAGGCGAATCCAGCCGGCCCAGATTGCGGGCCACCGAGAACCAGTAATCGCGCTGCATGCCGCCATTTTCCGATTGCGCGATGGGCACGGCCGCAACCGAACAATAAGACCGGCGGTACTCGCCCACAAACCCGTGAGAATTGGCCAGGACTTTGTGGCCGGTGGCGGCGTCGAAGGAGCCGCCTTCAGAATTCTTGATGCGAGGGTCGTAGTCGAGCGCGGCCTTCTCGGCGCGGCGGGCATAGTTGATGCGCTCTTCCCCGGGCAGCGAATACACGTCGGCGGAGTAGAGGTCGAGATCGCCGGCCAGGGAGCCCAGTTGCGAAGCGTCCGGAATGCCGCTGAAGGGATCTTCAGAGGTAATTTTCGCCAGCTCGAGCGCCGACTTCAACATGCGGTCGAGGGCGTCGCGGGAGAAATCACTGGAATGGGTGCTGGCAGAACGCTGGCCGTGAAAGACCCGCACACCGATGGAGCGGGAACCGGCTTCCTTAAGGGTTTCCACTTGCCCCAGGCGGACGAGCGTGGAGAATTCATCGCCCTCACGGACGACACATTCGGCGGCCGTCGCGCCTCCCGCCATCGCCCGGCGGACGATGTCCTGCGCGAGATCGCGAAGATCAGTTTTCAGTTCCTGGTTTCCAGTTTCCAGTTGAGTTTGAGTCATAGAAAGTTGGTTAATCACGGAGACACAGAGTCGCAGAGAAATTCTTCTTTTTTGTTGTTCTCGGTGACTCTGTTTCTCCGTGGTGAATGTGTCTTCTACTGCATGAATCCGCCGGGATCTTTCTTGGCCGTACCGCCGACGGTCAAGCGATCAACCTTCAGCGTGGGAATCCCGACTCCCACGGGTACGGCTTGCCCGTCTTTGCCGCAGGTGCCGACGCCTTCATCGAGTTTCAGGTCGTTGCCTACCATGGAGACGCGGGTGAGCACGTCGGGACCGTTGCCGATCAGGGTCGCGCCCTTGATGGGGGCGGTGACGTGGCCGTCTTCAATGAGATAGGCTTCGGAGGCGGAGAAGACAAACTTCCCGCTGGTAATGTCCACCTGTCCGCCGCCGAAGTTTACCGCGTACACGCCATGCTTCACCGAGCGGATGATGTCTTCCGGATCGTCTTGCCCGGCCAGCATGTAGGTATTGGTCATGCGCGGCATGGGAATGTGTTCGTAGCTTTCGCGACGGCCGTTGCCGGTGTCGGCCATGCCCATCAGCCGGGATGAAAGTTTGTCGCTCAGGTATCCCTTCAATATTCCTTTTTCGATGAGGACGGTGTTCTGGGTGGGCTGGCCTTCGTCGTCGACGTTGAGCGAGCCGCGGCGCCAGGGCATGGTGCCGTTATCGACCACCGTGCATTTTTCGCTGGCGACACGCTTGCCGATGAGCCCGGCAAATGCAGAAGTCTGCTTGCGATTGAAGTCGG
>JBARIF010000227.1:0-2402 GCA_049799615.1 Terriglobales bacterium
CTCCAGCAGCATTCCGCCCGCGCTCGAGGGATGCACAAAAATATACTTATGCCCGCCTGCGCCTACCTTAATTTCGCTGGAGACCAGCCGTACACCATCTTGCTTCAGACGCTCAACTGCAGCCGCCAGGTCGGGCACGCGCAGCGAGACGTGATGTAATCCTTCGCCCCGCTTGGCGATAAATTTCGCAATCACCGAATTCTCGGACGTCGGCTCGAGCAGCTCCAGACGGCTCTCCCCCAGCGGCACCATGACCACGCGCACCTGCTCGGACTCGACAACTTCCTCGGCTGAAAGCTTCAGTCCCAGCTTCTCGTAGATGCCTGTGACCGCCGCCAGCGACTTCACGGCCACGCCGATATGGTCAATGCTGAACATCACAGAATCTCCATCTCAAATGTGGGCGCGAGCGTCCCGCTGGTGCAGACGGGCGGAACGTCCGTCCTCCAGTAAAGTTTCACTTCCCGAGCGTATTCACAATCTCTTCCACCAGCGAATAAGGATCCCGTTTATGCTCGGCTACCTCTGCGGCGTAGCGGGCCACCGTTCCATTTCCCAATCGTTCCTGGGCCCGCGCCAGCAAGGCATCACGCAACATCTCCAGCAGACGATTTTGCCAATTCTCAACGTTACGCCTTACCACCAGATTTTCCTTCTGCAGATAGGTCTCGTAGTCGCGAATCGCCGCCGCCAGCTCAACGATACCGGCGCCTTCGCTGGCCACGGTCTTCACAATGGGCGGCGTCCAGTTGTCACTGCGCACGGCCAGCGACTGCAAAGCGCGGATCTCCCGCTCGACGCGTTCGGCGCCATCGCGATCGCACTTGTTGATGACAAAAATATCGGCGATCTCCATGATGCCGGCTTTGATGGTCTGCACATCGTCGCCCATGCCTGGCACCAGAATGACAATCGTGATATCGGCCAGGCGCACGATGTCCACTTCATCCTGCCCCACGCCGACCGTCTCAATCATTACCAGGTCGCGTCCTGAGGCATCGAGCACGGTTGCCACATCCGCGGTGGTGCGCGCCAGCCCGCCCAGCGAGCCCCGCGTGGCCATACTGCGAATATAGATTCCGGGATCGGAAAAATGCTCCTGCATGCGGATGCGGTCGCCCAGAATCGCCCCACCCGTATAGGGACTGGTGGGATCGACCGCGATGATGCCCACCGTGCGATTGTCCTTGCGGTAGTGGCGGGCCAGCTGGTCAACCAGCGTGCTCTTGCCCGCGCCCGGCGGACCGGTGAGTCCAAGTATGCGCGTATGTCCGCTGTGGGGGAAGAGGGCCTTGAGCAGTTCGGACCAGCCCGGCGTACGGTTTTCGACCGTGCTGATGGCCCGGGCCAGGGCGCGAGGATCGCCGGCGCGAAGCTGGTCAACCCAGTGCTCGATTTCTGTTTTCAAGACGTTCAGTGTAAAGCAGCAGGAGACAACTGGGAACCGGGGCCGAAGTTTCCCCTACGGCAACGCCTTCGCCGCTTCAATCATCTGTTCCGGGCGCGCCCGCACGCGATAGTCTTCCGTCAGGTTTACCCAGCGGACCACGCCTGACGCATCTAGCAGAAACTCCGCCGGCCGCGCGATGTCCTGTCCGTCGATTCCCGCGCCGGCATGCAGAAGATCATAGCGGCGAATGACCTCGGCTTTCGGATCAGAGAGGAAGGTGTAGGTGTAGCCCGCTTTCCGGCACAAGTCACGCGAAACTTCCGGAGCGTCGACGCTGATGGCCACCGGACGCACGCCCAGTTGTTCAATCTCACTCAGGTGCTTTTCGATACCCCGTAACTCGGAGTTACAGAAGGGTCACCAGTAGCCCCGATAAAAGACGAGGAGCACGCCTTTGGGCGGGGTGTTTGTCCGCGGCATCGGGCTGGAAAGCAAGCCGGAAAGCGAAACGGGATGGCTGTCGGTGTCCGCGAGTGTAAATTCCGGGGCCTTCTGCCCAATCCGAGGCGCGCCGCTGGAAGCCGGGAGTTGCCGGGTCTGGTGAAATACGATGAAGCAGAAAGCGCCCACAATCATGAGGCTGAGCGTACCCAGAATGGGGCCCGCGATTTTTCCCCGATACTGCTGGGGCTGACCGAAAGCGCGCCTCAAGCCGAGCACGAGCAAAGCGAGGCCGGCGCCAAGAAGAAGGAAGTTTACCCAGGGCACATCACGCGTGACTGGAAACCTGGCAAAGAAGGGAAAAGTGGCAAAGCCGGCGAGGCAAACCAGAAATCCCGCCCACAGATGCCAGTTCCATCGCCGCTGGTTCATGGAGGTCACTCCCTGGCGTCGCCGAGAAAAATGTGTGACATCACTGGCGCAAAGTCTAACATCACCTGCGTGGCAAGCGAAGACCTACAGTAGCGGAGCTCAAGACTTGAGATTGAGGATCTTCAACGCCAGTTGTCCT
>JBARIF010000228.1:0-2389 GCA_049799615.1 Terriglobales bacterium
GAAGAAGTCGCGCCGGGGCTGACAGCGGACGATGTGCAGCGCGTGACCGAGCCCATCCTCATTCTCAGTCCCACTATCAGAGTGATGGAAAGTTGAAGGGGTGGAGGACGGGCGTCCCGCCCGTCCCACCTATGCGCGGGCCAGCCGCCCGCGACCACCATTGAACCATTCGATTGATCAATTCGTGCCGCTCTTCAGCCTGGCCGCCTCGAACTCATCGCCCTTTTGCCAGCCGACCACCTTGGGCAAACTGGCAGCCTGCCATCCCAGGGCAAATCCGAAGCGGGCCATCACCGCATCGCCAGTGAAATCCGAGTCGGCATGGTACTCGTCGCTGGGCTGGTGATAGTGCTTCTCGGTATATTCATTGGCCTGCTGCATGCCCCAGGCCGCATCGTGGCCTTTGTACTTCAGGCCTTCATTGATGGAAAACGCCGGAATGCCCACGCGGGCCAGGCTGAAATGGTCGGAGCGGTAGAAGTGCCCGGCTTCCGGATGAGAATCGGGACGAATTGCCAAACGGAATTCCTGGGCCAGCGCCTGCACCGTGGGATAGAAAGTGGTCCGCTCGCTGCCCGACACTTCCACTTCTTCCGGGGCGCCGAGAGGGGGGACGTCGTCATAGTTCAGGTCCAGAGCGATCTTCGCAGCCGGAATGGGAGGATGTTTGCCCAGATACTCCGAGCCCAACAGGCCCTGCTCCTCCGCGGTCACCGAGGCAAACAGGATGGAACGCCGCGGCCTCTGCGCCGCCAACGCGTAAGCGTGCGCCATTTCCAGCAGGATGCCACAGCCGGTCGCGTTGTCGTCGGCGCCGTTGTAAATATTGTCTCCCGGCATGTCAGGACGAACGCCGAGATGATCGTAGTGGGCCGTGTACATGACCGCTTCGGTCTTCAATTTTGCGTCGGAGCCGGGCAGCATGGCGATCACGTTGTTGGATTCAAACGGCCGGACCTTGCTCACCATGTGGGCCTCAAGCTTTACTGGCAGCACCACTGGATGAAATTCCCGCGAGCGCGCCTGCACCATCATCTGCTCCACGTTCAGGCCGACCATGGAGGCCAGTTCTTTGGCGGCATCAAAGTGAATCCAGGAGGCGACCTTCAACTTCGGCGAACCGTCCAGTTTAAGATAGGACTTCTCACCCGAATTTGAGTTGCGCACCACTTCCCAGGGATAACTGGCCATCTCGGTCTGGTGAATCAGAATCGCGCCGACCGCGCCCTTGCGGGCGGCTTCCTCGTACTTGTAGGTCCAGCGGCCATAGTAAGTGAGCGCCTTACCCTTGAAGAACCTGGGATCGTCGGAAGGCGGTTCATTCACCAGCATCAGCAGGACTTTACCTTTCACATCAACGCCCTTGTAATCGTCCCACTGATATTCCGGGGCCTCAATGCCGTAGCCGACATACACGATCTCTGCGTTTACGGTTGAATCCGGCTGTTGAGTTTCATCCTGAGCCACGTATTCGGAGAGCAGCTTGAGTTCGCGGGCACGGCCTTTAGCGGGGACCAGCGAGAATGTACTTCCGGGGGCGAGAGTGATGCCGACCATGGGGACCTTCTGCATGTAAGTCCCGTTGTCACCGACAGGCTTCAGACCATCGAGAGCGAATTGCGTGGCAATGTACTCTGCCGCGATGTCGCCGCCACGCTGGCCGGTGCCGCGTCCTTCGAGCAGGTCGTGGGAGAGAAAGCGGACATGAGCCCGGATGTGCTCGGCATCAATCCTTTGAAATGCAGCAATTGCGGCCGGTGCAAGATGAACCGTCATGAGATGGGATGCATTCTGTGCCAACCCTCCGCAGATCAGAAAAATCAAGGACAGCGGCACCAGGTTCTTGCGCATGCTTCGAGGCTCCAGTTGGGCTGAGAGAACTTTGTATTGTACGGGAAGGAAAGGCAGGGCGGGAGTTGGAGTTCGGCGTCGGGCCTCTGACGGCGGAAGTCAGACCTCAGACGTCGGACGTCGGACGTCGGACGTCAACCCCCGGACGTCAGACCCTCAGCACATCCACTCCTAAACCGTGTCATCCTGAGCGGAGTGGCTGCTTCGCATCGCGAAGCAGCCGCGGAGTCGAAGGACCCCTATTTCATCTGTGCGCCGTGGTTGCCGATCCAAATCGTACCGGACGAAAACCCGACCGCAGCGACACTTGCGGGACGGATTAAGGGTCCTTCGACTCCGCAGGCCGATTCGCTCGCGAATCGGTCTGCTCCGCTCAAGATGACACCGAAAAAGGTCCGGGTTCTGAAGTCCAACACCCGGCGCGCCGCTTTTAGCCCGCGACCGCGGGCTAGTTTTTCGAACCTCACCCGGCACGGAAGTCGGCGACCTGTTCGCTCTTGTGGAATAGCGGCTGTGCCGCGGTGGCCGGAGCCTGTGC
>JBARIF010000229.1:0-6090 GCA_049799615.1 Terriglobales bacterium
GTCCCTGCGTCCGTCAGCGGCATTACCTGGACGCATGTGAACGGCAAGTCTGCCGAACGATATCTGCCCGAAACCACCGGCGCGGGATGCGCCTTTCTCGACTATGACAACGATGGCTGGATGGACATCTACCTGGTCAACAGCGGCAAGTGCGACTTCTTCACTCCCGAACCTCCATTACGCAATGCGCTCTATCGCAACAATCGTGATGGCACCTTCACCGACGTGACCGCAAAAGCCGGAGTGGCCGGCGGCGGATACGGTCAGGGCGTGGCGGTTGGCGACTACGATGGCGATGGCTTTCCTGATCTGTACGTTACCCAGTATGGCCGCAGCATCCTCTATCACAACAACGGCGATGGTACGTTCACCGATGTGACCGAGAAGGCCGGCGTGGCCGCGCCGGGATGGGCTTCCAGCGCGGTCTGGTTCGATTACGACAATGATGGGCGCCTTGACCTGTTCGTTTGCCAGTTTGTGGAGTTCTCCAAGTCTCTGAACAAGACCTGCGGACCGGGCGAGGAAGGCAAGCACGGATATTGCATTCCCCGTCTCTATAACCCAATGCCGAGCTGGCTGTTCCATAACAACGGCGACGGCACATTTACGGACGTCAGCCAGGCCTCGGGCATCGGAAAGCACACGGGAAAGGCCTGGGGAGTGGTGGCCACCGATCTTAATAACGACGGCCGCATGGATCTGTTCGTGGCCAATGACACCGTGGCCAATTTCCTGTTCATGAACCGCGGGGGAGGTAAGTTTGAAGAGATCGGCACTCCGGCCGGCGTGGCCTTCAGCGCCGACGGCCGGGCCCGTTCCGGCATGGGCGTTGACTCCGCCGACTTCGATCAGGATGGCTGGATGGACCTGTTCGTGGCCAATATCGACCGCGAAATTTACTCCATCTATCAGAACAATCACGACGAAACTTTTGACGACAAGGCTCGGGAAACCGGGGTAGGCATGGCCACCCGGCTGATGAGCGGCTGGGGACTGAAATTCTTCGACTACGACAATGACGGCAACCTCGATCTGTTTCTGGCCAACGGCAATCCCGATGATCTGATCGAGGGCCTGCATCCCGGGGTCACATATAAAGAGCCGCCCATTCTCATGCACAACACCGGACGGGGATTCGAGAACGTCAGCCCGCAGAGCGGTCCGATATTCTCCACCCAGATTTCGGCGCGCGGCATGGCTATCGGAGACTTCGACAACGATGGCGCGGTGGACGTTCTGATTGCGGTGAATGGCGGACCACCGATTCTGTTGCGCAACCAGGCCGCGAAACAGAGCCACTGGCTGGGCGTTCGACTGATCGGGAAAAAGTCGAACCCGGACGCGATTGGAGCGCGAATCTCTTACCAGGCGGGCGATCTCAAACGCAGTCATATGAAGGTGGGCGGGGGCAGCTACCTGTCGTCGCAAGATCCCCGCATGGTGCTGGGGCTTGGGGCGCGCAAGAAGATTGACTGGCTCGAAGTGAAATGGCCGTTGCCGAGCGGGGCGGTAGAGCGATTCACGGACCTTCCCCTTGATCGCTACATCACCATTGTGGAGGGGCTGGGGAAGTGGAAGTGAGCCACCGCGGTCTATTTTCGCCTCGGCGTCATCCGGCGTGGAAGGACGCGATCGCTGCCGGCCGCATGTGTACTGCACGCCAGATGCTCGCAAGCTCAGCATGACCCTGGGAAAGGAGAGAAGCACTCTCATATCAGGGCGTCGCCTCGGGTTGAGAGCCGGACCTCAAATCGAGATACCAGCGTCCCTACAGTTACTTGATCTTCACAAATCTAATGCAGACTGGCGACGTCACCGGCAAAACCTCGCCCGTGGGTGTCAAGTGGCCGGTTTGCTGATCGACCTTGAAGACGACGATGTTGTTGCTGGCCTGGTTGGCCGCCAGCAGGTAACCGCCCCCGGGTGCGATTTCAAAGTTGCGAGGCGTCTTGCCACCGGTGGGGACGTTTTCCAGCAATTTGGGGGCGCCGGTTGCGGGATCGAGGGCGAAGATGGCAATGCTGTCGTGCCCCCGGTTCGAGCCATAGAGAAATTTTCCGGCGGCGTCCACTTTGATTTCCGCGGTATCGTTTTGTCCTTTGAATCCCTCCGGCAAGGTTGAGACTGCGGTCAGGCGCTTCAGGTTACCGTTGGCGGCATCGTAGGAAAATTCAGTCACCGTGGAACCCAGTTCGGCGATCACATACACGAACTTGTTGCTGGGATGGAAAACGAAGTGCCTCGGCCCTGCGCCCGGCGCAACTTCCGCGAAGGGCGGATCGTTCGCAGTCAGCGTGCCTTTGGCCGCGTCGAAGCGGTAAACCAGTACCTGGTCAAGCCCCAGATCGGTGTTTAACGCAAAGCGGTTGTCGCGGGAGAGATCGATCTGGTGCGCGTGCGGCCCTTCCTGATGTTCAGGGTTAGGACCGTGGCCGGTGTGCTGGTCCACCGACGAGGCTTCGCCCAGCCTGCCGTCCTTGAGTACCGGGAAAACAGCTACGCTACCGCTATCGTAATTGGCCACCAGGACGTATTTTCCGGTCTGGTCGAGCGATATATGGCAAGGCCCGGCGCCGTGCGACGGGACCTGGTTCAGGAAGGTGAGCTTGCCTGACTTTCGGTCGATGGCAAAGGCGCTGACCGCACCCGTCTTCTTCCCCTGATAGTCCGAGACCTCGTTGACCGCATACAGAAATCGCCGGGTCGGATCGATCGCCAGGAATGACGGGTTGACGGTCTCCGCCACCAGCCCGATCGGCGTTGCCTGACCGGTCGCGGCATCAAAGCGGTACGCATAGATTCCCTTGCTCTCGGGGCCGGTATAAGTGCCGACGTACATGAAGTAGCTCTGGGAGGCGTTCTTCCGGGCCTGGCTGGTGGAAGGCAGGAGCAGCAGCACGAAGAGCAGAACAATGGAGAACGCAAAACTACGGCGCGTGATTTTCATTTCACCTCGGTTTTATGGTCAGTGGGTTTTCGGCTTGCCAGATGCACCCGGCCTGCGATCCGCAGCGAAGGGACCACAAACTCAGTGAATGCCCCACGCTGCGTTGGCGTAAGAGACTCACAGCAAGCCCGCTCGGGAGTCTCATACAGAATAGAAGAGAACTTTCCCTGGATTCGTACCTGAACTGAAATCGGTTCCTCAGCGTAGTTGACCAACTCCACTACCTTCTCGCCGCCGGGCGACTGGTACGAAACTGCAACCACGGTCAGGGCATTCCAGAGGCTGAGAGCCAGCTTGCCTTTGTCCTGATCTTTATCCAGCAGGCGGCGTATGTCCTGGGCAAAGGTTTCGGGGTCGATCACCTGTCCCTGGAGTTCGATGATCCGGCCTTTGCCGGTGGCATAGGCAACGGAATACTCACCAGCGGGAAGACGCCGGCCGGACTGCCAGGGGTAAGGGCCGTGTGCGTCCACCACTAGGACTATGCCGCCCTTGGAAGCGAAGTCCGCCAACATCCTGATGGTGTCGTCGTCCGGGGTGGCGAAAACCACCAGCAGGTCGAAGCGCTCGAGGCCTTGCCGCTTCAGCTCTGAAGCTTTCAGGACCGCGAACGGAATGTTGTGGCGCGCGAAAAGGTTAGTCGGTTCATAGGATTTCTGGTAGGAGTCAGTGATCACGCCAACGTTGGCTTCCGGTTCGGCGGCATTCTTTTCTCCTGCCGAAAAAAACGTCAAAGAGCGTTTGATCTGGTTGACGACGGCCTGGGCTGCGGGATTGTTCTGGGCAAGGTCGGTCTGCAGCGTGGGAGGGGGATCCAGCACGAGATCGGCATGGAACGCCCCAGCCTCGGCCACGGCAAGCTCATAGTCCGCAGGGGCTGGGTCACTTTCCGGTTGCTGGGAGTCGGACACATCCCAGTGGAACTCATAAAGAGGGGCCTGCGCCGGGCGGAACGCTTGATCGAACCTAATGAGGGCGAGATTGGAATCGATCCAGGGTTGGGCGGTCGGGCTGGTCACCTGAAGAATGCCGTCTTTCTTGATGACCAGCTGTCCCTTCATCTGCGGCTGGCTCGCCTTGGGGTTGAGCAGAAGAACAGGAAGGTGGGGATAGGACGAATGCAGTTGACCAAGCTCCTGGTCAATTTGGCCCGGCTGCGCATCACCGGGATTGAGGATGATCCCCGCCAGACTCTTCTTTGCCGTGGTGCGGGCCATATCCGCGGTCTTGCCCGCTGGGACCTCGGCATAGACGCGATAGCCCTGCCTGCGGGCTTTCCGGATGAGCGCTGCATCGTCCCAGGCGACCAACAGGTCCTTGAGGCCCATCATTGCCGGAGCAGGAATCGCAGGCTGGCTCCAGCGCAAAAACACCCGGCACCAGCCGGGCGTCGCCGCCAGCAGGCAAATCAACGTCAGAACTCGGGCTCGCGTCGACATGTGCTTCACGTTTGCCATCATTGCCGGGCGCCGGAGCCGGTCTGGCCTATGGTGGCCGGGCGCTGTACGCCACCATTGACCTGAATCTGGGGGCCGTTGGACGCCAACTCCGACTTCCCGTCCGAAGCGACCCAGATGGCGGCCACGCCTGCCAGATTCGTGACCAGTTGCTTACCTTTTTCGGGGCCTATCAGCAACATCGTCGTCGAAAGCGCGTCGGAAGCCGTACCGGTCGCTGCGACCACGCTGACCGCGAAACTGCTTCTTACCGGCGCTCCGTCATCCGGATCGATTATGTGTCCTGCTGCCTCCGGCGAGAGGAGGCTGGGCGGGGTTTGCTCCGAGGTGGACACGCTGCTGTCGGACAGCCTGACCACCGGGTCTACCTGGTTCGATGGGTCTCTCAGGTGCACCAGCCAGCCGGCCTGTCCGGGAGGAGCGCCCATTGCGACCAGCGTGCTCCCTCCAGCGTCAAGCAGGGCGTGGGAGATACCGTGCGCGCGCAAGACGGCAGCTGCCCGGTCCAGGGCGTAGCCTTTGCCGATGGCGCCCAAATCAATCTGGGTACAGGGCGAGTGGAACTGAACCCGGTCCGGGGGAAGCAGTTCGACTTTCTGATAGCCCACGCAAGCCCGAACCCTCTCTTCTTCCGCGGGAGAAGGGGGGTGCCCGCCACGGATGGCGGCTTTCCACAGGTTGACTAGCGGGCCAACCGTCACATCAAACTTCCCCCGGGAGAGGCGGGAATACTGCAGCGCCTCGCCGATCACGCGATACAAGTCGGGCGGGACGGATTCGGGGCGGGAATGCGAGCATTGATTCAAGCGGCTCAAGGCACTGTCCGGCTTGTAATCACTCATCACATCATCGAGCCGGACGACTTCCTTTAGCGCCTGATCGACAGCGGCAGACGCCTGTGCTACCGATTCGCCATAAGCCATAATCTCGAAGACCGTGCCCATGACGTACTTCTTCTGGTGAACGAAGGGAGCCTGCGGCTGGGCCTCCGGTGTTGCCTGGGCCGAAGCCAGGACCGCAAACGCGCAGAGCAGGACGGTGGCAAGTGGCTTATTCCAACGCATAAACCTCACCGTCGTTGGTGGCCACGTAGATAGCGTCGCCGGTCAGCACCGGAGCTGACTGGACCGACCCGCCCAGCCCGGCTCTCCAGGCCACGCGGCCGGTCGCGATGTCGAACGCGTGGGTCCCTCCCGCCTGAATGCAAACCAGGCCGCGGGCGATGACTGGAGGCGCGGTGACGACATCGCTGGCCTGGGCCTTCCAGCGTAGCTGGCCGGTTGGAATCTCGAAGGCGTAGAGGAACCCGTCCTTGCTGCCGACGACTGCCAGATCTTCGAGGACCGCTGGGGAGGACGAGATTCCAAGTCCAGTCTCGTATTTCCAGCGCACCGCGCCGGTTGCGGCATCAAGCGCATAGAAGAAGAAGTCCTCCGAGCCGATCAGCACTGTGTCTCCTGCCACTGCAGGCGAGGAGTCAATTCCGTTTCCGGTGGGAGCGCTCCACACCGTCTTGCCGGATGAAGCCTCGAGGCAGTAGACCTTGCCGTCTCCGCAGCCGAGGTAAAGATGTTTCGCCGCGGCATAGGCGGTGGAGTAAATTCTGCCGCCCAGTTCCTGTATCCAGCGCTTGCGGCCAGTATCGATCTCCACTGCGTACACGCGGGCATCGGCGCTGCCAAAGAA
>JBARIF010000230.1:0-2280 GCA_049799615.1 Terriglobales bacterium
GAGTTCACGCTCTTCGTAAAGACGGCGGAAGAGTTCGTCCTGCGCGAGATCGCGCTCGTGTTGCCGCTGGTCGACGAGGCTACGGGCCTGGTCGAGTTCCCGGGTCAAGGCACCGATGTCTTTCGTGTGCATCCGCCAGATGACGAACATGACAGCCGCCGCCGCCACTACCAAGGGCAGGACGTAGAGCGCCACTTTGGTCTCCCAGGAAGTTACTAAGCCGCCTGGAAGCAGCAAGATGCAGGCTGCCGGAGGGGCAGCGAAGAGATCCCTTCCCGAGGCTGTGGCGAGCCTTTTCATCCAGATACAACCATGAGGGGGGATGTCTCAGAAAGCTGTGATGTGGATCACGAGAGCAGGTGTCGGGTATCAGATCAGGTCTCAGGTCTCAGACTGTTGATGGAAAAACCGGAAGTTAGGGAGAAAGCCAGGTCTTACAGACCGATCCCAATGACTAACGACTGAAGCGTGACACCTGAGACCTGACACCTGAGAGAACTGCGCCTACCGCTCTTCCCCATCCTTCGTGCGCAGCCACTCGATGAAGAGCTGTTCGATAGGTTTGTTGTAGGCCATCAGGACGTGGCGGACGGTGTGTCCGCTGACGAAGTGGCAAACCTCCTCGGCGAGATTCTTGGTGTGGTCGCCGGCGCGTTCGAGCGACTGGGTCATGAAGATCACTTGCAGGCTGGCCTGGCGCGCGATGTTTTCCGGGTTCTCGATGTGGCGCAGGAATATCAGGTTGCGCAAGCGGTCCATCTCGGCGTCGGCGCGGAGCACGTCGATGGCTTTCTTGACGTCGCGGGTGGAGAAGGAATCGCCGACGTCGGTGAGCATTTTTTCGAGGATCGTCGCCATCTGGGTGAGTTCGCGGACGTCCTGTGGATCGAGCCGTCCACCAGCCGCGTGCGCGCTGTTGGCGAAACTGAGCAGAAGGTCCCCAATGCGCTCCAGGCTGATCATGAACTTCATGCAGGCGAGCAGTTCGCGGGCTTCGGAGGCGCCGACCTTGGTGATCGCGTCGGTGACTCCGTCGTCGATTTCCATGTCGAGGCGATCGAGTTCTTTTTCGCGTTGTCGCAAGGAATTGAGCAGGATGGGCGAACCGGTGGCGATGCCTTCGGCCGCGGCTCCGGCTGCTTCTTTTGCCACCTGGCACGCCCGCACTGTCAACCGCACCAGGTGGCCGTAGTCAGGTTCGGGTGAGGGATTCTTTGCGAGGGCAGTGCTCATGCGCGCTTTCCTCCGGGGCCGTGCGACGAATGGAGTCGGGGCTTCATCGCTCTTCTTGCGCCGTTTGTATGGATGGATATCCAAGTAAGAAGGATAGGCGCTTTCTGCAAGGCGCGGGTTAAAAGCATGTAAATTTCGCAATAAAAATGGGGCAGGCGTCCCTCCAAAGAACGGAGGGACGAGGACGGGGATACCGGCATTTCAGACGTCCGGACGGGACGTGCTGGTTTGGTGTTGCTACCCGCCACTGAAGTGGTATTTTCGGCGGGCTATTTTCGGGCGAAAGGGCGAGAGCAGGCAGCCTGCTGCCAACGTGGAGTTGAGAGCGTGCATCAGGAGGGAGCCTCGAGATTTATCGTTCCAGGACGAGGGAACAACAATTCGGCTCCAGATAGGGCCTGCCCCTTCCTCCAGAGAACGGAACGGCCCTGGCGTAAGTGGCAGATACCGAGACCGCGTGTCCCCGGCATAGCCGATTACCAGCCCTCCCCCTTTACAATATCGATTTTGTTGTCTAGGGTAGGGTGGCCAGCTGAGGGCAACGATCCGGTGCATGGCCGGGGATTGTGGCTATTACTTCTCCGAGGAGACAGCGCTTGACGACTCGACTCTTGCGTTTATGGGCGTTATCGGCAGTCTTACTTTCCATCGCTTGCTCACTTGCATGGGCGGGCGCTTCCCAAAAAAGCTTCGAAACCGTCGTCTACATCCCGGTCGCGGCGACCGTCAAGATGAAGGACCACCAGTGGCTCGAGAGTAGTTGGGCCACCATCAGCGGGCAGGTGCACGTCGACAAGGTCTACATCGAAACCTATCGCAGCCGCGTGCTCGCCGATGACCAGGTAATTGAAGACGCCAAGAAGTTTTTCCTGGGCCACGGCGTCCAGGTTGCGGGCGCCATCTGCTATTCCGACAGCGACAATGGCCAGTTCGTGTCTTTCACCTACACCAAGCCCGCGGACCGCGAGTATGTGAAGCACGTATCAGAGATCACGGCGAAGCATTTCGATGAAGTCATCCTGGACGATTTCTTTTTCGCCAACACGA
>JBARIF010000231.1:0-6018 GCA_049799615.1 Terriglobales bacterium
TTTCGATCGAGCGGAGAAGTGGATCTTCGCCATCTGCCATGGCATTCAAGTGCTGGCTGCTGCGGGGCTAATCAGCGGTAGACGTGTGACCTGCTACGAACATGTGCGCCTCGAAGCGGAGCAGGCCAAAGCGATTTATGTCACCGACGAAGCGGTGTGCGACGGGCGCATCGTGACGGCACAGACTTGGCAGTCACATCCGCAATTCTACCGTGAGATCTTCGCGCGCGTTTCTGGCAAATCTGACGTGGCTGGATCCTGAATTCGTCAGAGCATATGCCATTCGGGCACGAGATTTCTCAACTGCTGTAAACACGCGTTTATACTCACAACCCGGGTCAATGAGTTCTATAAAAAGGGATGTCAAGAAGAAAGTTCTGCCTCGACCGGAGGCGAGATTTTTTTCTCGAGATCCAGCCCACTGAAGTTTCGCTTCTCTGGAGAAGCTTGGCCGATTGCCCATGCTCATAATTTCCTCCGCGGTATGCTGGCGATGCCATCGAGTTCGAGAGAGCAGCAAGCCAGACTGCGGTTCAAGGTCAACCATGGTTCTATCCGAGGCTCGTGGCCTATGGCTATTTCTGGTTCTCCGAGGGGGCATAACGTGTAATGGGTGACTCGGTGCCGAAGCACACGTGGCCGACCTCATTGACCAATCGTGGCGGCTTTGGTCTCCAGCAGACATTCCATGATCAGCTTGCCTTGAGCATCCATCACGCAGCGGAGATGGTGGCCTGATGAACGTCCATGCCGATATACTTTTCTTGACTCATAAAGGCGCTCCTTTTCGCTAGGTTGGTGGTGCGAACAATCTCAACCTAGCGCAAAAGTGGGCGCCTTTTTATATTGCGTGTAATTGATTCCACCGACAATCCCTTGGGCCAATCTGAAGTGTGGCTGAATCAGGAATTCCGCGCGGACTGCACCAGCGACTTCATTTCGGTACCGGGCTGCTGGAGCCCTCTACAGGGGTAGAAACCGCATCCTAGTTGCAATTTCCAGTTCGTCGGCAGGCACGACTGGCTTTTTACGCTTACGTTGCGAAACCCGCTGGAGTGGACTAAGAATGGCAACGATTGTTTGGCTGGTGCTGGTAGCTCTACTGATGGTTTGTTCTCGTACACGCGGGGACGTGGTGGTGGCGTCGGGATCGCCGTGGGGCGAGAGGTCCGATGCGTGAGAATCGTCGGAGAGGGTCGCGATGAACCCACTTGCTGGCTGGTCTTGCTGTACCGCCTGTTTTACCGGGTAATGCTCACAGCGCCTTCACGCCTTCACGATCGCACCGAGGGCTTCAGACGTGACAAATCTGTCATCAAGCGTGTCATCCGGCGTGCCAAACATCGGGTCTGAGGTAACTGTCGTAAAATCGCGTAGCTGTTGAAAAACTCACGCTCTCGAAGTTCGCAGAAAGTTCTTTGCGCTAGGATGCCCTATGAACGACGTTCTCGATTTTGGTGGACATTTTCTATCCCTCGGCTGGGACAGTTTTTTCAAAAGAGGGGGGTTTTCAACCGCCACGCCTATTTACAACAACCATCCGTTTTGTAAGCTACCAGTTGGGGCGACGAGAAATCCTAAAGGCGCGAAGGGCTTGAGTACCGGTTCCTGGGTCGAGTCGGCGCAACTGGCTAGCCGAGCAATTGTGAACAGATGTCTTGATGGTTAAAAGCTTATGCTTTGTGCTAGTTTCTCAACGTGATAGAGGAGAGAAATGCGCACACAATACCTTCACCTCTCGGCTTACCTCTGTGACGACTGTAGCGGACCGGTTGTCTCCGGCTGGCTTGCGGTGCGAGAAAGTGATGTCTCGAAGGAGACCGACCTTAGGCAGGTGGGAGCAGTTTGCCTATCCTGCGGACATCGGCAAAGCAAAATAACGGAGCCTGGCGTTACCGTGAATTTCTGCCGGTCGAATGGGAATCGGCAAGTATTCTAAGCGGATCGCATCTAGAGACTGCATTCAGCGAAATGCTTGCTCGCGCAACATGAAACTTGCCCGATGCGATCTTTCCCTGACCTCTCGCGAGCTAGCGACGGACTTTTATGAGAGCAGACGTGTTCATCGATCAATCCGAAGGCGGAGTCGCTGAAATCTCTGTTGTCAGGCATGGTCTAAGCTCCGGTGCTGCGCGGAAATACCGCACAGTTGAGGAAGTGATGACGGTACTCTTGGTATTCGGATTTGACAGAGGGCTGGTTGATCGTCAACTCGCGGCCCTTTCAGAGATGTCTCCACACGTATTGCTGAGGTTTCCAGTGGCTGATATAGCCGATGATGTCTTACGATCGTTCGGATTCAGGGCCGCCGCATTCCACTCTGCTTAGATTACCTGGGGATTTTACATCAACAATCGGCGAGATCACTGGCCTACCAACCGTATCGACGCTGCGCGAAGTCGTGTCGCGGGGCGTTACCGAGTTGGCCTGGCAGCAAGTCTTGGCCATGACCGGTTTCCTCCTCGCCCTCGGCGCCTGCTCACGTTTGGAGACCCGCACGATTCAGGATCAGCCATGGAAATGCGACCGTCCCCGGAAAGCAGGAACTCCCCTTCCTAGCCCGCTCGCGCCGTAACCAGGACTGCGTTATTGAGCACGCGCCCCAGCGTTGAACGACGTGCCCTGCAGCCATAGCGCGTAAGGTTAGCCGATCGACACTAGATCATTCAGTAGAAGTCTAAACATCAAGCGAAATTCCATCTTTACGTCCAGTCAGTGTTCCGTCTCGCTCGGGAATCGAGAGGTGTCCGCGTCCTGCGTGTGAGGCTTCTTATCTTCCCGGTCACTCAAATCCAGCCCGAACAAAGGGTGCTCGTAAGTGCCTGTGATCTTGACCGGCATCACGTAGCCGGCATGCTTTTTCTTGAAGAAAGGGTCCAGAACTTTCAACATCATGGCCTTGATCCCGTGCGTCGTGTTCGACGGTTCGGAATCAGTCCTTAGCGTCCCGCGAAGATCAATCTTTTCGGTGATCAGATTGTAGGTTCCTTGCATCTGAGCCAAGGCCCCGGGGACGCTAAACGAAAGATTGGAGAATCTAGCCGTGCCGTCTCTCAGGAGAACGTGTCCCTTCAAGTCCGAGAGCGCCGTCGCAGGATCATCTTCGTCCTTTTGCGTCTTTTTATGCTCTTCTTCGCCGAGGGCTCCCTCGCTGAGATGGTTGACCCCTTCTTGTGTGTCGGATTTCGTAAAGCTACCGGCATCTATTCCGAAATCACCCTGCAACACAACTTTCTCTAGAAATGGTCGTTTTCCTGGCGGGATGGCGACGTTGGCGCGAAAGCTTACTGTCCCAGACATCGGCGCTCGCGGGGACCGGGTAAAGAGCAGTAGAATGTCCTGGATTCGCCCATCATTTGCCGCTAGTTCGACTAATGCGGTTTTGCCTGGTTGCCCGGGTCTTCCAGCCACACTTCCCTTCGACCACACCGTCGTTTTCAAGAAAGCTGCAGCTACTTTCTCCAAAAACGTGTCTCCATTCTCACCGTTCACCACGGCGTGGAACTGAGTTCGCAATTGCACCAGATGGGAGCTTGAGATCACCGTGAAGCGCGGCGTATCAGTCAGGCCCTGAACCTCGATGCGATCGAGCACGCCTGAGAACTTACCAGAAGAAGAAAGCAGCCCGGCTATGCCGCGGAACACACCCAAATCCGCCTGTTGAAATACGTATTCCCCCGATACTGCAGTATTGCCTACATCGTCGGCACTCCAAGGACCAAATTTGCCCGTAGTAGTTATTTCCCCTGGCGGCTCCGGGCTTGAAAAGGCGGCTTGAAACGACGCCGGGCCACTAGTGCCAACGTTTCTAAGGGCAAAGTTACGAAAGGAAAACTTCAGTGGTTGCTTCTCCGCCTCCCGCGAGGCCACTTCAAGAATCCCTCCGTCCGCGACTAGTTCGTCGATCACGACAGGCGATCTCTCAGGCGTTTGAAAGTGCTCATTGGAGCCCAGCGGAGGTGTTAGAACGCGCATGCCTTGCGCACGAACGAGCCTGACGTGCTTTGTGAAAAGGCCGGAGAAACTACCCTCAATTCCTAGCCTTTCGATCGTGATCAGCGGTGGCGACCCAAGTTTCGGATTGTGCTGGAAGGTCACGTGTTCGAGAATGCAACCCGGGCGCGGGAAGTAGGTAGCGCGAAACGTACCTGCATCCACCCTGCTCAGGCTCGCGGCCTCCAATTCCTGCAAGACCGCTTTGCGGCTAAATGGCCAGTGCCATGCCAGCACGAAAATGGCTGCAAGAAAAATGACTCCCATTGCCAATGCGGCACGTGCTATGAGCTTCCTCGCTTTCCTGGACGATGTGGGAACGATTACCGGCTGCATTTGTCCGCCCGCGAACTGAAGGTCTTTGAGGCGAGTAATGGACCCTGGGTTGCTAACAGTCAGATGGAAGAAGGGCCAAGACCTTGATAGCGGGATTCATGGCGCCGGGACTCGTATTACCCTATCTTCAACTCGCAGTTCGTCGTCCGCTCAACAAGTTGATGACCAGCCCACCAACCCCACAACCAGGAGTAAAAAGTTGAACTTACCCACCGGCCGAGATGATAAGAGTGAGCACAGTGTCGCGACTGGTCAAACTTGCACACTTGTGAAAATAATCTAGCGGGCAAGAAGGTGGCTCGACAACACGTAGGGCAAGTAGAAGCAGACGGGTCAAAGCGCTTGCATCCTACTACATTAGTGTAAAGTCACAATCGCAGGATGAAGCTCCCATAAGGTCGCTACAGGCCCACGATCATGCTCGAAATCTTCGAATGCCATTCCTACAACATCCACGGGCAAGGCCTGGGGAAGTTCCCCTCCATGCTGCGAGTCGAGGCGAAAGCCATGCTGCTTTAGTTGCGCTCGCATATTTTGGCGGGCACTACAATACTCATCATCAACCGGAGTTTCCACGATCATCCGGGACGAACTCTTGTCCGCAATCTGCGAAATCTCCATGACAACATCGCAGTCTACCGCGTTCACACTTGCGTTTTGCAAAAACGCGTTTGCAATATGAAAAACCTCAAGTTCTCGCCCAGTTCGTGGCGCGTCGGGAGGCATAACGGGGTCTTGTGACCAGGTAAGAATGATCTCAACCGAGACTTCTTGTGCAGCGATTTTAGGAATTGGGACATGCTTGGCTAGATGCCGATAATCAGCGATGTCCGGCTCAACGGGCAGACACTTGCAGAGGTTGTTGGGCGTCGGCTGCAAGAAACCGAAGTCTTGCCCGTTGCAACTCACTGCAGGTAAACACACGAGGATGGTAATGCAGGTTAAACAGATCTGCTCATGCCTTTTGAACTTGCGGCTCACCGATACCCTCAGATGCTACCGACAACGACAAAGTTGTGTGACTCCACAGGTAGACATTGACTGAGTTGATTTCCACGTCGGGGTCTGTGCCTTTGTGCCTCGACCCGATGCATCTACTCTTCCTGTCCACCGGCTCGACACGATTGTGTCCGTGGACGTGACCTCGAGAGCCCTCTCTTTTGCAGCCCGGGGTGTGTCCCGGGGACCCGTCTCAAGAGGGCAGGCTGTCTGGTTTGGCGGCTATCAGAAAACCAGGAAGTAAGCCATGACGATCAGCCGACTGCAACCGGTTCGACCACTCCATCGCCGCCCACCAGGGTTCAAAAGGCAGTAAACGCCAATCCACAGCCTGAGCACGCTGCTGAGCGGAAAGAAAAAGTCAAAGGCGGGACATAGCCGCCCAACCAACACTTTTTGGTATGAGCGGCAGGATTGACCGGGATCGCCGCGCAACGCATCTTTTTTGCATTTGATTCGATCTTCAACTCTGCCATGGCGTGAACCGCTCCCCTCTTTTTTGCGTAATGTACGTAACGTTGGAGGGCTCCGCTCCGCGGCCTACATTGGGTTGAATTCGGTACAGCCATAACCGGTTAAGCCGCTGTGATGTGAGCGGCCTGCTCGGGCCATGCGAATTTGAGAGCAGCAGGCATCTCGGCAACTTTTTCCAGAAACACACGCACTAGGTCATTTCGGACCAGTGGGTCC
>JBARIF010000232.1:0-2046 GCA_049799615.1 Terriglobales bacterium
ACCCGAGGCCGTTCCAAAACTCCTTTGCCATCAGCAGCGCTCGTACTGCCCCCCTTTATAGCGTGCTTCAGGGAATCGAAATTTGATCAACGCGAACACAAATACATATCCGAGCAGCGTGACGACGCTGCCCTCCGGTCCCGCAGTTCCACCCGTCATCCATTTGGAGCCTTGGAACGATGGGTTCAGCAAGTGCCCGATGACGGTGACGCCACTGTCGGCGACTCCGTACAAGAAGCTCTGAGCCCAATCCCACGCGGCGTGCATGCCGATGGCAAACCATAAATTGCCGGTACGTTGTAGCGTGAAAGCCACCAGAAGGCCCACTATGACAAGATTCACCGAACCCAACCAGTTCTCTCCAGCATTGACGGCAAGGTGAAGACCCCCAAAGAGGAAAGCCAAAAGCGCCGCCGCCGGCCAGAAGCCAAGCCCGCGCGTCAGCGCAAAGAGAGCGTATCCGCTAAAGGCAAACCCCTCGGCCACGCCTACCATTACGAAAAACACTGCCCAGAGTACCGCGAATGGCGGAATCTTTTCCGGCGTAAGACCAAGCGAACCACAATAGAAATTGCCGGTCGCCCTCAGCACCAGCAGCATACCGGCCATTAGAGCGAAGCCCCAGAGTAGTCCTTCCAAGAATCGTGCGCCGAATGCGCTTCGGAGGGGAAGTCCGTAATCAGCAAAGTTGCGTCTCTCGAATCGCGCAAAGATGGCGCTCGTACAAAGCACTCCAAATAAGAAGACGCCTTCGTTCAATAACCCCCGACCAGGGGTCAAGACGTTCGTCGCGTGATGCGGCAAACTTAACAAGGCGCGGATCGCCCGAATCGCTACGACCAAAAAAGAGATAAGGGAAGCAAGTAGAGAGTAAAACAGCAGCACTCTCCATCCGGACCGCACCCCATTCAAACCGATGAAGACACTCTTGAGTGATGAACCCTTAGGTGAATTCCCGGTGCGGGTTGAGGTCTGCTGAAGCGCGGGGGTTGGAGGGACTTGGCTTTCCATCTGGGCAACGATCGGCTCATTATAGGGCCATTGTGGCTACCGCCGCGTGAAAACTAATTCCTCCTGGGAAGCTAGATTCGGCTAGAACTAATTCGGTCGATTGGGTAACGGCTCCTCGACAATTGAATATGCGTTGTTTTCCGTATGTCGGTTATCTGCAAAATTGGGGATCCTTATCGGCAACCCTGAAGTAATCCGGTGAGAGGGAAGCGAGAATTGACTTGTTGAGAGTGATCGCAATACGTCCGGATTACGGTCAAACCGGTATGTATGGTCCGCCGCTCTGTCGCAAGTGAAAATGAAAATGACAGGATGGTCTGCGCAAATGTATTCGGCCTTTATTGGAGCACAAGCTCCTGGCCTTGATGGAATGCGCTGCCGCTGCGGAGAGTAATATCGGGTGGTTGGCAAGCGAACACAACTGATGGAGCTGGCACAGGTGCTCTTGATTTCTGATTTTTTCTTTGGGGGCTTGCGTCTGAAGGACATTTACGAACTTCTGAGACAGAAAGAGCTTGAGATCTCGAGATTGGAAACCGAGGTCGAGGCGTTGCGCGTAGTTGCGCCTCTTCTATCCGAAAACCAGGAAGTAAGCCATGACGATCAGCTGACTGCGAGCCGTTCGACCACTCCATCGCAGCCCACCAGGGTTCAAAAAGCAGTAAACGCCGATCCCCAGCCCGAGCACGCTCCTGGAAAGAAAAAGTCAAAGGCGGGACATAGCCGCCCGACCAACTCTTTTTGGTATGAGCGGCAGGATTGACCGGGATCGCCGCCCAACGCATCTTTTTTGCATTTGGTTCGATCTTCAACTCTGCCATGGCGTGAACCGCTCCCCTCTTTTTTGCGTAATGTACGTAACGTTGAAGGGCCCCGCTCCGCGGCCTACATTGGGTTGAATTCGGTATAGCCATAACCGGTTAAGCCGCTGTGATGTGAGCGGCCTGCTCGGGCCATGCGAATTTGAGAGCAGCAGGCATCTCGGCAACTTTTTCCAGAAACACACGCACTAGGTCATTTCGGACCAGTGGGTCC
>JBARIF010000233.1:0-3947 GCA_049799615.1 Terriglobales bacterium
GCGGCCGTCGCTCCCAACGAAACCACGGCGGTGCCGAGAAGCCATAGGGCGCTCACGACAGGTCCCAGCAGAAAGCCCCTCTCCGTCTGCAGCACCACACCGGCCAATTGAAAAGCCAGGAGCACCAGATGCGGGAGCGCAATGATGCCAACAAACAGCATGAAGTTTTTGCGGTACAGGAAGAAACTGCGGTCTAACAGCTCTCCAAGACTCAACGGGCGCAGGTCGCTGAACATAGCTGATAGCTTAAGTTGGCCGATGATGGTATCACAGTATAGCGATGGTGTCTGGGGCTTATCTTCCATCCATACCGCCGTCCATACTGCATTAGGTCGAAGCTCCCGTCCCCTCCAGGGCTCCCCATCCCGGCTCGCTTGGAAGGAGGCAACCTCGAGATCAGATAGGGTTCGCTGGAACCGTGGACATCGCGTAAGCTGTTGCCGGCGGTTTTCATCGGAGGGCGTGTTGGAGAGGCGAGAGTTTGTCACATCGGCGATTGCCATGGCGGGGGTTGCATTCACAACGAGCGGCGCGGAGGGCTCGGCGTTGGCTCCGCCTGCTCTAGAGTTCTACCAGTTGCGAAAGTATGCGCTGCGGACCGGACCGCAGTTGGCGTTGGTCCAGAACTATTTTGAGCGTGCGCTGATTCCGGCGCTGAACCGGATGGCGATGGCTCCGGTGGGAGCGTTCAAACTGGATATAGGCCCGGAGACGCCGGCCTACTATCTGCTGATCCCGGCAGCTTCGGTGGAAGCGCTGGTTACGCTGGACCTGCGGCTGGCACAGGATGCAGAGTTCATGAAGGCGTCCGCGGCGGTCTGGGGAGCGCCGGCGTCGGCGCCAGCTTTTGTGCGGGTGGAAAGTTGGCTAATGTCCGCGTTTGCCGGATGGCCAAAAATCGTGGCGCCGAGGGGCGACAAAAGGATCTTTCAGCTGCGCACCTACGAGAGCGCCAGCGATGCGGGACATATTCTGAAAGTACAAATGTTCAATCAGGCGGAAATCGGAATCTTTACCCGGACCGGATTGGCTCCCGTGTTCTTCGGAGATACCTTGATCGGGTCAAGGATGCCGAGCCTGATCTACATGCTGACCTTTGCCGATGTGGCGGACCTGAATACGAAGTGGAACGTCTTTGTGAATGATCCGGCCTGGAAGGAGCTGTCCCACCGGCCTGAGTATGCGGATGGGGAGATTGTAAGCAATATTTCCAATTTGTATTTGAGTCCGTTGAGCGGTTCGCAAATCTAGGCGATGAAGAGCTGATGCCGACCCTCGAAAGCAGATGTTGCGGAGAAGATAATGCCGACTCAAACACTGGATCCTGCTCTCCATGAACTAATGCGAGGACGTTATGTTGCGAGCCTCGGAACCGAGAACGCCGATGGTTCTATTCATCTGACTGCAGTCTGGTACCTCTTTGAATCGGGCTGCCTCTATGTCGCGACATCTTCCAGGAGCCGAAAAGCTCGTAATGTGGCGGACCGGCCAAAGGCTTCTCTGATGGTGGACGTGCGAAGGCCTGGGGCGGAGCGGGGCGTAACAGCTGCCGGAAGAGTGGAATTGATTTCGGGCCAACAGTCCCAGGAAATAAATAGGCGCATACACAGCCGGTACATGAGTGCAGCAGCAATGGCCGATCCTCAAATTGGGCCGGTGTTTGCATCGTTTGACGATGTCACCATACGGCTCACGCCCGAATCGTGGACCACGTGGGACATGGCCGTGTTGGACGCCCAAGCCCTGGGCGGGCGATTAGGCGGAACGCCCGGATACCTGCTGCCGCTGGATTGACGGCGGGCGCTCATACTCGGACCCGAGCGCAGGAAAAACCCTCGAAAGCAAACTGCTGCAATCAGTCACCAGCGAAACGACTTGAATCGTTGCGGCACCAGTTTCGAGCCGTTCAGATCGGTGTCGGTGAAGCCGAAGACGAAGAACTGGTTTGGGTTCGGGAAAGTGCTGCCGGTCCCACTTCCGTCATCGACATCCTGCAGAAAGTCGTTGTCGTTGGCGAGCCACAGAGTATGTACCGTGTTACTTCCCTGCTTCACGTCGGGGCCGACGGTGAGGCCTTCCAGTTTGGACGGAATCTGCCTGACATCCATGCTGAAGGGCGGCGCGGACAACACGCCGACGACATCCAGGAACAGAGACTTGCTTACAGCGTTCCCCGCCGCCGTGAGGCCGTCCATGTTGGCGACGTCGACCGCGTTGGCCAGGTCAATCTTGAAGATCTGTTTGATCTTGGCCTTGCTGCCGTCGCCGCGCCCCTTGCCGTCGCGCTCATCGACCAGGAACTCGTGCTGGTTCAGCGCAGTAATCTCGCTGACGCCGGAGCCGGTGGTGAGCAAGTAGGCATATTCGTGTGTCCACTTTCCGGAGGCGATGTCGATGGTGACGATGCGCAGCAGTTTCGCGGCGTCGCCACCTTGGGCGGCATCCTGGATAAGCGCGGCTTGCATGATGCCAACTAAAGTGCGGCCATCGGGGGTGATGGCGAGACCTTCCATGCCCTTGTTGGCGGTGCGGCCGCTGGTGTTGGCGGCGATTTCATCGGAGCCGACCGGCCTAAGATTATTGACGAACAGGTGCGATGGCAGTTGGAAGAAGCGCAGGCGCACGCCGGAGAGGCGGTCAAATTCGTAAACGTAGGGGCCGTACTCGTCGGAGATATAAACCCGGAAGCCGTCGTTGGAAACACGGATGGCCTCGGAGTCCAGGCGGGCGTCGTTGGCGTTGCCGGAGTTACGCTTGGGAGCGAAATTGTCGGAGCGACCGGAGAAGTAGTGCAGAAATAGATTGTTCTCCGGCGGGACACCGGAATCCACGCCAAGTCCCACGCCGGTTCCGTACACCAGGGGAGTCAGGCTGAACAGCAGCGTGGTTCGTTTAAGGGTCGGCGTGAGCGTGAACGGCAGGCCCCCACCGGTGTTGGGCTCGAGGTCCATGGTGATGGTCTGAAAGCGTGGAATGTAGCTTACGGTGTCGTCGACGGCGGAGTCGTACATGTTGGCGTTGGGGCCACGGTCGGGCAATCCCAGGAACGTATTGCCGGAGGCGTAGGCCAAGCCAGAGCCGAGGCCGCCGAGAAGATTGGCGGGCGCACCGTTTGGGAAAGTTTCGGTGAGGCCGGAAAGATCGGTATAAGAACCGGCTTTGGAGTCTGTAAGGGAGCCGACAGCGAGCAAGTTGACTTGGGCGTTGGTTTGAGGCGTGGCGACGAGGCCGAGTACGACGGCGACCAGGGCGATGGGAAGCAGAGCTTTTCTCACGAAACGATTCCTCCTGTGAACTTTTCACTGCTGGGGTGGCCTCCGTATTTTGGCAGGCGACCTCGAGGGCTAAGTGAATGGCTGGTAAATATATGGTTAAAAGAATGGCTTGGCCGTTTTAGACCGCGTCGTTACAACAGCCGAACTCGCCCCCCGCCCGGCGAATGATTCAGCTAGACCAAAGTCAAGGGCGGTGGACAGGGGTGCCCTCCCACACGGTGGATAAATCTCTTCAATATGGCTTATAATGTTTTTTAATTAGCCGCGAGATAGGGCTCGCGATATCCTGATAGTTGCGAACCAGCCGTACGATCCCCACTGTAGACAAAGTCGATAGTTACATCTAAGGAGATTCATGTTGAACGATCTGCGCAACTTTCTGGCACTCTCGTATGACCAACTGGAACAGTTGAATCTGAAGGCGAAGGAGCAGCGCAAGAACCGCGTTGCGATGCATAAGATTCAGGAAGAGCGGCTTAAATATCTGACCGACGAAAAGCACATCAAGGCGGTGACCGTGCTTTTCAGCGATCTCGAGGGCCGGCTGCACATGCTGGACTACGACAAGAAGTTCCTCATCAAGAGCTGGGACAACCTGACTTTTGACGGGTCGTCGATCCGCGGGTTCACGGCGCAGCGGGAAAGTGACTTGCGGCTGGGCATCGACTGGGC
>JBARIF010000234.1:0-2086 GCA_049799615.1 Terriglobales bacterium
GTAGCGCCGGCGTCTCGCCGGCTGTCCGGCGGGCGTCCCGCCCGCCGCCGGGTAAAGCATCCGTGGCCGGTGAAGAGACCTATACTCGGGATTCTTCGTTGAGGCGGCGGGACGCCGCCTCGACAGCCGGCGAGACGCCGGCGCTACAAGGTCAATCACGTTCAACTGGAGGCATGGAACGCCTCGCTACGGCCGGCGCATCCGGCGGGGCCTCGACCGGCAGCGGAATCTCCAGGGTGCCAATGTGGCTGTCGGCCACATCCTCCACTCCCAGTCGCAAGGCGACGCTCTTGAATGGCACATCGATTTCCTGATGCACTCGCACGCCCCCAAGCTGAATATCACGAAAGGTTTCCGGCTTGAGATCGGCGGCCACCTGGCTGATCTGGCTGGCCACCAATGCTCCCTGGTCGTCGAAGGCCGTCGCCATGAAATTGATGACATCGTGATAGGTCCCATCCGGCATGGGATTGAAGCGCAGGTCTGCGGGAGTCACCGCATAGTCGATGGCGTAAAGTTGCATCGCGACCGATTCCGTGTCCCCCTTTCGCTTCTTTTTGGCCGCCTTGGCGCTCAGGGCGGGCGCATCCTTCACCATCCTGGGCTTGCCCACCGGAATTACCTTTGCCCCGAACACGATCTGTCGGGACTGGGGCGATCCCTGCTGCATGGCGGCCATGGCCAGGCTCGAAGCCAGATCTTTCTCCGGCTTGGCCATGGCATGAGGATCGACTGCGTAATAGCCGCTGCGATAGGCCAGGTGATAATTCTTTCCGGCCAGCGAAACTTTCACTTTGCGAAACGATCCGTCGTACTTCTTGTTGGCCGGCGTATAAGAGAGCGCATAGTAGTTGGCCCCTTCCTCGTTGGCCGCGTCGATCGCCTTGGCAATGCCGTTCGTGTTGTAGAAGGCGCGTCCGCCGGTTTCCGCCGCCAGTTTATCCATGGTGGCGTGTTCCCCCATCTGGGCCAAGCCGAACTGGTCCGCCGAGGCTTGCATCGCGGCGATCGGCACCGCGTTGCTGGCGTTGCGTTTGCCTAAGGCGAAGTCTCCTCCTCCGCCCCGGCCTGCGGGCGCGGTAGGGGTTGACCCCTGCATGGACAAGGGCGCGAGTGTATCGTTGCTGGTAGCGCTGAACAGCGGGTCCGTCACCAGTCCCCGCACGTCCACCGGATACACGGCCACGTGTGCCTCGGCGAAAAGGTTTGAGACTCGCTTCACGTTCTCGCTGTAATTCCGCGCCTGAATAAAAGGGTCCTGCCCGCTGGTGTCGGGAGAGATTCCCAGGGTGAAGGAACCCGACAACCACACCAGGTTCTTGCGTCCCGGAATACCGGACAGATAGCGCGCCAACTGGGCAAAGGCGTCCACGGTAACCATCATTCGCCGGTCTGCGTCCACCACCCGGGCCTCCGACTGCTGCAGCTGGATTGCCTGCACAAAAAAGTCGAGGTTAGGGACAAATTTTGCAGTGGCCTGTCCTGCTTCCATCGAGATCGGCGCCGCGTCGGAGTCGAGCACAGACTTATTGCGGAACGATGCCTTCTTGCTGTGGGCGGAGGCCAGCAGAATACGTTCGTCCCTGGTGAAGCCTTGGATCATCTGCAGCTTGTTGCTCAGTGTGCACAAGGCGAATTGCGCATCCGGCGGCTTGGTTTTCAGAAATTTGATGAGTTGGGCCTGGGCGTAAGTCTGGTCCGCCATCGGCGTGTTGAGCAGATCGAGCAGGACCACGGTCACCGAACCGGGCTCCGACGGCTGGGTGTAATTGGAAAAGATATTCGGGGGAAGCTTCGCCGTTTCCGCTTCCGCTTGCGGCGGAGGCGGTGGTGGAGCCTGCTCCCTCGAATACTCCCGGAAGTGGCGCAATGCCTGCGGTTTCCCATCTTCGCCGATGCTGAAGTCACTCTGCTGCAAACCTTTCACCACGTGGCCCCTGGAGTCAGTCACCACCACGTCTAACGCCACCACCTGAGTGCCGGTACGGAATGTCAACGTGGGCGGACTGGAATTTGCACCGCCTTCCGGCCGGGGCACCGCGCTTGCGGCCTCCGCAGGGGCCGCAGGCGTTCCGGTCGATCGAAG
>JBARIF010000235.1:0-4484 GCA_049799615.1 Terriglobales bacterium
CGTGGGCGCAGGGGCCACCGTATCAGACCGACGATCCTGTACCAGTCGACCTGCATCACTATGAGTTCTACGTATTTGGCGCCGCAGACGGAACACCGGTGGAAATGGACTCTGTCGGGCCGGCCTTCGAGTTTAACTGGGGCGCATTGCCTCGCGTGCAGCTCCACGCGATATTTCCGTTCGGGGTGGTAGCGCCGCTCAATAATCCGGTGTATGCACCCAGCGGGATTGGGCGGACTGAGTTCGGACTGACGGACATGGAGTTGGGCGCGAAGATCGCCTTTATTAGAGAGGGTAAACACGTCCCACAGATCGGCACGTTCACGATGTTCGAGATCCCCACTGGCAACGCGGACAGGGGACTAGGCGTGGGGAAGGTTTGGTACAAGATACCGATCTGGCTACAAAAGAACGTGGGAAAGTGGACGTTTGACGGCGGCGCGGGCTATCAGGTGGTGCCCCAAGACGGGTTGCGCAACTTTCCATACACGGGTTGGCTGGTGAAGAAAGAACTCAGTGAGCGGATCGAGTTGGGTGCGGAGGTCTTCGCTCATGGCCGCGAGGGGAGCGCAGCGGCACAAACCGGGGCCTCGACCATGATCGACGTGGGCGGCTACTACCACTTCAGGCACCATCCCGGCGAGCAGTTCCTGTTGTGCTACGGTCACTCCGTCGCCGGACAGACGGAGAACTACGCATACGTGGGGATGTACTGGGCTTGGGGGAAAGATAGCGGCGGCAAGAAGGAAGGACGGCGCGAAGGATTGCTCCCAGGTCAGTTGAATCGGAACGGATTTTGACCTGATTCTGAGAGGTTCTCATCAGTTCCTTCCCGCAGCGCTAAGTAGCGTTGCAAAGTGGCCGGTGCGAAGAAGCTGTTGTAAGTGCATTCAAGTTTTCCCGACTCTCAACCTGTATTTCGTCCCGACGGTCTGCTCAATCCTTTCTTCGAAATCTCCGCAGTCACCCTGCAGTTGCCGATTCGCAACCATTGTCAACGGCTTCAGAACAGCGACATGTACTCGACGGAGAGAATTATGAGAGCTCTATACGCAATGTTCTTGGTGTGCGCGTGCGCGCTGAGCGCTGCAGCGGAGGACCCGGTGGATGCCTACGAATATCTCGAGTCGAACGTGCAGGTAGGGAAAGTTGTGGTTACTGTTGCGTGATTCACATGGATCCTTAACTTGAGAGGCCCGCCGCTAGGCGGCGAAGCCCTGCTTCGTTCCGGTAAGGTAAGGTTTGGCGACAAACGTCCCGGAATCGGGCCAAGCAGACACCGTGAGCTGCCATTTGTTCTTATAGACGGTATCATTCCGCTCAGAGGATCTCATGAAGATACGAGCCAGCTTTTGCCATCTCCTCGTCGTGCTTACCGTCCTCACAACTGGCTGCTTATACGCGCAGAGAGGAGCTCCCTCAACCAAGAAGAACGTTGCACAAGACGCGATGGATCGCGACCTGCTTGAGGTCACCATCCCCAAGTTGGAACGGTTGTACCGCAGCCATAAATATACCGTTACAGAAGTCGTACGCTGGTACATTGCGCGCATTGAGAAATACAACGGGATCTATCGTGCGGTGCAGAATCTGGACGTGCCCGGAGTGCTCGCCACCGCTGCTCACGAGGACGCGGAAGCAAAAGCGGGTGGCAGTACTTATGTGCGCGGTCCCATGTGGGGCATTCCGATTGTTGTGAAGGCAAACACCAGCATCAAAGGCCTGATCACCACGGATGGATGGAAAGGTTACACGATCCCCGGCCATGAATTGGTCGCGCCAAAGGATGCAACGATCATCGCAAAGTTGCGCGCGGCAGGAGTCGTCATCCTTGGGCAGACGAACATGCCGGATTTTGCAGCAAGTGATACCAATCGCAGTACTGTGTACGGACGCACCGGAAATGCCTATGACGTGCGTTTTAGCCCCGGTGGTTCGTCAGGAGGCAGCGTCACCGCAGTCACCTCAAATTTTGCATTGCTCGGCAATGGAACCGATACGGGCAACTCGATCCGGATGCCGGCTGCCACAAGCTCCGTCGTCGGTGTCTTCCCAACGCGCGGCCTGGTGAGCATTGCTGGCATCGCGCCGCTCGACTGGCTGCTCGACAACACCGGTCCAATCGCCCGGGACGTGACCGATGCAGCCATTGCGCTGGATGTCATGGCCGGAGAAGATCCCTTGGATCCCCGCACGATCGGTTCTGCTGCAAAGGCCCAGCCCGGCCCCTATGTGCAGTACCTGAAAGCGAACGCGCTCCAGGGAAAACGCTTCGGCGTTCCTGCCTTCATCCTTGGAGGAGCAGGCATTCCGTTTCAGGGCATTCCTGCGTCCGAGTCGACGACTGAGGTCGCAGAACACACGGCCGCTGCTCGGCTCCCGTTGCGGTTGGAGACGCGCGAGGCTTTTATGAAGGCGCTGGAAGGGCTGCGCGCCGCTGGTGCAACGGTCATCTTCGACGATTCCATCCTCAACGACAGCTTCGCGGTGACCGTAGCTCGCGTCAGCACCTTTCCTTACGTCCGCGAAGGAACAGAAAAATTTCTCGCCAAGTATGGTCCGACGCAATACCACTCGGCCGATGAGTACCAGAAGGTGGTTGGGTCCCCTTTGCCGGCCACGATCATCGGAGGCGTGGATGAGACCACCCGGAAAGCCCGGCCGCCATTGATCCAAGCCGTATTCGAAAACGATCCCCAAGCCGAAGCCAACGTCCTTGGTCCCCGGCAAAGGGCGCTCGAGGCCTACAACGAAGTACTGGATCGACTGCACCTCGACGGGTTCGTCTACCCGGCGATACAGATGCCTCCGCCCGATGAGACCATGCCGCAGGACGGGAAGATAAGTGAAGGTCCACACAGCAACACGGGATGGGTCAACATGATCGGTGTTCCTGCGGTAGTGGTTCCAGGCGGGTTCTACCCCGATGGTCTGCCGTTCGGTTTAGAGCTGTCAGCACGGCCGTGGAAAGACGGGGACTTGCTCGGCTGGGCGTATGCGTATGAGCAGGTCACCCGGCACCGCCGTCCACCTGTGCTCGTTGAAAAGGGCCTGCTACCCAACGCAAGATGACTTGCATACCGCCCGTGCCAATTAAGCCGGCCTTAGTCCGTCGTGAGAAATTCTCAGGGGAGTTCGCGCCTCGTGTCTCCCGGGGCACCAACCTGAAGCCAACCTTAAATCCACTGAGAAAAGGACATCACAGCGCAAAGACGGCAATTGCTGGCATATCGCAAATGCCAACCTAGCAAACAACCACAGCATCCAAGCTCACTGGAGAAAAACTCATGAGGCATCTGAATTTTGTTTTGGCACTGTCGGTCTCGATGGTTGTTATCGGCTGCGGTGCAGGTCACGCGAACTTAACTAGCATAACGGTCAGTCCCCAATCGGCAACCACAACGAGCAGCCCCCAGGGTCAGGTTGGTTACACTGCTACCGGGAATTTCGCGAATGGCAAGAGTCGGGAGCTGTCGCAAGTGGACGGTCTCTCGTGGAAGACGTCGCAAACGAATACTGGGACAGTTGCAGCTACTATTGGTTCGACTGGCGAAGTCACTTGCTCGGCACCTGGGACAGTTACCATCACTGCGAGCGCTCCCCAAAACCTAAGTTTCACTGTGAATAATGGAGTGCAGAACACGTCAATGACAGTGAGTGGAACTGCTATGCTAACCTGTCAGTAACATCACGCTTCAGCCTGTAGACGGGTGTCGCGCGAGATGAGCGGCTTGCCGCAATCGATGTACGCGGCTTTGCGAGCCGATGTTTGGGGGCCGCGCTTCTCAATCCCAAGCGCCCTTTTCTAGAATGGAAGGGATCTGATAGTAGGTGTGGCAGTTCCAGTTGGGAGACCGATTTTCGATTATTGTTGTAAACAGGCGTGGGTGTTGAAAAACTCTGCGATTGGACCGATCTTTGTGCGGGCGGGTGTGGATACTGCCGAGTTCTTCTTCTTGTTTCTAGGCGGTGACAGCCAGCCTTGCTGTTGGCTGGCTGAGGAAGCGCACCAGTCGCTTGATGTTCTGCGCAGCTGCTGCCAGGAAGAACTGCTCGCGGACGAATTTCATCCGACGCAAGCGCAGACGGCGTAGCCCAATCTGATGTTTGAGTTCAGCAAACAACGCCTCGACTTTCTTTCGCTGTCGTTGTGCCGTGGAAAACTCCGGTGTGTGCGCCAACTCCCGTGCGCGTTGTCGCGCCGACTCATGGATGTGAATGGCGAGATATTTATATCGCCCACTGGTGCAATGCGCTTTTTGGGAGCATGCTCCGCAGCGTTTGGCGCTGCCGATATAGACATGGGCACGATTGCGAACGTTCAAGCCGACATAGTTCAGTTGCTCCCCCGCAGGACAACGGTAGCTGTTGCTCTCCGGCAGATAGGTAAATCGCTCCGGGCCATAGCCGGGGTTGTTCTTTCTCAGAGCACTGTCTCGCGTGCGCATGTAAGGCGTGATGCCGCGATCCAGCAACCATTGCAG
>JBARIF010000236.1:0-3177 GCA_049799615.1 Terriglobales bacterium
GGTTTCTTCGTCGTGCTCCACCACCAGAACTGTATTCCCCAAATCCCGCAACTCTTCGAGCGCTTTGAGCAACCGGCCGTTGTCACGATGGTGCAATCCGATGGAAGGCTCGTCCAGCACGTAGAGCACGCCCCGGAGTTTGGACCCAATCTGCGTGGCCAGCCGGATGCGTTGCCCTTCGCCGCCGGAAAGCGTGGCCGCCGAGCGTTCCAGAGAGATGTAGCCCAGGCCCACGGCATCCAGAAATTGCAGCCGTTCCACAATCTCGTGCACGATGCGCCCGGCAATGATCGCTTCACGCCCATTGAGTTTGATCTTGCGCGCCGTCGCCAGCGCCCGCGACACCGGCAACGCCGTGAAATCGGCAATCGACATGCCGTTCACTTTCACCGCCAAACTCTCCGGCCGCAAGCGCTTGCCCTGGCACGCCGGACACCTGGTCGCCGACATGTAGTCCAGCAGAAATTCGCGATAGGTGTCAGACGTGGAATCATCCACGGCTTGCTTGAGATAGCCCAGAATCCCGCGGAATCCTGTCTTCCTGTTCTTGCCGCTGTCGCCGCCGTTCTTGCCCGCCTCGCCATAGAGCAGCAGGTTCTGGATCTTATCGGGGAATTTTTCAAACGGCGTCGCCAGGTCGAATCCATGGGCGGCCGCGGTAATTTGCAGGTGATGAATCAGGTTTTGCGAAGCCGACCCCGGCCCCAGTCCGCCCTCCAGCAACGGCTTCGACCAGTCGCTGATCACCCGCGCCGGATCAAATTCATAGCGGCTGCCCAGGCCGTGGCACTCCGGGCAGGCGCCGTAGGCGCTGTTGAAGGAAAACGACCGTGGTTCCAGTTGCGGCACGCTGATGCCGCAGTCCGGACACGCCAGCTTGGCCGAATAAAGCTGCTCATCCCCACCCACCACGGCAACCTGCACCAGCCCGCCCGCCAGCTTCATCGCCAGTCCCACTGACAACTCCAGCCGGTGTTCGATCCCGGGCTTCACCAGCAACCGGTCGATCACGACTTCAATGGTGTGGTTTTTTCGCTTGTCCAGCGGGATGTCGTCTTCGAGATTGACCAGTTCGCCATCGATCCGCGCCCGGGTGAAGCCGTGCTGCACCAGCTTCTCAATCTCTTTCTTGAACTCTCCCTTGCGCCCGCGCACGATGGGAGCCATCACCATCACCCGGTCCTCGGGCGTCAGGCCCATAACCCGCTGCACAATCTGCTCCGCCGACTGGCGTGCAATGGCCCGCCCGCATTCAGGGCAGTGCGGCACCCCTATCGAAGCAAATAAAAGGCGAAGATAATCATAGATCTCGGTGATCGTTCCCACCGTGGACCGGGGACTCCGGCTGGTAGTCTTCTGCTCGATCGAGATCGCGGGGCTCAACCCGTCGATGGCGTCCACGTCCGGACGCTCCATCTGGTCCAGAAACTGGCGGGCGTAGGCCGAAAGCGTCTCCACGTAACGCCTCTGGCCCTCGGCGTAAATGGTGTCAAAGGCCAGCGACGACTTTCCCGAGCCGCTCAATCCGGTGATTACGGTCAGGGTATTACGGGGGATTTCGACGTTTATATTCTTGAGGTTATGCTGCCGCGCCCCCCGCACCGAGATCTTGGTAATAGGCATGAAATTGGCGGAAGTTGCGACTGGCCTTCCGTAATTGGACGGCCCCACAGAAATGAAGGAAAGTGGGTTTGCGCGACTCTACTCACGTATCTTAGTTGCTAACAGCGGTCAGCGTCAACGCGGGTAAAGTGATCGATTGCGCCACACGGGTCCCGGATCGCATTCTCCGGTACTTAACTGGAAAGTAGGCCGAGCTTGGGTGGGTTACTAGTAGCTTTCGTCATTTCCTTTACCGCCGTCACAGTCGTAGTGGTGGGAATTCTAGCGGCCTATGCCGCGGTGACCGGCATCCTGTACGCCTTCGCCTACGGCTCACGCCGGCGGAGCACCGGCACGACCGTCCTCGTACCCAGCCAGAGCCAAGCTGGCGGCGACTGAGGGCGGACCTCAGATCTCGGACTTCCGACCTCAGACCCCGGGATTTTCGTACGGACCTTCGATGGAGGACGGGTGTCCTCGCCCGTCTCAATGTCCCTCAGCTAGCCGTGGTAACTCAATCAAGCCGCACGCCGGGACGTTCCCGCTGTGGTTCTCGATGGTGTCAAGTCCTGTAGCGACGGCATCCCTTCGACTTCGCTCTGGGCAGGCTTTGCGGACTGTCCTGAGGGCGTCTCGCTCTCGGACTTCCGCTCCAAGCCGCCCCGTCGGAAAGAGCGAACTACTCATCGGGAGGAGGCGCAGGCGGCTGCTGTTGCTGCTGTTGCTGCTGTTGTAGTTGTTGCTGTTGTAGCAGCTGTTGCTGTTGCAACTCGCGCAGCAATTGCTCCGGAGTCTTAACCTGCTGCTGGCCATCGGGGGACTGTCCCTGGTTCTCTTCGTTCCTGGAGTCTCCGGACGGATTATCCACGGGCTGCTCGGCGATATCCATACCAGGGGGGCCGGGATCATCCATCTGCACCTCGTCACTCCCCTGTGCCACCGGCGTGATGGCTGCGGGCGGCGGGGGCTCTAGGGCGCCACCAGCCTTGGACGTCAGAATGAGCCTGTCCACGCTGTCAGGGTGCGCTGCCGAACCCAGCATCACGTAATTAAAGTGCGATCCATTCAGCAGCGCTGCCAGGACGTCGCGCGCCGGCCCAGGGCCCAGATGCGTCACCACCCGCTCGGTGGCATTGGGCGGAACCTCCACCTCAGCTCCGGTTTGCGCCCGCACCGCCCGCAGTATGTCCGCCAGGGTCGAGTTCTCGGCCACAATCGTAAGCTGTCCTTGGTTGTAGTGGACCTGGGGCGGAACCGCCGGCATCTGCTCTGGCGTGGGAGGCGGAGGAGGCGGCGCAGGTGCGGGCGGAGGCTCAGGAACGGCCTTTTTCGCCGCCTTGGCCGGATGCTTATGCGGCAACGGTTGCTGGGCCGCCACAGCCGGCGCATTCAACATCAACAACGGAATTAGGGTCGCCGCCAGAACCAACCAGACTCTCGCGTGCGGCACTGACTTGAAGAGAACCACGGTACCTGCTTCACGGCCTTACACCAGGTTGGATGCTGGCCAAGGCCCAGGTGAAATTGTAGCATCGCAACCCGTGTGGCGCGGGCGCCCTCGCCCGCGGCCTTTGA
>JBARIF010000237.1:0-3837 GCA_049799615.1 Terriglobales bacterium
TCCAGCCCGGCGACATCTGTACCACAGCCACCGGCCCTACCTGCGATTTCGTATATACGGGGTATCGCGTGCCCCTGATCGTCATTTCGCCGTTTTCCAAGAAGAACTACGTTTCGCACACGCCCGCGGATTACACCGCGATCCTGAAGTTGATCGAGACCCGCTTCGTCCTGGATCCGCTCACTCAGCGCGACGCGGCCCAGTTTGATATGAGCGAGTTCTTCGACTTCGCGAATGCGCCCTGGAAGACGCCGCCCACGCCACCGGTGCAGCCCGACACCATGCCCTGCTACATGGACCATCTGCCGTGAGTTCATTACCCTGAGTTCATTACCCTGAGTTCAGTGCCGCCGCGAGCGGCAATTCAGGGATAATGAAGTCATGAGGACTGTGCCCTGGCCGTCGCTCGCTTTTTTGTTTCTCCTGCTGGCGTCCCCTGCTCTGGCCGTCACCCGTCATTACTACATCGCCGCGGAAGATGTCACCTGGGACTACGCGCCCAGCGGATTGAACCTGGTGGAGGGCCGTCCCATTCCGCAGCCCTGGGCTAAGCAGACCAAGCGGCAGAAGACCCGCTACATCGAATACACCGACGCAACTTTTAAAGTCCGCAAGCCCCAGCCCGAATGGTTGGGAATTCTGGGGCCCATCATTCGCGGCGAAGTCGGGGATGAGATCGTGGTGGACTTCCTCAACCGCAGCCGCAGTTCTCACGGCATTCATCCTCACGGCTTGCGCTACGACAAGGACAACGAAGGCGCCTACTACGTGCCGGCCGGGCGCGGTTCCCTGGTTCCGCCCAATGGTCGTTTCACTTACCACTGGTTCGCAGACGCGGGCAGCGGGCCGGGGCCGGGACAACTCAGCTCGGTGGTCTGGTGGTACCACCCGCATTCGGCGGGACTCACGGAAATAAACGCCGGCCTCATGGGGCCCATCATCATCACCGCCAAGGGCAAGGCCAGAGCCGACGGCAGCCCGAAAGACGTGGACCAGGAATTCGTCACTTCATTCATGATCTTCGATGAACTGCGTGGACAGGACGCCGGGCTCTTCCATGCCATCAACGGGTACATCTTCGGGAATCTGCCCGGCCTGGTGATGAAAAAAGGTGAAAAAATCCGCTGGTATGTGATGGCGATGGGCAATGAAAAAGATCTGCACACACCGCACTGGCACGGCATGACGGTGAGCGACCCGCTGCGCCACATGGACGTCGTGGAACTGCTTCCTGCCAGCACCCTTTCGGTGGACATGGTGGCCGACAATCCCGGAGTATGGATGTTTCATTGTCACGTGGCCGACCACATGGAGGCGGGTATGATGAGCACCTTTACCATCTACGACCCGCCGGCCCGTTCGTGCCCGCTGCGATTTATCTCGGGAAATTTCTGGAACACTTCGGGCAAATATTCGGTACGCGTGAAAAACACAAGTGGAAAACCGATCAAGCGGTGGATCCTGACCTCCGAGCATTTTCTGGCGCCGCAATACCTGCACCATCCCTTTGACGCCGATTGGCCCGCAGCAGGACCCATCGCAGCCGGAGCCGAGCAAACGGTAGAAAAAGAGTCGTACCGGCAAGGCGGCGACTCAATCCTGGGATGGGCGCTGTTCCCGCGAAAGATTGTCTACGAGGATGGCACCACCTGGGAGCCACAGCAGGAGGGAGAATGTTTTCAGGTTTATTGGCGCGATCCAGAGCACCCGGACCTGAAAGTACTACCCCCTTCGATTCGTGAAATCGCAGTACCGGACTAGATAGGAGGGTGTGGATCGGAGACTCCTGTGCGACGCTTTTGACTTCTAGTTTTTGGTGGCAAGAGAACGCCTCAGACGCACCCAGACCCGAACCGGTATCCAAACCTAAATTCCAAACCTGAAATCCAAACCAACAACAACGTCAAGAGCGTCGGACAGGAGTGTCCGACCCACAAGGTCTCGGCTGGATAACTTCCCCCTCATCTCCCACCCTGTCTCTCCAAAAAACGGAGAGACGAGGGTGGTGCACCCGATCCGGCGGTAACTTGCAGCTGTGGTCTGGATCACCTCGAAGGCCACTCCCCTCCGTAACATGCCTAAGCTGCGCATGCTGGTTAAGATTCCCTCAAGTCGACGTCGCGTCGAGCAGTAATTCAATCGCGTTAAGGGTAATCTTTGAAGGCAACGCGCCGCATCCGCTTGTCCGTCATTGCAGCGCTCCTGGTGTTTCCTCTCGCCGGGCATGCCGGCAACCTTGCGATCACTCCGACCACCACACTGACCGCGCAGACCGCGAACAACACCAGCGCCGCCGGCAGTTTCGGCGCGCAGTCAAATGGAAACCTGGGCGCAGGCAGCGTAAGCAAAGTCGACGTCCACTCGCTGCTCTACCCCGCGGCGCAGACCAAGGTCTTCGCCCACCTGGTGCTCTGGTTCGGCCAGTCCAACCACATGAACATCGGTTACAGCTCGACTGACCCGGCCCAGGTGAAGCGACAGATCTCCGACATGATCAGCCGCGGCATCGATGGAGTGGTCATGGTCTGGTACGGACCGAACAACGCGATCGACCGCGCCGCCAAACTGGTGATGCACGAAGCCGAGACCCATCCCGGATTCACCTTCGCAATCATGGTGGACAACGGAGCCATTCGCTGGAACTCCTGCCCCGGCTGCAATCCGCAGCAGGCCCTGACGTATGACTTAAAGTACGTGGAGCAGACGTATTTCCCCTCACCCGCTTACTTAAGGGTGGGTGGCCGCCCAGTGGTCACCAACTTCGACGTTGACCTCTATTACACGGTTGACTGGAGCGCGGCCCGGGCCGCACTGGCCAGCAACCCTTTGTTTCTCTTCCAGCATAGCCGCGGTTTCACTCATGTTGAAAGTGACGGGGCTTACTCCTGGGACATCGCCACCAGCAGCGATTTCGGAATGAGCTATCTGACCAGCTTTTACCAGGCCGGGATGGCCGCACCGAGCAAGCAGACCTGGGGCGCGTCCTATAAAGGGTTCAACGACAAGCTGGCTTCATGGGGAAAGAACCGCATCATGGACCAGCGCTGCGGACAGACCTGGCTGCAGACGTTTGCAAAAATCAACAGCCTTTACAACTCGACCAATCAGCTCGCGGCCATGCAGTTGGTCACCTGGAATGACTACGAAGAAGGAACGGAAATCGAATCCGGGATTGACAACTGCGTGAGCGTCTCAGCGGCCCTGGCCGGCAACTCGCTGCAGTGGCAAGTCAGCGGAAGCGAAGGCACCATCGATCACTACCGGGTTTATGTCAGCTCTGATGGCCAGAGTCTCATGCCACTCACAGATCAGACCGCGGGCACACATGCTCTCGATATGTGTGGGTACTCGCTGGCCGCGGGGAACTACAAATTGTTTGTGCAGGCTATCGGAAAACCGAGCCTGAAAAACCAGATCTCCGCAGCCGTAGCCTACGCACCGCAATGCGGCACAACTTCGGCATCGGCTGCCGGGGCTTCGGAAACCACTCCAACGACGCCTCCTACGACTTCGACGCCGCCGCCCGCCACTGCGTCCATTGCGCTTTCAGCCTCCCCATCATCGGTCACTATCGTGGATGGACAGTCGGGAAGTCCGCGGATCACGGTGACCGCGCGATCAGTAGCCACGGGCCCAGTCAGTCTCTCATGTTCGAATCTCCCGGCCGCCATGTCGTGCACCTTCTCGCCGGCCGTGATTACTCCAGGGTCCAAGGCCGCGACTTCAGTGCTCAGAATCTCCGTGGTCCGCCCGGCACACCGTCCGGAGCGTACGCCCCGGCCGCCGCGCCGGGGCGCGCTCGTCGGTTTCGGTCTGGGAATGGTTGGAGTGCTTGTG
>JBARIF010000238.1:0-1595 GCA_049799615.1 Terriglobales bacterium
TCATTGCTGTAGCCGCTTTCGTTGCTGCCGTTCACCGCGGTGGTGACGTAATAGAACGTTTGACCATGAGTTACTTGTGCGTCGGTATAAGTTGTAGTGACGACTCCCGACGAGGGTGTCCTGCCCGTAGTTAGAGGTCGAAGGGCGGCGCTCGGGATCATGTTATGCGACCTCCTGCCTGACCGCAGCAGTTTCCATCGTTTTTCTTCCTAAGATCGCTTCCAGTTGCCAGAGGTCCTTCCAGCCCATGATGCGGCGGAAGTTCTTCTCTGTCGCGAGAAACGAGGCTGCCACCCAACGCTCGACCATCGCAGCATTGCGCCAACGGCAGACTCGCCGGGTCCGTGTCCGCACGCCGGACTGTGGGCTCTCGATCAAGTTGGTGGTGGCCAGGCAACGATGCAGCGAGGGTGGAATCCCCAAGCGATTGATAGTGAAACATTCCTCCAGCCCTTCCCGCAAACTGTTGGCCGCCGCCGGCGATTCTTGCTCCAGCCAGTCGGCCAGTTTTCGCAGCCGCGCGATCCCTTCTTTGGCCTCCAGCTTATACGAGGCGCGCATCGCGGCTTTCACCTGGCCCTTCTGCTCCTCAGGCAAGCGCTCGCACACGTTCTGAATCTTGTGATTGCGGCAACGCTGCACCGGATGCTGCGGGCCAAAGACTTGGTTGATCGCGGCCCGCAACGCTTTGGCGCCATCGATCACGAACAATCGTTTCCCCTTTGGCTCCACGCCCCGCGCCACTAACTGCTGGAGCAAGTCCTCCACCGCCGCCGCATTCTCCGTGGCTCCTTGCTGAATCCCCAGCACATGCTTGTGCCCCGCGCCATCCACGCCCACCGCGCTGATCACGTGGTGCTCGCCGAACACCATCCCGTCGATGTAGATCACCAGCAGATCGATCTCCTCGAAACGCCGCTCCAGCAACTCCTTCAGTGCTTCTTCGCCCGCTTCCGCCGCTTCCCGGCTCACATTCGACTTCGAGACTCCACAGGTCGAAGCCATCTCCGGCAGCACCTCGGCATACTGTCGCGTCGAGATCCCGCGCATCAGCACGTCGAGCATCCGTGCGCTCATCCCGTTCTCCTGCATCGCAGTGTAGGCCGGGATCGCCACTTCGCCGCCGCCCTTCTCCCGTAGCCGCGGCTTGCTCACACCCAGCTTGCGTTCCTTCAAACACACGCGCCCAGATTGCCGACCATGCCACAACAGGCCCGCGCGCCGTTGCCCGGGCGTTTGCGGCCCAGCGATTTGCTCAGCCGACAACTGCAGCACCGCTTCGATCGTCGCTCGCCCGGCCACGTCGATCAGCTCATCGACGGCCAGTCGGGATTGCTCGATCAGATCGACCATCGGCAGCAGTCCCTGCCCGTTGCGACTGAAAAACTCCGCCAGCTTCCGGGCGTTGGTTTGTGCTTTAGTGGTGACGGCATGATAGCTTCTCTTCAAGGCGGTTCTCCTTTCCTTTAGAAAGTTTCCAACCCGACTCTATCAAGAGTCGGGTCGAGAACCGCCCCTCAACCTGCAACTACGGTTGGGTCACCCTCCGCACGAGCTGCGACATTTCATACAGTGGGCCGAGAACAGCCAGATAT
>JBARIF010000239.1:0-11377 GCA_049799615.1 Terriglobales bacterium
AGGAATTGCGCGATCTGGGAAACACCGTCCTGGTGGTGGAACACGACGAAGAAACCATCCGGCGGGCAGACTACGTGATTGATCTTGGCCCCGGAGCCGGCCGCCACGGCGGTGGACTGGTCGCGTACGGAACGCCGCAGGAGATCGAGCGCGTGCCCGAATCGTTGACCGGCGCCTACATTTCCGGACGGGTGCAGATCGAGATGCGGCCGGAGCGGCGGGCGCCCAACGGGGCGGCGATCACACTGCTGGGGGCGCGGGAAAATAACCTCAAGAACCTTGACGTTGTATTTCCGCTGGGCGTAATGACGGTCGTGACCGGGGTGTCGGGATCGGGCAAATCGACATTAGTGAATGACATTCTTTACCGCGCCCTGGCCCAAAAACTTTACCGGTCGCGGGAGGAGCCCGGAACGCACAAGGCGATATCCGGCACGGAGAATGTTGACAAAGTCATTCGCATTGACCAGTCGCCGATCGGGCGCACGCCGCGTTCGAATCCGGCAACCTATACCGGTGTGTTTGCCCAGATCCGCGATCTTTACGCCATGCTGCCGGAATCCCGTGAGCGGGGCTACAAGCCGGGACGATTCTCTTTTAATGTCTCAGGAGGGCGCTGCGAGGCTTGTGGAGGCGAGGGACAGCGGCGGATTGAGATGAATTTTCTGCCGGATGTTTACGTGCTGTGCGAACTTTGCGGCGGCAAACGCTACAACCAGGAAACACTGGCGGTGAAGTACAAAGGACAGTCGATCGCGGACCTGCTGGAGATGCCGGTGTCGGATGCGTTGCCCATCCTGGAGAACATTCCGCAGGTCCGGCAGAAACTGCAGACCCTGGTGGACGTGGGGCTGGGTTACATTCATCTGGGACAATCGGCGGTCACGCTGTCCGGCGGCGAGGCGCAGCGCATCAAACTGGCGCGGGAATTGAGCAAGCGGCAGACCGGGAAGACGATGTATCTGCTGGACGAGCCGACCACCGGTCTGCACTTTGACGATGTGAAGAAGTTGCTCGAAGTGCTGCACCGGCTGACCGACCTGGGGAATACAGTTATGATCATCGAGCACAATCTGGATGTGATCCGCAATGCCGACTGGATTATTGATCTTGGTCCCGAGGGCGGAGAAGAAGGCGGGCGCATCGTTGCCCAAGGTAGTCCGGAGCAGGTAGCACGTAACAAGAAGTCGTACACCGGCCAGGCGCTGGCGGGATACTTCGCCAACGGACAGAAGAGTTCGATCGCGTAGTTGTGTGGGGCGGACACCCTCGCCCGCCGCTTTTGCAGTTGATGTTGTTCTTAGGATTTGTGCTGGAGTTTCAGTACGCAACGAAAGTCAAAGGCGGCGGGCTAGGGCGCCCGCCCCACACGGGTTCAATTGTCCTCACCAGATCAGCCTCTTCCCGAATTGCAGATAGAGCCGCCGGCGGAAGCGTTCGCCCAGATCAATCCGGGCGCCGAAAATCCGCCCTGGAGTGGGCTCGACCTTCTAATCGTAGGGCTGGTTCTGGTGGCTGCGCTGTTCTTTTTCAGTTCGATATCTTTCGTCATCGTCCTGCATGGCTCAGCCGCGAACGGCATGTCTGCCGCTGAGCTGGGGAAAAATCCCGGGCCGCTGGTGATTGTCCCAGCCATGACCCTGGCCTACCTCGCCATGCTGGTGGCCATGTACGGACTGGTGACGCGCCACGGGAAACGTCCTTTCTGGCAGACCGTGGGGTGGCGGTGGCCGCGCAACCTGGGCTGGCTGGGGTTTCTGACGGCGGGTGCCTTTCTGGCTGTGGCCCTGGGCGAGATTTCCCGGCTGTTGCCGATTCCGAAATCGTTGCCCATGGACAAGTTTTTCCAGAACCGGCAGGGCGCGTATCTGATGATGATTTTCGGAGTGGCCATCGCTCCCCTGGCCGAGGAGATGCTCTTTCGCGGATTCCTGTACCCGGTGCTGGACCGGTGGCTGCAGACGCTGTTGATGACGCCGCGGCAGCTTCGCCGGGGTTGCATTTGGGTCCTGATCATGGCGGCTTGGGGATACCTTGAGCACCGGCTTCCCCTGGGCTGGTCGGTCCTGCTGGCGGTTGTGGTTTTTCTGGCGGTCGGTGGGCAGGTGGTGGCACAAAGTTTGAAGTCGGGAGAAAGACCGTCGGGCCTGGTATTGCTGCCGGCCACTACGACTGTCTCCTGGGGGCTGGCCGCGGGGGCGATTTCCGGTCACGCCTTCGCAATCGCCACAACGGTGTTGTTGGTCCTGGACGGTCTGCTCGTGGTGGTCAGTATGGCGCCAGCGCCGAAAACCTCGATCGCCAGCAGATCGGGCAGGTTGCTGGCCGTGCTGGCGACCAGCTTCGCTTTTGCCATGGTGCACAGCGAACAGCTGGGTCAAGCCTGGGGCCCGCTGCTCGTGCTGTTTGTGGTGGGCCTGGTCCTGACCATCACCCGTGTGGTCACGCGCTCAGTGACGCCCGGACTGCTGATTCACGTGGGCTACAACCTCATGCTCTTCGGCGTGCTCTATATCGGGACTGACCATTTTCGTCATCTGGAGCGCATGACTCAATAGCAGGCGCCGAAAATGATATCGTAGGTTGCGATGGCTTCCGCTCGTCAGGATTTGCTGCGCTTACTGGCTTCCAAGTCATTCCGGCTGGGACAGTTCAAACTCTCGTCCGGGGGGACAAGCGACTACTACATCGACTGCCGCACTACCACTCTGGCGGCCAAAGGCGCGCGCCTGACCGGGCAGGTGGTTCTAGACGAGATCCGCAACCGGGGCTGGAAACCGAGAGCGGTGGGCGGCCTGACCATGGGCGCCGATCCCATCGTTGTGGCGGTTTCCATGGCCAGCGGCGACGTGGATGGATTTCTGGTGCGCAAAGCCGAGAAGCAGCATGGAACGGGACGGCGGATCGAAGGCTTCCAGGAAAAGGGCGCGCGGGTGGTAATCGTAGATGATGTTTGCACCACGGGAGCTTCGACAGTGCAGGCCATCGAAGCGGCGCGGGAATTCGGCTTTCAGGTTGTGGGCGCGCTGTGTCTGGTGGAACGGGAGGAGGCGGGAGGGCGTCCCAACGTGGAGCAAGCCGCCGCTCCGGCGCCATTCGTTTCCGTGTTCACCGCCAGCGAGGTCCGGAAGGAACACCTGCTGCAAAACGACGAGACCTCTCCGGGGATACCCGTAGCAGGTTCCGGCTGCGAAATCTGTGGCAAGCCAGCGGTGGTGCACCATCCCAGAATCCGTTGCGAAGTGCATAAAAGCTAAAATCGTCGTTGGTCGTTGGTCATTGGTCATTCGCAACGATACTAACGAACTTACAGGACTGACATCCGGCATGTAGTTTTTGATCGCCGCAGCACCAGAGCTCAACGACCAACGACCAACGGCCAACGACTGCTCCTATGATTCAAACTCTCGAATGGACCGACTCCGGCGTGCGCTTTATTGATCAGACTAAGCTGCCGACCGAAGAGACCTACGTTACCTGCAAGACTTATACCCAGGTTGCCGACGTGATCCGCAACATGGTGGTGCGGGGCGCGCCGGCCATTGGCGTGGCTGCCGCCATGGGCATCGCGCTGGGTGTGAAGAATTCCAAGGCTGAAAATGGCGGCGATCTGAAACATGAGTTTGACCAGATCTGCGACGTGATGGGGAAGACCCGGCCGACCGCGGTAAACCTGTTCTGGGCGATCAAGCGCATGCGCGACAAGTTTGAGATGTTGCGAGTGCGGCCGCTGGCGCAGATCAAGCAGTCGCTGATTGAAGAAGCCCAGCGCATGCACGCCGAGGACATCGCTGCCAACCAGGCCATGGGCCGGCACGGCGCGACCTTGATGCCGGCCAGCGGAGGCGTGCTCACGCACTGCAATGCCGGCGCCCTGGCAACCTGCGGATATGGCACCGCGTTGGGAGTGATCCGCGCCGCCGTGGAGCAGGGAAAGAACATACACGTCTATGCCGATGAGACACGTCCTTTCCTGCAGGGGTCACGATTGACGGCGTGGGAACTAATGAAGGATGGCATTCCAACCACGGTGATTTCCGACAACATGGCTGGCGCCATGATGAATCAAGGCAAAATCAACGCCATCGTGGTGGGAGCAGACCGCATTGCTGCCAACGGCGATGTGGCCAACAAGATTGGAACTTATTCAGTAGCGGTGCTGGCGAAAGAACACGGCATCCCGTTTTATGTGGCCGCCCCTTTATCGACCGTGGATTTCGAAACGCCCGACGGCAGCGGAATTCCCATCGAGCAGCGCGACGGGAAAGAGGTTTCGCATATCGCCGGCCGTCAGATGGTGCCGGATGGCGTCGAGGTGGAGAATCCTGCCTTCGATGTGACCCCGGCGAAGTACGTCACGGCGATCGTCACCGAAAAAGGCATCGCCCGGGCGCCATACGCTGACTCACTGCGCCGGCTGGCGCCGGAGAGGGTGGCGGGCTGAGAGGCGCGAGACGGTTCAACTCGCTTCAAACCCGGATGGAGTCTCGACAAGATAAAACCGGATTGAAGATAAGCCGGGTTGAAGACAAAACCGGTTGTCAGTTTCAGGTTGTCAGTTCTCAGATTTTCGGCCGAAGTTTGTACTGCGACTGTGTGGAACTTTTTGAGTCTTTTCCTCGTAGACTAAGGCAGGAGAGATACGGCCATGTTAGCTTTTCTTCTCTGGTGCATCCTTTTTGTGGTGTGCTGGCCGCTGGCACTACTCGCTCTGGTGCTGTACCCGTTTGTGTGGGTGCTGCTGCTGCCGTTTCGGCTGGTGGGGATTGCGGTCCATGGCGCCCTGGCGCTGGTGTGGGCTGTAGTCATGCTTCCGGCGCGGCTGCTGAGTGCGCCCTTTCGGGTGTGAGGCCCCAGATTGGAACGAACCTCACTGGCTGCAGCCGCCATTCTCCCGGTAGGTGGTGGCACGACTGAAGTTGTGCCCTTCCTAAAACTGCGCAGAGCAGAAAAAACCAGAAGCCAGGAAACTGCCGCGGCTCACTCCCCGTGCATGCCGGCTTTCACGCCCTTTAAATCCAGATTGCGGATGAGGCGCAGCAGCGAGTTGGGATGCATTCCCAGGGTTTTCGCCGCCTCGATGTAATTGCCATTCGCCTGCTGCAGGGCCTGGAGGATAAGCTGTTTCTTGGTCTCTTTGATACTGCCGTGGTATTTATCGGTCGATGCCGTGGTGGTGGAAGCGGCTTCGAGGACAGCTTCGGGCAGGTCATCGGTAAGAATGGAATCCGTCGAGCCCAGCACCAATGCCCGTTCCAGGGAATTCTCCAGTTCACGCACATTGCCCGGCCAATCGTAGTGCATTAGGCAAGCCAGGGCTTCGGGGGACAGCGACTTTACCCTTGTGCGGCACTTGCGGCTGGCCTTGGTCAAAAAATGATCGGCCAGCACCGATATGTCCTCCCGGCGCTCGCGTAAGGGAGGCATTTGCAGACTGACCACGTTCAGCCGGTAATACAAGTCATTGCGGAAGGTGCCAGCCTTAACGCCTTCGGGCAAGCTTCGGTTGGTGGCCGCGACCAGGCGAATATTTAGTTTGATGGGCCGGGTCCCGCCCAGTCGCTCGAATTCGCGCTCCTGCAGGACGCGCAGCAGCTTGGCCTGCAAACCGGGTGCCAGTTCGCCAATCTCATCCAGAAACAGGGTGCCGCCTTCGGCTACCTCGACTTTGCCTTTCTTTTGCGCGCCGGCGCCGGTGAAGGCACCTTTCTCGTGGCCGAACAATTCGCTCTCCAGCAGGGTTTCGGCGATGGCGGCGCAGTTGATGGCTACGAAAGGCTGCTCCGCGCGGGGACTGTTGCGATGGATGGCATGGGCCACCAGCTCTTTTCCCGTGCCACTTTCTCCCTGAATGAGCACGGTGGAATCGGTGGGCGCGACCCGCCGAATGAAATCGAATACCTTACGCATGGCGGGACTGCCGCCGACCATATTGTGTTCGAGATCGATTTCAGCGCGCAGTTCCTGATTTTCCTGCTGCAACTTTTCCCAGTGACGCACGTTGTCAAAAGCCAGACTGGCGATGCCTGCAACCGCCGTCATCACCTGCAGGTGATCCTCGTCGAACTCGGTAGTTGGGCTGGTGCTGTCCAGGTAGATGGCGCCCAGAACTCTTTTGGCGACCATCAGCGGAACACAGAGCAGGGAACTCACTTTCAGCTCGGTCAAAGTCTTGACCTGGCGCAGCGCTTCGTTGCCCAGGAGGTCGCTGACCAGCAGGCCGATGCGATCTCTCAAAACCCGCTGCACCACGGTGCGGCTGACGCGCACGGGATGGCCGGGCCCGCGCAGCCGGTCCCAGGCGGCAGTGGAAGTGAACTCTTCCGGGTGATCGCAGAGCAGCACGGCTCCGCGTTCGGCCGGGACCACGTCGAATATGAAACCCAGGAGCTGCCATTGCAGCGAATCCTGATCGCGAATGCCGCCAATGCCGGTGGCGATCTTCAGCAAGGAGTTCAGGTCGCGCGCCCGGCGTGCACTTGGAGGTAAATTGGCCACCATCTTGTCAGGTTGCAGGTAGAGCGAGTCTTCCGCCCGAAGCAGAAGTGGAGAACCCTCGAAACCTGCGGTCTCCAGGAATTCAACCGGATTTTTGTCGAAGTGCTCTCCGTCTTCCTTGAGCAGGAAGATGAGCACGGAATCGCCGATATAGATCTGGTCGCCGTGTCTTATCTGCTGCTGCTCGACCGGCACGCCGTTGACCAGCGTGCCGTTGCGGCTTTTCAGATCGCGGATGGAGAACTGGCCGTCATGGGCCAGCACCAGGCAGTGCCGCCGGGACAGCGCGGGATCCGCCGCCCATAGCTGGTTCGACGAGTCGCGTCCGATGGACACTTCGCCGGCAGGCAGGGAGAAAGCCGTGCCCTTCAAGGGACCGCCGATACCAATCAGCCTGGGATTTCTCTCCGACATACTGATTGCTGTTTAGCATATATCGGGCTGCCGTGTACACGCGGAGATGTTGTTGGATCTTTCTTTAGTTGTGTGGGACCGGGTCTCTGACCCGGTCCCGCACGATCAAAGTCCCACACGATCAAAGTCCGCTTCCCATCGGTGGCCATTAACCCGAGTGTTGGCTGAACTAACACTTGGGTTAGCGGAGCCGTGTCTCGAACCCGCGTGCAAACTCTGGCGGGTGCGGGACATCCAGAGACAACACCAAACCAGTCAACCAGTTGGGAGCATCAAGCGACTTGTGCCTCCGCCTGCCGCAACTCTGGCACGCCACCTGCAATGAACTGTGCGGCAACGGTTTTCAACCCGCTGCGAAAAGTCAGAGACGACCGATAGCGAAACAGGCAGTGCGGCGTAGAAGACAGGCTGATCCTGCGTGATTTCACCGTCTCGAACACGAGGAGGATTTATGAAAAACCAACTGCTTGCTTTAGTCGGCCTGGGCCTGCTGCTGGCCACCGCATCTGCCTACGCTCAGACTGGCGTGGTGAAGGCGAATGTTCCGTTCAACTTCATCGTAAACAAAACCGAGATGCCGGCCGGGCAATACACGGTTAAGCCTCTCGGCCTCACCGGGGTTGCGATGTCCATCGAGAGCACGGACAACCAGGCCGTCCAAACGATCCTGCCGCTGAGTTGTGAATCGGCACAGGTGCAGAAAACGACCAAGCTGGTTTTCCATCGCTACGGCTCGCAGTACTTCCTGGCCCAGATCTGGACCGCAGGGAACAACCGGGGAGAGGAACTGTCCAAGAGCGGCCGCGAGTCCGAAGTGGCGATGGACTACCCGGTGCAGGATGTTGTCGTAGTCGCGTCGCTGCGCTAGATATGCCCTCGGGGGATGGCGTACCTCTGGCACAGCGAAGCATAAAGGGGGCACATCCGGTGCCCCCTTTTGATTTTTCCTTCCAATCCGAGAGGTGCGGCGCCGGCGCTGCCGGCAACCGGGATGCAACTGGCTAGCCCGGGCGGTGCCTGCTAACATCGCACCAGATGGCCGGTACCAAGAAAAGAAGCCGAATTGAAAGCAAGAAGGGTCGCCGGAAAAGCGATCGGGCGGCCCTGCCCTCGCCCGGAGAGCTGGTCATCATCACGGGCATGAGCGGGTCGGGCAAGGCATCCGTGCTCAAGGCCTTCGAGGACCTGGGCTACTATTGTGTGGACAATCTGCCGGTGGAGTTGATTCCGCGCTTCGCGGAGTTGATCGGGCAATCGCTTGAGATCAACCGGACCGCCCTGGTGGTGGACGTTCGTGAGGGCTCGCAACTGGAGTCTCTGCCGGCTATCGTGAACTCGGTCAAGCGCATGCTGCCGACCAAGGTGATTTTCCTGGAAGCCTCGGAATCCATCCTGCTGCGCCGTTTCAGCGAGACCCGGCGGCCGCATCCGCTGGGCACCAGTACGACGGTGAAGTCGTCTTTGGCCGCCGAGCGCAGGCATCTCCGCTATATCCGGGCCATGGCGGACCTGGTGATCGATACCTCCAGGTTTAATGTCCACGAGCTTCGAGCGTATATCACGCAACGCTTTCAGCAGAAGGAGTCGGGCCGGAATATCCTGGTCTCCTGTGTGAGTTTCGGCTTCAAACATGGGGTGCCCGACGACGCCGACCTGCTTTTCGACGTCCGCTTTTTGCCCAATCCGCACTTCGTGCCCGAATTTCGTCCTCTGACCGGGCGGGACCCAAAGGTTGCCAGGTACATCCGTTCGTTTCCCCAGACACGGGAATTTATTCAGCGAATTTCAGAGTTGCTGGTGTACCTGCTGCCTCACTACATCCGCGAAGGCAAGAGCTACTTGACGATCTCTTTCGGCTGCACCGGGGGCCAGCACCGCTCGGTCATGATCGCGGAAGACGTGGGCAAGCGACTGCGCAAAGCGGGATACCGGGTGAAGGTGGTGCATCGGGACAGTCCGGGGTGAGGCGACGGCAGGCGTCAACCTCGGACGTCGGCAGCCCATCCTTTTCGGGGGGATGGCGATTGGGTTTCGACTTTGCTGATTGATTCGCGACCACGTTGCTGAGGTCCGAGGTCCGACGCCTTGTGCCCGAATTTGGTTACAATGACATCTTGCTTAATATGCTGATTCCACCAGGCGCGGGCCTCGGACGGCTGCGCATCGAGAGCCCCAAATGCGGCAACTGACCCGCCTTTTGCGGTACGTTCTGCCCTTCGGGCTGCAGTTGGTGCCGGGTGTGGTACTGCTGGCCGCGGTTGGGTTCCTGGAAGCGTTTCGCCTGGTGCTGGTCAAGCCCGTCTTTGATCGCGTCCTGAACCCATCGACGGGATCGGACAACATTCAGCTCTTCACCACTCCCGGCAGCGGGCATGTGGTTTACCTGCAGCAGTTCGTTCCCACCCATTTTCACAACGCCTGGACGATTGTGGCGTATGCGCTGGTTGCCTCCACTATCCTGAAAGGCATCTTCGATTATGCCGGCACCTACCTGGTGAATCATGCCGGCTTCGGCATGATCACCGACCTGCGCAATGATCTGTACAACTCCGTGCTGCGGCGCTCAGCCGCGTTTTTTCAGAAGCACACCACCGGGACGCTCATTTCAACCATCATCAACGACATCGAGCGGGTGCAATACGCCATGTCGAGCGTGCTGGCGGAGTTCCTGCAGCAGTTCTTTACTTTTCTGTTCACCGCCGCCGCCGTGATTGTGCTGGGACGAAAACTGGCCTGGGTGCTGCTCCTGTTTATCCCTTTCATCATCTACTCGGCGGTAAGGATCGGACGCCGGGTACGCAGCACCACCCGCGGCGGACAGGACAAACTGGCTGACATTCAGAACATCCTGCAGGAAACCATCAGCGGCAACCGGATCGTGAAAGCGTTCAGCATGGAATCCTGGGAGATGGCGCGTTTTCGCCAGGCCGCGCAAAGGCTCTTCAAGGCCAACCTGCGCTCGGTGGCCGCGGCAGCGATGAGTTCGCCGCTGATGGATATTTTCGGGGCGATTGCGATCGCCATGCTCCTGTTGCTGGGCCGCGACCGCATCGCGCACAACGAATTTACCCTGGGAACGTTTGGCGCATTCATCACCGCGGTATTCAGCCTGTATAACCCGGTGCGGAAGTTTGCTCTCTTTAACAACAATTTTCAGCAGGCGCTGGGTGCGTCCTCGGAGATTTTCAAGTTCATGGATACCGAGGACGACGTCAAGGAGAAGCCCGGGGCCAGGCCCCTGCCGCCTTTTGCCAATAGCATCCGGCTGGAGGGGGTGTGCTTCTCCTACGAGGCGGACGGCGACGAGGCACGGGAAATTCTGTGCGACATCAATCTGGAAGTGCGGGCGGGGGAAGTGGTGGCAGTGGTGGGATCGAGCGGCGCGGGCAAAAGCACGCTAGTACACCTGATCCCGCGCTTTTTCGACGTTACCGCTGGACGCCTGCTGATCGATGGACGTGACGTGCGCGACACCACGCTGGCCTCGCTGCGTTCGCAAATCGGCGTAGTCACGCAAGAGACGGTGCTGTTCAATGACACTCTGCGCAACAACATTGCGTATGGACAGCCCTCCATATCGCAGAAGCAGGTCGAAGCCGCGGCACGCGCGGCGCTGGCGCACGACTTCATCATGGAGCTGCCGAGTGGCTATGAGACCATGATCGGTGAGCGCGGGGTGCGGCTCTCCGGCGGCGAACGGCAGCGCATTGCCATTGCCCGCGCCTTGCTGAAGAATGCCCCCATCCTGATTCTGGACGAAGCCACTTCAGCCCTCGACAGCGAGTCGGAGGCGTTGGTGCAGTCGGCATTGCACAATCTTATGACCGGGCGGACCGTGTTTGTCATCGCCCACCGGCTTTCGACCGTCCGCCGGGCGGACCGGATTGTGGTGCTGGAAAACGGTACCATCGAGGACATCGGACCCCATGAAGAGCTCATGCTGAAAGCTGGGACGTACCGGCGGTTGTATGATCTTCAGTTCGCGGAAGGGGAGTCGCCCAAGGCGAATGCGGTTCGGTAGTACGGCAGGCCGAGGGCGAGACGCCCTCGGGCCAGCCGGCAAGATGCCGGCGCTACAAGAAACCAAATGCCTATTCGTTCCATGACCGGATTCGCGCAGGTCAAGGGCCAAGTGGCTGACCCGCAGCACCCTAACGCTCCGAGCAGTGTGCCGGGCAAGAGTCCCCTGGGCTTCACTCTGTCTTTGAAGTCGGTGAACCACCGTTTTCTCGATGTGCACTTCCGCATGCCGTCGGACAGCGACGCGCTGGAAATGAAATTGCGTCGGGTGCTCAAGGAGAAGCTGGCGCGAGGGCACGTGGAAATCACACTCAACCTGGAGCGCGGCGGCAGTGAGAGCTTCGCGCTCAACCGCCAGATCGCGGGTGGTTATATCCAGGCGTTCCGCGCGGCGGCGGCGGAGTTCGGTCTGGCGGCGGAGCCGGACTTGAACGCGGTCCTGCGC
>JBARIF010000240.1:0-1920 GCA_049799615.1 Terriglobales bacterium
GTTACGGGGTGAGGTGACGAGCGATGCCAGAGTCCGTTAGTGCTAGACTTCCTGCCATGTCAGGGGTGAGAGCCGTGCCCGCCAGCGCTGACGGAATCCTTCGTTTCGGAATCTTTGAGGTCGACCGCAAGACGGGAGAACTTCGGCGGTATGGGGCGAAACTCAGATTGCAGGATCAGCCCTTCCAGGTGCTGCTTGCGTTGCTGGAACGGCCGGGCGAACTCGTCACCCGGGAAGAGTTGAGGACACGTCTGTGGGCGGACGACACCTTTGTTGACTTCGACCATAGCCTGAACGCCGCAGTCCGGCGGCTGCGAGACGCCCTGGGAGACTCGGCGGAGAATCCCCGCTTCGTGGAAACCGTAGCGCGCCGTGGCTATCGCTTTCTGGCACCGGTCAGCGGAGCCCTCGTGGCCTCCGAACACCTCGCAAAGTCGAGTGCGCCACACCATCCCGGGCTTCGCTGGTGGATTCTGGGTGTGGGGATGTTTGCGCTCCTGGTAGGCGTGATCGTTGGCTGGCATGCCGCTCACTCGACGGCCGCCCGGACGGGCAATATCAAGGAACGAAGGCTGACGGCGAATGCGGCGGAGCTTCCCGTCACCGGCGGGGTGATTTCTCCGGACGGCAGGTACCTGGTTTTTACGGATTCCGACGGCTTTTACCTCAGACAAATTGACACGGGAGAGACGCACCCGGTGGCCCTGCCGGCTGGATTCAATGCCAAACCGGGGGGCTGGTTTCCGGACGGAACCCACCTCCTCGCGATGTGGGTTGAGGGGCCAAAAGAGCCCCAGGGTATCTGGGAAATCTCGCTCCTGGGTGGAGCGCCCCGGAAGTTGGTAGCGCGCGGGGCGTGGCCCGCGGTGTCGCCCGATGGCGCGACGATCGCGTACCTGGCATCGGAAATTCAATTCAAGGATATCTCTCTAAATAAGGAGATCTGGCTGGCGCGATCGGACGGCGGAGAGGCTCGTAAGCTGATCGGAGGAGGCGATGATGTGCTCGGCCCGCCGGTGTGGTCGCCCGATGGGAAGCGTCTCGCTTACATGCGCGGGAAATTTTCAGTGGGCGAGCCGTGGATTCGGCGCCAACTGGAAACTTTGAATGTGGCGACAGGCGAGACCAATATCCTGATTGCGACACTGGGGCTTGGCCCGACGATCGCATGGGCTCCCGATGGCCGAGTGATCTACTCCCTTGCCGAAGGTGTACCCAACCAAAGCGATTCAAACCTGTGGGCGCTGCGGGTGGATCGCAACGGACGAGCGAGCGGCAACGCAGCGCGCCTTACGCACGGGACCGGCGCGGCATCGGCAATCAGCGTTACCGCCGACGGCAAGCGGCTCGCGTACTTTCGACAGGCGGTGGAACCGGATGTATACGTGGCCGATCTGGAGGCGAACGGCGCCAGGCTCACTGCGCCGCGGCGTCTGACATTCGATGAGAGGGCGGATATTCCTTACTCCTGGACTCCTGACAGCCAGTCCGTCATCTTCACCTCCGATCGTAATGGGACCTTCAACGTCTTCCGGCAGGGAGTGCATGATGCTGAGCCAGAGTTGCTGATTCGCGCCCGTGAGGATTTAGTCGTCCCCAGGCTGAGCCCGGATGGCAACAGCCTGATTTATCTGATCACGCCTTCCAGCGGAGCATCGGCGGCCAGCAACTCTCGATTACTGCGAGCACCTCTGGCGGGGGGCCCGCCGCAATTGATACTGGAAGCCAACGGCATCAGCAATCAGCAGTGCGCGCGCTTGCCGTCGACGGTATGCGTTCTCAGCCGCTTTGAGCCCGGGCTTGAGCGATTCTTCTATTTCGACCCCGAGAAAGGGTTGGGCCCTGAAATCACCAAAGCGGAAATCAAGTCCATCAATGCCTACGATTTCAACTGGAGCCTTTCTCCCGACGGCCAGATGC
>JBARIF010000241.1:0-3800 GCA_049799615.1 Terriglobales bacterium
GAATAGGAAACTGCGACGCTTGTCCCGAAACGAGGATGCGACCGTGAAGACAGGCAGAACGTACATACAACTCTTGTCCATCTTTAACAGTTATCGAAGGGGCACGGCGCTTATACAATGCAGTCCGAAGGAGCGTGGCCCATGCACTGTTCACAATTAAGCGTTGGAGGAGATCGATTTGACCGCCGGGCCTTTTGCAAGGCTGTCGGCATTGCGACCGCTGTCGGGGCAGTAGAGGCAAGCCTGGGAAGCGTGTTGGCCCACGCAGACCTCACCAAAGAGCAGCGTGACAAGATGACGCCGGACGAAGTCATCCAGCACATGAAAGCTGGCAACGAACGCTTCCGGTCGGGCAAGCCGCAGCATCGCGATCTCATACGCGAGGTTAAGGCGACTGCGAAGGCACAGTATCCTGCGGCGGTTGTCTTCAGCTGCATTGACTCACGAGCACCCGCCGAATTGATTCTCGACTTCGGTATTGGCGATATCTTTAGCGGTCGCATTGCGGGAAATGTTGCTGATGAGGACGTTTTGGGCAGCATCGAATTCGCCTGCAAGGTGGCAGGCTCGAAGGTCGTGCTTATCATGGGCCACACCAGCTGCGGCGCTATCAAGGGAGTCATTGATGGGGTAGAGCTTGGCAATCTCACGGCTCTGTTATCGAAGATCCGTCCGGCTGTTGAAGCCACTCAGTATACGGGGGAGCGCTCCTCTAAGAACTACGCATTCGTAGACGCTGTAGCCCGAGAGAACGTTGTTATGACTATCGCCAACCTTCGGCAAAGGAGCCCTGTGTTACGGGATCTCGAATCCGCCGGCAGCATAAAGATTGCAGGCTCGATGTACAACCTCGAAACGGGAGTCGTTGAGTTCTTCACCTAGCGGGTAAATCGAGCCCGCCAGCGCGGCCAACGTCACAGGTTCTGAGTTGAAGAACTAAAGCAGACGGGTGAGCCCGAAAAAGCGTCCGCAAAGATACCTCCCAGAGTGGGTATAAAGAGGCCAGTCTGGCCTCAACTGTCTTAGAGAATGGAGTCTTTCGTCCGCGCGATCAGCTGCTTTCCCTTAGCTGGGCAGGGCTCAGCCTGCTGCTCGTAAGGCTGGCAACTCCGCGTGCGATTTGGCGGGCCCGGTGGACCTCTGGCTTTCGGAGGAGCCTAGCCTTCGCAGATTGGTTTCGACCTGGCGGTCGAGAACCGCAAGTTCCTCTGGTCGCAGGACGGCCGTTAACTGCTCAATGGCGCTTTGGCCTCGGCGCTGTAAAACACTCGAACTCTGCTGCGCCACGCGCAGCCAACAGTAGGCAGAATCCAAGTTCTTATCGACACCCGTACCCTCGAGGTAGGCAAGTCCCACCATGAACTGAGCCCTTGCCGAGCTTTCTTCGGCAGCTTTGACATGAATCTGGAAGGGGTTGCGCGTCGACAATTGGAGTACTTCGCCTCTTCCCGGTCTTGCGACGAGTCACTTCGAGGAGCGCCTCCTCGGGCGGTGCTATCCTCGTTGTCAAGAGCCGCTTTATCGGCGGGTTGATTGCGTACTTTTGCAGCGTGTGAACAATTTGGGGGCTTCGTCTCAATATCACGGCCATACCTCTGCAGTGTGCGCTCTTCGCTGCACCAATTGTGGGCAATTGTCTCCATCCTTTTGCCGGGCGTACGTTTGCCTCCAAGGAGTTCCCCCATGAATGCAAATCCCCCGAAGAAACTGCCAGTGGCTGCAACCAGCGAACCACATGATCCCAAGGTCGAGGAGCAGATCCGTCTCCGCGCACACGAGCTGTATGAAGCGCGCGGCAGAGAGGAAGGTCATGAGCTGGAAGATTGGCTCCGCGCCGAAGAGGAGATCACGAGCAAGAGATTCCGAGCCGCAACCGCCTAATACCTGCTGTGCCCAGACAATCCAGCCCCGATGGACCGATTACCCAAGCCCTTCCGGATCAGGTTACGGTACTTTCGAGTTTTACTGTGCGACTGTCGTGTACAGGCTTTCGAATCGTCCAAATGTCCTGAAGACTGGTGAAATGGCGGCGTTTCGCCAATAATCGTGATGGAGTTGGCCGCTAAGCGCTTCCGCATAAGCGCTTCCGCAGTCTGTTGAACCACATTGAAAGTGTCCCCTTGAAAGCACATTAGAAGTGTCCCCTTTAGAGTTCCTCCGACGAGGAGGAACCGCGATTGGGGAGAACGGGATTGAGCCGGAAGGAACTGAGCCGAGTGGAAGTGATGGGGCGGGTGAAGGCGCACAGTCTGCGATTGTGCGAGGCGGCGGAGATGCTGGGGTTGAGTTATCGGCAGAGCAAGCGGATCTGGGCGCGGTACCGGGCGGGAGGAGCGCAGGCGTTACAGCATGGGAACTGTGGTCGGGCGTCGAACCGGGCCTACCCGTCGGAGTTTCGAGCTGCGGTTCTGAAACAGGTCCAGGCCCGGTATGAGGATTTTGGTCCGACGTTGGCTGGTGAGCATCTGGCCAGCGATGACGGGCTCGCCGTGCATGCCGAGACACTGCGGCGTTGGCTCAGGGAGGCTGGGCTGTGGCAGAGGCAGCGGCGGCGGAAACCGTATCGCCGGCGGCGGGAAGCCAAGGCACACTTCGGCGAGTTGGTGCAGTTGGACGGAAGCTTTCATGAGTGGCTGGAAGAACGCGGGCCGCGCGGCTGTCTGATGCATATGGTCGATGACGCCACGACCACGGCCGTGGTCTGGTTCACGGCGGAAGAGTCGATCTGGGCGGCGGTGGCAGTGTTGCGGCGCTGGATCGAGCGTTACGGGGTGCCGCAAGCGTTGTACACGGACTGGAAGAGACGTCATTTTTGACTTTGACACCCACGAATCCGCCTCTGAACAAGCAATCCTTGAGGCAAACGCACAGTGGCTCAAAGATCATCCAAACGTAAGGTTCAAGATTGCCGGGTACACTGATCCTCGCGGAGACATCGTCTACAACCTTGCCCTTTCGCAAAGACGTGCGGAGACCGTCAAATGGGAGTTAATCCGGATAGGTGTCGCTGAGAATCGCATCGTGTTCGCCACCGGATGGGGAGAACTCTACCCGAACTGTTTGGAATCGACGGAGGAGTGCTGGAAGCAAAACCGACGTGTGGAGTTTGTGCGCGCGAGCGACTAAAGATTGGCGATCTGTTGGACCCGGCAGCGGCATCCGTTAAGGGAGCTGCAGTTGCGCAAGCGCACTTTCACTGCTCCACAGTTTGCGGGGAGATTCTTCTCAGGGGATTCCGAGCACAGCTTGCGAAGTGAACAGCGGCCCAAACCAAACCAAGCACCCAAAACCGTCCAATCAGGCTCGCCTGTCTAAAAAAGATCCCCGCCGGAAAAGGAGAAACCATGAGCCGGCGGGGATTGTGCGCCCTTTCGTCTTGCGGTGAATTGGAGCGAGCCTAGCCCAGACATGAAGGCTAAGCCACTGGTAATAGTTACAGAATCCTCCCCCGCCGACCCTCTCAAGTGTTCAGCCCTGGCGACGCTTTAGGAACAGGCCTGTCACTATTGGTAGTGGCTGAAATCCTTCTTGTCTGGCTAATCTTGGTCAACGAGACTACAGCAGCGTCCCCGCCGGATTTCCCCAATCCAATCCTTTCCGGCGGGGCTTTTTCTAGATCGCAGATGAGGAGTGACAGCAAATATGCAACATGCTTACTTAGGCGTGAGGTGCACAGACTGCGAATTTGAGATCCTGTTAAAGGACTTGGGTCCGCACCAGCCGGTAGATATACCAGCTTTTGACAAGTTTTCGGCTTCTTTCGAGGTTTCGTGCGAGGCTTGCGGGGAACTGCATACCTA
>JBARIF010000242.1:0-15612 GCA_049799615.1 Terriglobales bacterium
TATGAAAGTGTCGGGGGGGGCTTCGGTTCCGCTGTAAACCACGGGCAGAAGCTGGTCGTTTTCCACAAGCGAAAATTCTACTCGCGTGCCCACGCGTTTGATCGAACCGGGCTGGACATTTCCGGCCACCCGCAAATGCTTGGTGTAGGCGCCGTCGCCCATGCCGCGCAGTTCTTTGATGGTGACGTAGTAACTCTTGCTCTCCTGCACGCCGGTATAGGCCAGATATCCCATGGAGAGCAGGATCAAAACTACGGCCCCGCCGAATTTAAGATATTTCCCGGTTTCGCCCGCCATATTAGTCACCTTGTAACTTTATTCCTGCCTTTGGCGCGGGTCAAGATGTCCAGACGGCCGATATAATGCCAACAGTTCCTGGTAACCCGAGCGAGGCTTGATGATCCATCCCTGGCATGACGTAACCCCCGGCGACAAGTTGCCGCAGGAGTTCTACAGCATCGTCGAGATTCCTTTCGGATCAAGCGTAAAGTACGAACTCGACAAGGTCAGCGGACTGATCAAGCTGGATCGTGTGCTTTATTCCGCTGTGTACTATCCCGCCAACTACGGCTTCATTCCCCAGACGCTCGCCGAGGACGACGACCCCCTCGACGTGCTGGTCCTGTGCCAGGAGGCGGTGGTCCCGCTCACGCTGATCCACGCTCGCACCATCGGGCTGATGACCATGATCGATACCGGGAAAAAAGACCACAAGATCATCGCGGTCGCCACCCAGGACCCGGAATTCAGCGCATACCGCGAAGCTCAGGAGATGCCGCCTCACCGCTCGCTCATGCTGCGACGCTTCTTCCAGGATTACAAACAACTGGAAGGCAAAGCGGTGGAAGTGGATGAGATCCAGCCAGCGGCAGAGGCCTATCCCATCATCAACGATGCCTTGCACCGCTACAGCGAGCAGCGGCGCAAGGGCTTCAAGGGGTTTGGCGGGGCCCACTAGTCGCGGAACCTCACGCAAACGGATTTTCATCCGCACTGCGCCCGTAAATCACCGGCACCGGGACGTCCAGCAATCGCAGGTAGACCGACAGCTGCCCCCGGTGGTGATACCAGTGGTTCAACATGATCGACCTGACCACTCCGACTCGGGGCTGGCTGAACGCTTCTTTTCCATTCACAGTCAGACGCCAGCTTCCCAGTGCCGCTTTTTCGGTCATGCCGCTCAGGCATTCCTCGGCGGCACGAACGCTTTCATCGAGAGCAGTGTGAATTTCCTTTAGATTGTTCGGGGCCGGAGGATCAAAATTGGCCCGGGCGGCGTCGAACTCGTCCAGTTGCACAAGCTTTGCCAGCGCGCCCGGAATGGTGGCGATGTGAAGGGCCAATTGGCCCAGCGACATCGATTTCCGGTGAGGCTTCCAGGATAACTTGTCGGCCGGTACTCGTTCGAGGACCCGCCTGGTGATGACCGCCTCCTGGCGGATTTCATTCAGCATCGGTTCAAGCATTGACGTCATTTCGATCTCCTTCGTGTGAATTCACCGCGAGAACCTGGCGGTGCCGCACGTCTGAATCGCAGGCTTCCTCGGATCCCGCAGGCGGCACCTACGTTTGCTTTGGGGCAATGAGCTGGCAATCGACGTAGCGATCATGGTGCCGCACCCACGCCATGGAATGCGCCAAGCCGTCTTCGTCTCGCCCCTTGGGCGTGAGGTCAAGCCAGTTATAGGTTCCGATCATGTTGTCGAGACCGCGCGCGTAACTTGAATAGGTATGGAAGATTTCGCCGGCATCGTCCTTGTAGAACACGCTCATTCCAGGGGCCTCTTCGCTGGGAAACTCGGTCATGCTGTAGTTGTAGTAGACCTTGCCCTTTGCCTTTTCGTCCTTGGAGAACGAAACCTGGTAGTCGAAGTTGAACTCGTTTGCGAACGAAGAAACCCACTTGAAGCTCCACCCCATGCGCTTCTTGAAGGCTTCGATCTCAGGCAGAGTCGCCCGTGAAACCGCTGTGAAGTTCACGTCACGCTGTGCCAGATGCACGGCCGCACCGTCGAAAGTATCTGCCAGGAACGAGCAGCTCGGGCAGCCCTCTTTCCATCCCGGGCCGAACATGAAGTGGTAGACGATCAGCTGGCTCTTTCCGCCGAAAAGGTCGCTTAGCGTTTCCTTACCTTTCGGCGAATCGAACGTATACCGTTTCTCTACTTTCTCCCACGGCATTTCCCGCCGCTGCCGGCTGAGCTGATCACGCAAGCGGGTGAACTCCTTTTCCTTGGCCAAAAGTTCCTTCCGGGCGGCAAGCCAATCAGCTTGCGACACCACTTTTTGGTTCTTGCTGGTCGCAGTAGTCATCGTCATTTCTCCTTACAGAAATTGGCTGCATCCTTCCAAACGCCTGCTTTCACGCTCTTTTTCTTGCGCAGGATGTTCACCACGAACGCGCTCAGTCCGCCGGTCGTGGTCACGCTGCCGGCGATTAACGCCGCACTCGCCATACACGCTGGACACATGGCTCCTCCCCACCGCCTGACGTTCGCCTTCGCTACTTCCGGCTGCCTTCGGCCCGTTCCCGGGCGCGGGCGAGAATGTGGTTCCAGCCCTTGACCATACCTTGCTTGTGATCATCCGGAATCAACCCGAATGCCTTGTGGTGGAACTTGATCAGCGTGCCGCCGTCTACCTCACTGAGCCGGTATTGCAGATTGGAGACCACCGCATACGACATGAACAGCGGTCCGGTGATTTCTAGCAAGGTCGGCCGCTTGATGGCCTGCACATGTCCCCAGAGGTGGCCGTTGCCATCGCCCAGGTCGCGATACCAGCGACCTCCGGGCCAAGCTTCGATCTTCATCGGCATAGGGTTGCCTTCGGGCGTGTCATTCCCCGGCCCCATCTGTTCGAGCAGGGCCGCAAATGTTGTCTCCAGGGACGCCTGGACGTGCACCTCCTGGTTTACGTTGACAGTCAAATTCTCAATTTCTGTTCCGGTCGAAATCATCGTTCCTCCTCATGATCAGATCTGCTCACTCTTTGTCTAACGACCTGCTCGCGGCCTCGGCCCGTTCCTTGATGCGATTCAGTTGGTGCTGCCAGAGACGTTCGAATGTCTTCGTCCACTCGTGCAGAGGGCGGATGGCGTCGGCGTTGGTTCGATAGAGCCTGTGCCGGCCGTTGCGACGCACGTGAACCAGTCCGACATCTCGCAACACCCGCAGATGCTTGGACACCGAGGGTTGCCCCAAACCCAGACTTAGCACAATGTCCTCGACGGGCCGTGCTTCCAACGCAAGATAACTCAAAATCTGCCGCCGCCGGGGCTCAGCGACTGCATTGAAAACATCCGACGTGGTCGCCGCTCTTGCCATAGGAAGGATATTACATTCCCATATGGGAATATGTCAAGGCTTTCTCTCCGTACCTCCGAGATCTACGGGATGGTGAGTTGAGGTGGGTTCTTGCGAGAAGGGAAACGGCGCTTGATCTGGCGCTCAGTTGTTAGCTTGGCTGGTCAAGGCCGTCAACTCGCGCCGGGCTTCCTGCGCCGGGATGAAATCCGCGTCGGCATTCTTCCAGAGTTGCAGAAGTTGTTGGTAAGTCCGCGCCGCCGCCGCCCGGTCGATCTGGGTCTGGGCGCGCGCTGTTCCCAGCAGACAGAGAGCGTAGTCGGGGACCTGGGAAGTCCCGTTCGCGCCTTCGCCCAGGGAGAGGCCGCGGTAGCGGATGCCGGGCTCAAAGTCGGTAACAGCCTGCTGCGGATTCTTCATCTCTAAAGATGCCCGGCCCTGGAGGTGCGGAACTTTCGACACCAGCAGATAAGCAGCGACCGGAGTCAGCAGTCCGGCGACCTGCTCAGGGTGATGTTGCATCAGGGCGACGGCAGCCTTCACTTCAGGCAGGTAGATTTCGTTGACCAGAGTATTGTTGGGCACTTCCGTAGCCAGGCGTTGTAATTCCGCAAGCGCCGGCCCGCCCTCGCCGCACAGGGCCAGAGCCAGAGCTGCGTCGGGGACGGTCGCGGTGGAATGGTCAAGGGTCAGCCCGTGGCGGGCGGAATCGCGGGCAGCGGAACAGTTCGAAACCAGCGCATCGTGTACCGCTTTCACTGAATAGATTCCGCCCGCAGCATCGGGCAGATGTTGCTGGTCGGCCCTCTGCGCCGCGTGCTCCCATAAGCGGTCGGCGTCATGCATTTTGCCCATGGAAAAGTAGATCGTCGCTGCGCCCGATTCCACGGTAAAACCGTCGGGACGAACCGCGGCCCACTGCACATGTTTGTCCCAGTCCGGCCGATTCGACAGGAAATCGTCCATCATGGCATTGCTGTGGTAGTTGGTGTCATCGCTCCCGCCCTGGTCCACCGCTTCTTTCAGGTATTGTTCGGCCTCCTGCAAACGGTCCATGCCAATGAGCGTACCCGCCGCATTGTTGGCGGCAACATTGTTCCACTTGGCAATTTCCCAGGTCTTCTTGAAACCCGCGAGTGCCTGTTCCAGGTCCCCGACCAGCCCGTAGGCGTTGGCCAGGTTGTTCCACGCGGCAGCATCCCGCGGATAGGTCGCGACAAAGAGCTTGTAGGATTGCAGGGCCTTGGGTAAATCGAATTGCTGCAGCGCGTACTGTGACTCGATGTACATTCGCTCGCGCTCGGTCACGCGCTCGCGCAGGTCATAAGCTTTCTTCAGATACTCGATGGCTTTGGTGAACGCACCCTGGTTCGAGTAGGCCACACCCAGCCGCGCGTAACCCATCGCAAAACTGGGATCGAGCCGCAGAGCTTCCTGGTAAAAGGACGACGCCTGGGGGAAATCCCGGCCCATGCGATGCTCCTCTTCGCCCAGGGAAAAGGCATGGAAGGCCTGCAGTGACGTCGTGGTCACATTGGTATAGGGCGTGGACAGCTTCTGGATGGATGCCATCGACTCGCCCAGGCGCGCCCGCATCGCGGTGGCGGCTTTTGAAACAGCCTGCAGAACAGCCGTTTTGTCCGGAGCGGTTACCTGTTCCCGGGCGAACACTTCTCCGGTAGCGCAATTTACCGCATTGATCGAAATCACATAGGACGGCCCCAGGTTGGCGATGGTCCCTGCAAGATAGGCCTTCACGCCCAGGCGCTGACCCAGCTGTTGCGCCAGCTCCGGCGTAATTTTTTGCGCGCCGGACTGGCCCAGGTATTGCAGGTTGCTGTGCAACTCCGCATCGCTCACCAGTTGCAGCAATGGGGACTGCTCGAGCTGAATGGCCAGCGCTTCCTTCAGCGTCGAATCGAAGACCGCGTCGCCGGTTTGATTGGTAAAGTCGGCAAGAATGAGCTGATCTTTGTCGGTCAGTTGCACGCTTTGATGATTACGCCAGTAGAATCCCCCGGCAAGAATTGCCAGGAGGAGAACCACGGCAACAGGCAGTATGATCTTCCAGCGCGACCGCTGGGGCGGAGCAGCGGCGGGAACTGTGGCTACGGCGCCTGAAGAGGCTGAGGCGACCACGCGCGCTGATCCGCTGGTTCTGTGCGATGGGGCAGATGCCGCCTCCGCCGGCGCGGCGTTTGCACTGTATGCGGGCTCGGAAGAGGAACTGACGGCTGAATTGTGCCCGGACTCCAAATCCCGCTTCAGCCGCCGCAACTCCGACTTGATATCAACCGCATGCTGGTAGCGCAATTCGCGGTCTTTCTCCAGTGCGCGGTTGATGATGTCTTCCAGCTTGGGCGGAAGATTGGGGTTCAGCCGGACCGGCGCCAGCGGGGCGCGGTTCATGATGGCGTCGAAGATCACACCTGAGGTCTCACCGCGGAACGGAACGGTGCCCGTCGCCATCTCATACAAGACGATGCCAAAGGAAAACAGGTCGGTACGCGAGTCGAGAGTCTTGCCCCGCACCTGCTCCGGCGACATGTAAGCCACGGTACCCAGGGCCGAGCCCGGACTGGTGAGGTGCTGCTGCGCGTTCGCGTCTTCGGTTTTGGTCACGTCCGTGGGATTAAGCGCGCGGTTCCCTTCGTGCGCCACCTTGGCCAACCCAAAGTCGAGAATCTTGGTGGCGCCGCGCGTGGTCACAAAAATGTTTGCCGGCTTGATGTCTCGATGCACGATGCCTTTGGCGTGGGCGGCATCAAGCGCCTCGGCCACATCAATGCCGATCGAGAGCAGCGTCTCCATCTCCAGCGGCCGATTGCCGATGAGATGTTTCAGGGTTTCGCCTTCCAGGTACTCCATCACGATGAAGGCCTGGTCGCCCTCTTCCCCGATGTCATGAATAGTGCAAATGTTGGGATGATTGAGCGCGGATGCCGCCTGCGCCTCGCGGCGGAAGCGGGTGAGAGCGGTGGGGTCGCGGGTAACGTCCTCGGGAAGGAACTTGAGGGCAACGAAGCGATGCAGGCGCGTGTCTTCAGCCTTGTAAACCACGCCCATCCCGCCACCACCAAGCTTCTCAATCACCCGGTAGTAAGAGATGTTTTGGCCGATCATTTCGCCCATGAAGAGATTGCCCGCAACGCCCGGCGACAGACTTCGGGTGAGCCATCTTAGGGGGAGGGTGTTAATAAAGTCAACGCAGGGAGGCGCGAACCGCACAGAGACAGCCGCCCCATAAGCGCTGACTTAAGCTGGGCCGGTCAACCCCGCTTAGAGAGCCCAAGAAAGCTTCTTAGGTCCGACGACAATGGCCAAGTCCCCCATCTTAGCGACCACAATCACTTCCGATTGGCCGATCATCCAGCCAGAACCGCGATGCGAGAGTAAACAAAAGCTGCCGCATGGGTAAATAGTTAGCCACGATTACCATCCCATTTGGCTCATCCGCTCAAGGATAATCGCGCTGTAGTTATTCATGCGCTCGGGTCGTCGCTTCAGGGGAGCCGGCAGAATTGCAGCCAGCCGTGCCGCCTGTTGCCGGTTAACATTCCGGGCTGGGGTTTCATCGTAATAACGACACGCTGACTCTGCACCGTAAATACCAGGGCCCCATTCGACTACGTTGAGGTAGATCTCCAGAATGCGCCGCTTGCCGAGGACGAATTCGGCCACCGGGACGAGAGTGACCTCTGCGCCCTTGCGAAGGATAGAGCGGCCTGTTCCGAAGAACAGGTTTTTTACGAGTTGCTGCGTAATGGTGGAAGCTCCGCGAGTGCGATCGCCTTCCAGATCGTCTTGGGCAGCGATTTGGATCTCGTGCCAGTCGAATCCATGGTGCTGGTAGAAGTGCGCGTCCTCTGCGGCGATTACAGCGTGCTGGAGATCGGGAGAGATTTGGCTGAGCGGAATGAACTTGTAGCGTTCGCGATACGGCGCGTGGTGAACCCAGGCCTGCAAGCGGCGTTGGATGTGGACTGCGGTTGTCGGTGGGTCAATCCATCGGGCGGCCAGAATGATCAGCGCGACAAGCGACCAAAGAAGCGCCAGGCCGATGACGAGCCATCGAATAAAGGCACGGAGGAGGCCCGTCCGAAGCGGGGTCTTGGCGTTAGTGTTCGGCATTTCAGGCACATTTCAGAATAAAGCTTGCTGGGTTGCTCTGGTGAATGATCTTGCACGCGCGAACACAGGGTGCTGCGGTCTACTCAGTCGCCTCGGGACAAGGCTCCTTGGTCGTGAATCACATTGAACCGCTCCGCTTGTCTTAGCTCTCCAGAAAAACTGTCGAGCTGCGCTCGACTGGGCGGACGAGGGCGTCCGCCCCTACGTGAGACTGGTCACCAGACCCGGCAGGCGTTTTCTCTGACCATGGGCTGGCCGGCCTTGCAGTTGAACGCCTTCTGGAACTCGGGCATGTTCTGCACCACGCCGTCCACCCGGTATTTGCCTGGCGAGTGGGGATCGACGCTGACCAGCATGCGGGAGTATTCCGGACGCCTTTTTTCGCACCAAGCACGCCCGAAACCGAGGAAGAAACGTTGCTGCGGAGTGTAGCCGTCGATGGTTTGGGCTGCCGGGCCGGCGTGGCCGTCGGCGATCATCTGCTCCAGCGCCATTAGCGCAACTCGCGCACCGCCGTTGTCAGCCGTGTTTTCGCCCAGGGTCAGCTTGCCGTTGAGTTTCAGGTCATCCACGGCGACGAAATTGCCGTATTCATCGGCGATGCAGTTGGCGCGCTTCTCAAATTCCGTGCCGTCCTGCGCCGTCCACCAATCGCGCAGATTGCCCTGAGGGTCGAACTTGCGGCCTTGATCGTCGAAGCCATGCGTCAATTCGTGGCCGATGACGATTCCGATGCCGCCGAAATTCATGGCATCGTCAGCCTGCTTGTCGAAAAAGGGCGGCTGCAGAATGCCAGCGGGAAACACGATCTCATTCCGCGGCGGACTGTAATACGCGTTCACCGTGGGCGGAGTCATTTGCCATTCGTTGCGGTCCAGGGGCTTGCCAATCTTGGCAATCTGGCGTTTGGCCTCGAATTCGTTGGCGCGCAGGAAATTTCCCAGCAGGTCGCCGCGCACGATCTTGAGCGAGCTGTAGTCGCGCCAGACATCGGGGTAACCGATCTTGTTGCGAATTGCGTCCAGCTTCACTTTGGCCTGCTTCTTCGTCTCCTCCGTCATCCAGGGCAGAGTGCGGATGTCCTGGTCCAGACTTTTTTCCAGCGCGTCCACCATCTTCAGCATGCGCTGTTTGCCATCGGCGCCGAACGCCTGTTCCACGTAGCGCTGGCCCAGGGCCTCGCCTAGCGCGTTATCGGTGGCGCTCACGCAACGCTTCCAGCGGGGTTTGATTTCCGACTGTCCGGTCAGGGCCTGCTGCATCTTGAAGTTGGCGTCCACGAAGGGCTTGGAAAGCCAGGGAGCGGCGCCATCGAGGAGATGCCAGCTTACGTAGGTACGCAGGGCGTCGAGCGATTCCGACTCCAGGACGCCATTCACCTGCTTGAAGAAATCCGGATTGGAAACGTTCAGACTGGAAAACTTGGGCGTGCCCATGGCGGCAAAGTAACGATCCAGATGGAAGTTGGGAGCCAGGGCGATGGCCTCATCGCGGGTCATCTTATGATCGCGGGTCTTGGGATCGCGGCGCGCGGTGCGGTCCATGGCAGCCTTAGCCAGGGCGGTCTCGATGCGCAACACGGCCTGCGCTGAATCCGCGGCTTGCTTGGGAGATTGTCCGGTCAAGGTGAACAATTGGGTCGCATATTCCACCAGGCTGGCGCGCGCGGCCGCCATCTTGGGGTCATCCTTGAGGTAGTAGTCTCGATCGGGCAACGACAGACCGCCCTGGTCAATGTAGGCGATCACCTCGCCGGCATTGTGCAGGTCAGGAGAGGAATAAAAATTAAACAGCGGATTGGGCCCCAGCAGCTGAACCCGGGCCACCGATTCCATCAGGGCAGTCTTGTCCTTTGCTCCTGCGATGCGTTTGAGTTCGGGTGAGAGTGGCGCTACGCCCTTGCCGTCAACACCCGTCTCGTCTATACAGGAGCCGTAGTAGTCGCCGATTTTTTGGCTGATGGCGTCGCGTCCCGCGTTGGCGACAGAGGCTTTTTCCAGGATCTCGCGCATGACCGCGGAGTTTCTCTCCCGTATCTCGACAAAGCTCACCCAGGAGGTCTGGTCCGGCGGAATGACCGCCGTCTTCAGCCAGTTGCCGCAGGCATACTGGTAGAAATCCACGCAGGGATCAACCGTCTTGTCGATGGTTTCAAGACTGACCTCTGGCTGAGCAGCGGTCTGGCCGAAACTGGCTGCCGCCAGCAACAAGGCGATTGCCGGAACGAGCGGGAGCGAGCGCATGATGGACCTCACGGAAAAGAACTGTTGATTCTAGGGCCTCGGGCTTAGACGGACAAGCGGGGAAAATGTTGTGTGTAGCGCCGGCATCCTGCTGGCTGGCTCGGGGGCATCCTGCCCGCGAGGGCGGGCCAGAATGCCCGTCCGACAGCCGGCGAGACGCCGGCGCTACAAGAACAAATCATCCCCGCTATCGCGGCGTATAATCTTCGAAGAAACCCCAAGGAAAAATCATCATCATGACTTCCGCGAACGGCAGCAATGGACACAGTGTTCCCCAGCCCCGGGCAGGGTGGATCGCCAGCCGCAAATCCAGCAATACCGACGGCAATTTTTCCCAGATGCGCTATGCGCGCCGGGGAGTCATCACCGAAGAGATGGCGTACATCGCGCACCGCGAGAAGCTTGCGCCGGAACTGGTGCGCGACGAAGTGGCGCGCGGACGGATGATCATTCCAGCCAATATCAATCATCCCGAACTCGAGCCCATGTGCATTGGCGTGGCTTCGCTGTGCAAGATCAATTCCAACATCGGCAATTCGGCGGTGACCTCGAACATCGAGGAAGAACTCAAGAAGCTGCACACTTCGGTGCACTTCGGCGCCGACACGGTAATGGACCTCTCCACCGGCGGCAACATCCACGAGATTCGCGAAGCCATTCTGCGCCATTCGCCCGTGCCCATCGGCACGGTACCGATTTATGAAGCCATTTCTCGGGTCAAGCGCATTGAAGACCTGAACAAGAACGTGATGCTGGAAGTGATCGAAGAGCAGGCGGAGCAGGGTGTGGACTACATGACCATCCATGCCGGGGTGCTGATTCAATATCTGCCCATGGTTTCAAAGCGCATCACCGGCATCGTCAGCCGTGGCGGAGCGATTCTGGCGCAGTGGATGGCCCACCATCACCAGCAGAATTTTCTGTATGAGTGCTTTGACGAGATTTGCAAGATCTTCATCAAGCACGACGTTTCGTTCTCGCTGGGCGACGGCCTGCGGCCCGGCTGTATTGCCGATGCCAGCGACGAAGCCCAGTTCGCGGAACTCAAGACTCTGGGAGAGCTCACCAAGAAAGCCTGGGAGTATGACGTGCAGGTGATGATTGAAGGTCCTGGCCACGTGCCGATGGACAAGATCAAAGAGCAGGTGGACAAAGAAAAAGAGCTCTGCTACGAGGCGCCCTTTTATACCCTGGGCCCGCTGGTCACGGACATCGCGCCCGGCTACGACCACATCACCTCAGCGATCGGTGCGGCCATGATCGGATGGCACGGAGCCGCCATGCTGTGCTACGTCACGCCCAAAGAGCATTTAGGGTTACCCAATGAAAAGGACGTGAAGGACGGCATCATTGCATACAAGATCGCGGCGCACGCCGCCGACCTGGCGCGGCATCGCCCCGGCGCCCAGGATCGCGACGACGCGCTCAGCTACGCTCGCTACACCTTTGATTGGGAAAAGCAGTTTGCGCTTTCGCTCGATCCCGAGACGGCTCGTTCCATGCACGACGAGACCCTGCCGGACGACTACTACAAAGAAGCAGCTTTCTGCTCCATGTGCGGCCCGAAGTTCTGTTCGATGAATTACTCCGGCAAGGTGGACGAGTACAACAAGCAGGTGCACGGGCTGGAGAAGAAGGACTACTCGGAGCTGGTGGAGAAGCTGGTCAGCCTCAAATAGCCACCGCGGCGGGTAGGCGCGGGAGTTATTTCGGGGCCGGCGCATCCTGGGCGCCGTGGCGGGTCACTGAATCGTTGGCGACGAAATCTCTTTCGCGGCTGAAATTCGGGCGATGTCGGCGCTCGGCTGCCACCCGCTCGGAAGCCAGCCTTATTCCGGGTACTATTCTGCCTCCAGCCGAGGGTTTCATGGGGATGAGGTTCGACTGCTTTTTCGGGCTCGCGAGACGTTTCGCGGCATCGCGCAGGCTGGTTGGGGAGTGAGGCCGTTTCCGCCGGGCCTTCGCGGGCGAGGATTCGGGCCGTACGGTCTGCGGTCTTTGCGTTTGCACCCTGGCCGGAAGGGGCGAGTGACGACGGCTGAAGCCGACCGCCAACAGCGCCATTGCCGCCCCCAGCGCAATCAGGGCCGCACTCTGACCCAAAGACCTATAGTTCTCGACCCACAGCCCGCGCAGGACGGCGAGCCATTGCGCAGCGCCTAACCCTCGGGCGCCCTCCGGCACCAACCGAAGCTCCCGAGGCATTTCTTCCCCAGGCGCGGGCTCCGCGATCGCGAACGCCGGATCGACTCGTTCATCCCAGTCCCGTGCCGGTTCGGGTCGCACCTCGGAATCATAGATGGCAGGAGGAAGGTCCTCTCTTCGCTGTCTCCATTCCCCATCTTCGGACGAAGCCACTTCCAGCTTTTCCCTGGGAGCGAGGTCTTCCTCGGGTTGTGTTTCGGTGGAAGAGATTTCTGGCTCGGGCACGGCAGGTTCGGGATCGAATGACATGGCAGAGCAATCTTCGGCTGCCATGCCCAGAGTGAAAAGATCACTTATGGCTGTAGCACTACTTGAAATCCGCCACACCGTCCCACACTAACTGCACCGCGACGGCGAAGATGAGAAAGCCAAAGATGCGGGTGATGCCGGCGACCGCCCCTGGGCCCAACTTCGCTACCAGAGGGCCTCCCAGGCGGAGGAACAGATAAACGCTGAGGGCGAGGGCCGCGATCCCGATCACCATGCCCAGGTAAGTGGTCAGGCTGTCGGCGTGCGCGGCCAGGCCCATGACTACGCCGATGGAGCCCGGACCGGAAAGCATGGGCATCGCCATTGGAGTCAGGGAAATATCACTTTTTTCGGCGGCCTCGTCCGTCTCTGCCGGGGTGATGCGGGCCGCAGCCGTCACCATGCCCCAGGCGGTGTGGGCCACAATCAGGCCTCCGGCGATCTTCAGCACAGGCAGCGAAATACCGAAGAAATTGAGCACGAAGCGTCCGAAGAACATGAAGACCACCAGAATGCCCAGCACGTACAGGGCGGTCTTCAGGGCGGTCCAGTTGCGCTCGCGGTCGGAGAAGTCGGCGGTCAATGCGAAAAATAGCGGCACCCCGCCAAACGGATTCACGATGGGAAATAGGGCGAGGAAGGTGGCGCCCGCGGCTGAAGGCAAGGTCCTCAGGATTTCGTGCGCGGCCGTACCGGGCGTCATCAGCGATACTCCTCCAATACCTTTGCCGCCCGATTCAGCGCCGCGACCAGGAGTGCAAGTTGCTGCCGGGTCCGTTCCAAGTCGCGTTTGTCCAGGGCCTCGTTCACCCCCGGAATGACCACCGCAGCGTAGCCGGTGTACTGGCCGGGAGCATAGATGGCGTGGCGGAACCAGGGGCGGTTGGGCAGTCCCTCTGGAATCAGCAAGGCACGTTCGGCCTGGCGCAATGCCTGATTGAGCCGGGCAGAGGCGTTCCCAGGATTTTCCTGCTTGTGCCGGATTTTGGCTCCGGCCTCCTGAAATTGATGGGCGGCGCGAATGGCCTCGGCAAAACTGGGCGCCTGCCCGCCGAATCCAGTGTCGGACTTTCTGCGCGCGGCCTCCACATAGGCGCCGATTTCCCTACCATATTCCCCGTAGTCATAGGGCAGCACATCGACGTTGGACATGCGGATGACTTCCAGCCCAAATACCCGCGCCATCTCCTGCTCGTAGGTAAAATCAGGATCGCCGAATTTTTTAAACCAGTTGAAGTTGTCGAAGACGGAATGGTACACGCCATACGAACCACTCGAACTCACGTCCGACGACGGCACTCCTAGATGTTGCAGGAAAACGGTGTAGTCCGAGCCGCTGCCCAGGTCCCCGACCGGCACATCGGCGCCGCCGGGCGCCGCCGGGACACGGTCCGTACTTCCGATGTCCTGCGTAGGCCTGCGTTCAGCGTCTGCTCCCGACTGGCTGCTCCGCCGCCATTCGTCGTAGAGCATGCCGCCTTTGGGGCTGGGCACGACCTTGGTCACCTCGCGGATAAACTGTTTGAGCGTGGGCACCGACGACGCGCCGAACTTTGGGCCTGACACCGCCACATCCATGTTGAAGTAAGCCACGGCGTTGGCCAGTTCGGTCTCGTGCTGCTCACCCCATTCGGTGGAACCAATGAGTCCTTCTTCTTCGCCGTCCCAGCTACCGAATACGATTGTCCGCTTCGGCTTCCAGCCTGACTTCAGCAATTCGCCGATGCCATGCACTGATTCCAGCATCGCGGCCGTGCCGCTGTTGGGATCAACCGCGCCATATACCCAGGCATCGCGATGGTTGCCCGCTACCACCCACTCGTCCGGCAGTTCGCTGCCGCGCACCCGTCCGATCACATCCCAGATGGTGCGGAACTGGTAGTCCTGTTTAAGGTGCATCTTCACTTTGGCCGGCCCTGGTCCGACGTGATAAGTGAAGGGCAGTGAACCCTGCCACTCGCGTGGCGAGTCGGGTCCGCCCAGATGCTCGAGGATGGGCCATGCATCCGCGTAGGAAAGCGGCGTGGTGGGAATGCGGGGCAACTGCGCCGCCTGCGCGGGAGCCGTGCGCTCGGAATCCGGGAGGGAAGGCAGCGAGGCGATTCCGGGCGTGGTGGGATCGCCGGGATATTGAAACATATATCCGATGGAACCCCGCTGCACGCCGGTATCCGGGCGCCAGGGGCCCTGCGGATATTTATCTCCGTGGCGCCAGCCGTCGTCGGCCGGATCGGAGTAGATGAGTACGCCGGCTGCGCCGTGTTCCTGGGCAACGAAGGCTTTTACGCCGCGAAAGTTTTGTCCGTAACGCACCAGCACGATCTTGCCGCGAACATCGATCTTCATCTGTTCCAGCTTCTGAAAATCAGCGGGCGACCCGTAGTTGGCGTAAACCACCTCCGCTTCGACGTCCCCGGAGGGCGACATGCTGTTGAAGGGCATCACCACGCGGGGATCATCCTGGAAGGGATCGCCGTTCACCCGCTCCCGCGTGGGACCATGCATGGTGACGCCCTCCGGAGCGGTCACGTCCACACTGATCTCCGCCGGGTAGTTCATCCAGACGCGGTACTCGACCAGCTCAGTTTCGAGGCCGGCCTCGCGAAATTTTTGCGCTACGTAGTCGGCGGTTGCCTTGTCCTCGGGAGTGCCCGCCATGTGCGGCGCCTGCGTCAGAATGCGCAGGTGTTCTTCGGCAAGCTTGGGGTCGGGCACGGCCAGGAAGCGGCTTTCCAGGGCCGACTCGCCGGCAGAGTTGTGGAAGCCGAAAAGGGGCGTGGCAGTCGCGTCCTTAGTGGGGAGAGCTGACTGAGAGGTTCCACCCACATTGGAAAGAAAAAGAATGGAAAAAAGAACGAGGGGAAGAACCGCTGCGGAAATAAATTTCATCGGGCTCCTGGACGGGCGCAGTGGACACGCCGGGTTTCAAATTCTTGCGAGGTCACGCAGCGCAGCCAACGTGTCGTCAATATCTGGAAGTCGGTCCACCGGATATCTCGAGGCGAACCGGATCTTACCAGCCTTGTCGAGCACGAAAACAGCGCGCTCACTGGCTCCCTTGTAAGGGTCGGCCTCGCGCAACACGCCATAGCCTCGGCTGATTTCTCCGTGCGGCCAGAAATCGCTGCCCAGCAGAAAATCAAAGGGGCCGATCTCGCGCTCCCAGGCAGTCGCATTCATGATGTGGTCCACGCTGATGCCAAGCACCTCCGCCTGCCGCGCTTGCAGCTTTTCCCGCTCCACCTGGTAGCGGATCATCTGCTGGGCGCTGACCGCGTCCCAGTTTGCCGGATAAAAAGCCAGAACCAGGTTATGCCGGCTCCAGTGCTCCGAGAGGCGGAACTGCTTTCTTACACCACCCATCAGGACTGGAACATCGAAGTCGGGCGCCATGTCGCCGGCCTGCAACAACGTCGTTCACCTCTCACACATGTGGGGGTCGGACACTCTTGTCCGACTCCCACACGGGGATAACTACC
>JBARIF010000243.1:0-5260 GCA_049799615.1 Terriglobales bacterium
GTGGGTCGGACACTCTTGTCCGACGCTCTTGACTCTGATTTTGATTTTGATTTTTGCTTTTGCTTTTGCTTTTGATTTTGATTTTTGATTTTGATTTTTTCTTTTGATTTTTGCTTTTGATTTTTGCTTTTGATTTTGGATTCTGATCTTGTCGTTGTCTTTGAGCCTCCGGTTGCAAAAGCTCAAGAGCAAATTCAAAAGCGTCGGACACTCGTGTCGGACCCACACACCCAACACCCACAAACCCTGCCTGTCATTTACAATTCTAAAATCGAAATTATGTTGTCACGATTAGCGTTCCTCATCACAGCCGGTGCCATGATGTTCGGCTCCAGTGCTTCCAGCTTGGATAAACCTATGGACTTTGGCCCCAATAACCCGTTCTACGCGCCGAGCACTTTGCCCTTTCACGCCCCGCCCTTCGACAAGATCAAGGACAGCGATTACCAGCCCGCCATTGAAGCCGGCATGGCGGAGCAGCGCCAGGAGGTCCGGGCAATTGCCGACAACCCCGCTCCGCCGACATTCGAGAACACATTGGTCGCCCTGGAAAAGACCGGCCAGTTGTTCAACCGCGTCATGGCCGCCTTCAACGGCGTCACCGGAGCCAACCTGAATCCGGAACTGCAGACAGTGCAGGACTACGAGGCGCCCCGGCTGGCCGCGCATAGTGACGCGATCTACCTTGACTCCAGATTGTTCCAGCGTGTGGCCACGATCTACCGGGAACGCGATTCGCTGAAACTGGATGCGGAATCGCTGCGCCTCGTCGAGTTCACTTACAAGAAATTTGTGCACTCGGGAGCCAACCTCTCCGATTCCGACAAGGACGCACTGAAAAAGCTCAACGAAGAAGAGTCAACCCTGACTAACGATTTCACCACCAGGTTGCTCGCCGCCACCAAGGATGCCGCTTTCGTAACCAAGGACAAGGATGCACTTGCGGGCTTAACTGAGGCCCAAATCACGGCCGCCGCGCTGGCGGCAAAAGAGCGCAAGCTGGACGGCTACGTGGTTCCGCTGCAGAACACCACGCAACAGCCTGACCTGGATCTACTGAGCCATCGATCGAGTCGCCGGCAGTTGTTCGAGAACTCCTGGAATCGCGCCGAGCATGGGGGCGCGAATGATACCCGTGACATTGTTTCCCGTCTGGCTCAGCTACGCGCGCAAAAAGCCAAGTTGCTTGGTTTCCCTAACTACGCCGCCTGGAAACTGGACGACCAGATGGCGAAAACTCCGGAGGCGGCGCTGAAGTTCATGGATGCTCTGGTGCCGGGATCCACGGCCAGAGCCAGTGCCGAGGCCAGAGATATTCAAGTTTTAATCGACTCGCAGAAAGCCGGCTTCAAACTCGAGCCCTGGGACTGGAATTTCTATGCCGAGCAGGTCCGCAAGGAGAAGTACGACCTGGACGAAGCCCAGATCAAGCCCTATTTCGAACTGGACAATGTGCTCGAGAACGGCGTGTTCTATGCCGCCAGCGAGCTCTACGGAATCCACTTCAAGGAGCGCAAGGACATTCCTGTGTACAACCCGGATGTGCGCGTCTTCGAGGTCTTCGACGCTGACGGCCAGCCCCTGGCTCTGTTCTACGGCGACTACTTCAAGCGCGATAACAAGCGCGGCGGCGCTTGGATGAGCAACTTCGTTGACCAGTCCAGGCTACTGGGTACGCTGCCGGTCGTCTACAACGTCTGCAACTTCAGCAAGCCTGCGCCCGGCGAACCGGCTCTGCTTGGTTTTCACGATGTCACCACCATGTTCCACGAATTTGGCCATGCCCTGCACGGTATGTTAGCCGACAGTCAATATCCAACTCTTTCCGGAACGGCCGTGCCCCGCGACTTCGTCGAATTTCCCTCGCAGTTCAACGAGCATTGGGCAACCTACCCGGCGGTGTTCAGTCACTACGCCAAGCACTACAAGACGGGCGCACCCATGCCGGTGGAACTGGCGGAGAAGATCAGGAAGTCCGCAACCTTCAACCAGGGCTACGCGCTCACTGAGATCCTGGCCGCAGCCGAACTCGATATGCAGTGGCACACGCTTCCCCCGACCACGCCGCTGCAGAAACCTGACGCGTTTGAAACCGCTGCGCTGGAGAAGACCCACCTGGCGCTCAGCGCCGTGCCGCCGCGCTACCGCTCCACCTACTTCGCCCACATCTGGGGCGGCGACTATGGCGCCGGCTACTACGCTTATCTGTGGGCCGAGATGCTGGACGATGACGCCTTCCAGTGGTTCGAAGACCACGGCGGCCTCACTCGCGCCAATGGCGATCGCCTCCGCCGCATGGTGCTGTCCCGTGGCAACACGGAAGACCTGGCCAACTTGTACAAGGCGTGGCTCGGAGCAGAACCCAGCATCGAGCCCATGTTGAAGTACCGCGGCCTGGCGGAGCCGGCGATTGCAAAATAAACGATCCTGGTGTGGGGTGGGCACCCTCGCCCGCCTGCTTGAGAAAACCGCAGAGGCGTTCGCATCTTGGAATCAGCTTACAGCCTACCTCAGGAATTTCCCCTGCTCCAGCTCCTGAAACGCCTGCCGCAGCTCTTCCTGCGTGTTCATCACAATGGGGCCGTACCATGCCACCGGCTCCTGCAGCGGTTTTCCCGAGACCAGAAGAAAGCGGATGCCGTCATCTCCAGCCTGCACCGTGACTTCGTCGCCGCGGTCGAAGAGCACGAGCGAGCGGTTGTCGGCCTCGACCGGAGGCGTGGTGTCCGACCATTTCACCGCTTCTGTCGGCACCGTCAGCGGACCCGATGCGTTGCAGAACTTTCCGCCGCCCGCGAACACATACGCGAAGGCGTGGCGAGTGACTTCAACCGGCAGCGTCTTCCTCCGGCCCGGAGAAACAGACACATCGATGTAAGTTGGATCGGTAGCTATTCCTTCGACCGGACCAGTCTTCCCCCAGAACGTGCCGCAGACGACGCGCACATGGGTGCCGTCGTCGTCCTTTATCTCCGGGATCTCGGGTGCTTTCACCTCCTGATAACGCGGCGCGGTCATCTTCTGCGATGCGGGAAGGTTGGCCCACAACTGGAAGCCATGCATGCGTCCGGCCTGATCCCCTTTGGGCATCTCCTGATGGATGATCCCGCTCCCGGCCGTCATCCACTGCACATCGCCCGAAGCAATGGCGCCGCGGTTGCCCATGCTGTCACCGTGCTCCACCGTTCCAGCAAGAACGTAAGTGATGGTCTCGATCCCGCGGTGCGGATGCCAGGGAAAGCCTGCCAGATAATCCTCGGGAACATCGTTGCGGAAGTCATCCAGCAAAAGGAAGGGGTCGAAGTCGGATGTATTTCCGAAGCCGAACGCGCGGCGCAGATGTACGCCTGCGCCTTCGAGGGTCGGCTTGGCTTTCACCAGGCGCTTAACCGGACGAATGGACACGATGATCCCCCCTACTGAAAGTTTTCCGGCAGTGCCTTGTCAATTTTGAGCAGTCTGAGGCAATCGTGAAGTTCGATTCTGTCGGAGGCTAAATTCTACCAGCGGGCTGGACTTCGATTGTGGAATCACAAGATCTTCGAAGGGTCTCAGCTATGACTAGCCCCCAGTCCTGCCTTCCGATAGCGAAGACAAAGTCCCGGCTTCTTAGCGTCCTTCGCGGCATTTTTCTTTGCGTCCTTCGCGGTAAATGTTTTCACCTGCTGCAATCATTCAAAAATTCTTTAACCGCAAAGGACGCAAAGAAGGCAAAGACTTAATCGTTGGCGGAAGTGCTCTGTTCCATGGCGGCAGCCGGGCTCCATGTTCCTGGGATTTGCAGGTCCGGCATCGGGGAAGCCGCAAACAGCCTCTGGCAGGGCTTGGCCAACCAGCGAGCCCACTGTGCGGAACGTGATACGCGGGCGCTGTCGGTGGCAATTCCGGTATCGGCATACATCTGCCGGTAGATTTTTGAAATCAATACAAACGCCAGGCGGGCGCGCATCGATTTTATGAAGCCGGACCGCAGCCAGATGGACTTCAGACCGTAAAACGTGTCCCAGACGGATTGCGTGCGCTGGCGAATTTCCTCGGCCGACATGGTGGGGTGGGGCCAATACAGCTTGGGCCGCATGGCCTGCGGAATGAGCCAGCGCCGGGTGATGGGAATGCCTGCAACCATCACCGGCGCTGCCTCCATCTGCTTTTCCCACCGGATAAAGTCCACGGTGCCGGGATAGGGTGTCAGAGTTACGAATTGGGCGAACGCCATCTCTGCCTGAACGGCGGCTAGCGCAGTGGCATCGAAGGTCTCCGGCCGGTCGCTGGGCAGCCCAAAAATGAACGAGCCCAGGATGTACACGCCGTGCTGGCGAAAGGTCCTTAATTGTTTGACCAGATCTTCTCCCGCGCAATTGAATTCCTTGTAAACGTCCTTCAATCCCGCCGGGGTCACGGCCTCTACACCCACCAGGGCCCCTTTGATGTGAGCCGCCTGCATGGCATCGAGGAATTCAGCGTCTTCAGCCGCTTCCATGGTGATCTGGGTAAAGAAGATCGTGTCGGGTGGGAGCTGTGCCAGACGCCTCATCAGTTCAAAGCGCTCGCTGCGGATGGTCTTGAGTTCGTTGAGCCGGTGGGTGTTGTGCTGTTCCTCGGCCAGACGGAGGTCGGTGAGGGTCACGGGGTAAAAATTGTCGTCGGCGAGGGCGATGAAGCGAAATCCCAGCCTCCTCAACTGGACGATTTCCTCGATTACAACGTCCGAGGAGCGCTGCCGAGGACGCTGGCCGTCAGTGCGCCAAACCGAGCAGAAGGAGCAATGCTTGGGGCAGCCCCGCACGGTCTGCACCGAGGCCCACATATAGCTCTTGCGCGGCACCAGGTCCCAGCGGGCGGGCAGGAATGAGTCGGCCTCAATGCGACCGCCTTCATAGACCGGCAGAGGAGCTCCAAGCAAGCAATCCGCCAATACCTTGGACCAGATGACGTCTCCGTCGCCCTTCACCACCGCATGCGCCCCGCCCAGTTCGTGGGCTTCGTTGGGGTAGAGGGTAGCGTGAATGCCTCCAAACACTACATAGGCGCCGCGCTCGCGGGCCAGCTTCCCGATTTTGTAACCGCGGAGTGCGTTGGCGGTGTGAATGCCGATGCCGACAATATCGCCGGCTTCAATCTGGGCCAGGTCCACAGCCTCCAGGGTCTCATCCACCAGGCAGGGATCGCCAAAGCTCGCAGGTGTTGCGGCCGCAAGCACGTACAACCAACGCGGGGTGATGACCGCGGTACCGAAGGAAACTTCACTGGGATTGATGAG
>JBARIF010000244.1:0-7749 GCA_049799615.1 Terriglobales bacterium
CTCAAGGCCGCAGAATTCGAGAACCCAAACCAGAAAAGCAGAGGGGCGGCCCAGGCCGCCCCCGGCTTTCCTGGTCTTACTCGGCCGTCAGTTCCTCGGTTTCGCCTTCCGTACGCATCAGCTCGAGCGCCCGCTCGGCTTCCTCGTAGGCCTGCGAAACTTCCTCTTGCACCTTGGCTGCGGCCTCTTCCATCTCTGGCGACAGCCGCACGTTGCGGTAATACTCCATTCCGGTGCCGGCCGGGATCAACCGTCCCACGATGACGTTTTCCTTCAGTCCCCGCAGGTGGTCCACCGCGCCCTGAATCGATGCTTCGGTCAGGACCCGGGTGGTCTCCTGGAACGACGCCGCCGAGATAAACGACTCGGTGGACAGTGACGCCTTGGTGATTCCCAGCAGCAGCGGCCGGCCCGTCGCCGGTTTGCCGCCCTGGGCGATGACGCGTTCATTCTCCTCGCGGAAGCGGAATTTGTCCACTTGCTGCTCCAGCAGGAACTGGGTGTCGCCCACATCCTCGACCTTTACCCAGCGCATCATCTGACGGACAATCACCTCGATGTGCTTGTCCGAGATGTTCACACCCTGCAGCCGGTAAACCTCCTGGATTTCGTTCACCAGGTACGACTGCAGCTGCTTCTCGCCCAGCACGGCGAGAATATCGTGCGGGTTCAACGGACCGTCCATCAGCGGTTCGCCCGCCTTGACCCGTTCACCTTCCTGCACGTTGATGTGAACCCCGCGCGGTACCGAGTATTCCTTTTCGGTGCCGTTGTCGGCGACCACGTACATCTTGCGCTGGCCCTTCGAGACCTCGCCGAACTTGACCGTGCCATCGATTTCGCTGATGACCGCAGTCTCGCGCGGTTTGCGGGCTTCGAACAATTCGACCACGCGCGGCAGACCACCCGTGATGTCCTTGGTCTTGGTCGTCTCGCGCGGGATCTTGGCCAGCACGTCGCCGGGGTGAGCGGTGTCGCCGTCCTGCACCATGAGGTGAGCGCGTGAGGGCATCAGGTAGCGCTTGCTGGCCTTGCCCTTGATCACGATGGCCGGCTGGCGCTTCTCGTCGGGCGAATCCGCCACCACGTGCCGCGACAGTCCAGTCACTTCGTCCACTTCTTCGTGCAGCGTGACCCCTTCCTGCAGGTCCTTGAACTGCACCGTGCCGCCGATTTCGGTCAGGATGGAGAAAGTGTAAGGATCCCACTCGACCATGACCTGTCCGAGAGCAACCTGATCACCTTCGTTGACCTTCAACTTAGCGCCGTACACGACCGCATATCGTTCGCGTTCGCGGCCCTTGTCGTCGACCACGGCGATTGAACCCTGGCGGTTCATGACCACCAGGTCGCCCGACTTGGCTTTCACCGTTTGCAGTCCAATGAAGCGCACCGTGCCATTGCTCTTGGCATCCAATCGCGATTGCTCGGAGACTCGCGATGCCGTACCACCGATGTGGAAGGTACGCATGGTGAGCTGGGTGCCGGGCTCGCCGATGGACTGTGCCGCGATCACTCCCGTGGCCTCGCCCAGTTCGACCAGCCGGCCCGAAGCCAGGTTGCGTCCATAGCACATCACACAGACTCCGCGCTTCGACTCGCAGGTCAACACCGAGCGGATTTTCACCCGCTCGATCCCGGCCGCCTGAATGGCGCTGGCCAGCTCTTCGGTGATTTCGTTGTTGATGTCGACGATCACGCCGCCGTCGTAGTCTTTGATCTTTTCGAGCGACACACGGCCCACGATCCGGTCGCGCAGCGGTTCGATAATCTCGCCGGCTTCGACGATACCTTCGACGTAAATGCCGTCCACGGTCCCGCAATCGTATTCGCTGATGATTACGTCCTGGGCCACGTCCACCAGACGCCGCGTCAGATAGCCTGAATCCGCCGTCTTCAGCGCCGTGTCGGCCAGACCTTTGCGGGCCCCGTGGGTCGAGATGAAGTACTCGAGCACGGTCAGCCCTTCACGGAAGTTGGCCGTGATCGGGGTCTCGATAATTTCGCCCGACGGCTTGGCCATCAGTCCGCGCATCCCGGAAAGCTGGCGAATCTGCTGTTTCGATCCGCGAGCGCCGGAGTCCGCCATCACGTAAATGGGATTCAGCGCGCCTTCCTTGTCGCGCTGCTGCATCTGCCCGAACATCTCGTCCGCGACCTTTTCCGTAATCGCCGACCAAATTTCGATGACCTTGTTGTAACGTTCGCCGTTGGTGATGGCCCCGTCCAGATACTGCTGCTGGACTGCGACGCCCAGCTTCTCGGCGTCTTTCACCAGCGTTTTCTTGTTGTCCGGGATGACCATGTCGTCGATGCCGATCGACAGTCCCGCCTTGGTGGCATAGCGGAAGCCGAGGTCTTTGACCTCGTCCAGCATCTTGACTGTGACTTCCAGGCCAAAGCGCAAGTAACAGTAGGTGACCAGCTGGCCGATACCTTTCTTCTTCAGCAAACCGTTGATGAACGGCATGCCCTCGGGAAGGTGATCGTTCAGGATGGCCCGGCCGACGGTCGTAGTCAGGAAACCGCGCTCCGAGTTCACCGGCTCGGTGTGGATGATCTCCTGATCGTCATAGGCGGTCATCAGGTCGATGACTTCGCCCGTGTAGCGCAGGCGGATCGGGCTCAGAGTTTCCACTTCTCCCGCTTCGAGCGCCAGCAGCACTTCTTCGATGTTGGCAAAGGCGCGGCCTTCGCCCTTGGCGCCCGGCTTGCCCTTGGTCAGGTAGTAAATGCCCAGCACCATGTCCTGCGTGGGCACAGTAATCGGCTGGCCCGAGGCGGGAGACAGAATGTTGTGCGATGACAGCATCAGCACGCTGGCTTCAACCTGCGCTTCCGGCGAAAGCGGAATGTGGACTGCCATCTGGTCGCCGTCGAAGTCCGCGTTGAAGGCCGTGCAGACCAGCGGATGGATCTTGATGGCCTTGCCTTCCACCAGCACCGGCTCGAAGGCCTGAATACCGAGACGGTGAAGCGTGGGAGCGCGATTGAGCATCACGGGATGGTCTTTGATGACCTCTTCCAGGATGTCCCAAACGATGGGTTCCTGCTGTTCCACCATCTCTTTCGCCTGCTTGATGGTGGTGCAGTGTCCGGTCTGCTCCAGCCGGTGATAAATGAACGGCTTGAACAGCTCCAGCGCCATTTTCTTCGGAAGACCGCACTGGTGCAGCTTGAGTTCGGGACCGACGACGATCACGGAACGTCCGGAGTAATCGACGCGCTTGCCCAGCAGGTTCTGGCGGAAGCGTCCCTGCTTGCCCTTCAGCGTGTCGGACAGCGACTTCAGCGGACGATTGTTGGCTCCGCGCAGCACGCGGCCACGACGTCCGTTGTCGAACAGGGCGTCCACCGCTTCCTGCAGCATGCGCTTTTCGTTGCGCACGATGACTTCGGGAGCGTGCAGGTCCATCAGCTTCTTCAACCGGTTGTTGCGGTTGATGACGCGTCGATACAGATCGTTCAGGTCGGAGGTGGCAAAGCGGCCGCCGTCCAGTGGAACCAGGGGACGCAGTTCCGGTGGAATGACCGGAATTACATCCAGAATCATCCAGTTGGGCTTGTTGCCGCTCTTGCGGAAGGCTTCAACCACTTTCAGGCGCTTGGCATACTTGAGCCGCTTCTGCAGCGAGCTCTCATGCTTCATCTTCTCGCGCAGTTCGCCGGACAGGCTTTCCACTTCCACGCGCTTCAGCAATTCCTTGATGGCCTCGGCGCCCATCATGGCCTTGAAGCCCGCGGGACGGTACTGCTGGTCCAGTTCGCGATACTTGGCTTCGTCCTTGATGACTTCGTGATCTTTGACCGGCGCATCCCCAGGCTCGACCACCACGTAAGCCTCGAAATACAGAACGGATTCCAGATCGCGCAGCGAGATATCCAGCAGGTGCCCGATGCGGCTGGGCAATCCCTTGAAGAACCACACATGCGAGCAGGGAGAAGCCAGCTCAATGTGGCCCAGGCGCTCGCGCCGCACTTTTGAGAGCGTAACTTCCACGCCGCACTTGTCGCAGATGACGCCGCGATGCTTCATCCGTTTGTACTTGCCGCAGAGACACTCCCAGTCGGTTACCGGACCGAAAATGCGCGCGCAAAACAGGCCATCCCGCTCCGGCTTGAAGGTCCGGTAGTTGATGGTCTCGGGCTTGGTCACTTCGCCATGCGACCAGCTCCGGATTTTTTCCGGAGAGGCCAGGCTGATGCGGATGGCGTCAAAGTCAGCGATGGGGTTTGCCATGTCAAAGGGGCTTGAACGATACAAGGTGGTCCTCCGCTTTCCCGCGGTCGTACGCCGCCGCTACGCGGCTCCCGAAACCAGTGTCGAGTTTCCGGTTTCCAGTTTCCTGTCTGGCCCGGACCCCCTTCACGTCTCTGGCCTGCCGGATGGGGAGCAACTTCCCGCAGGCTCACTTTCAAAAACTTAATTCGCCGTCAGCCGGGGTCGCCGACGACTGGCGACCGACGACTGACGACTGATTTTCTTAATCCGCTGCCGCGCTTAAGACCGGCTTCTTCTCTCCGGCCTTGATCAGCTCCACATCGAGACACAGCGACTGCAACTCGCGGATCAGCACGTTGAACGATTCCGGCACGCCCGGCTCCATGGCCGCTTCGCCTTTGACGATGGCCTCGTAAATCTTGGTGCGGCCGTATACGTCGTCGGACTTCGCGGTGAGCAGCTCTTGAAGGATGAACGCCGCGCCGTACGCTTCGAGAGCCCACACTTCCATCTCTCCGAAGCGCTGCCCACCGAACTGGGCCTTGCCTCCCAGCGGCTGCTGGGTGATCAGCGAGTACGGCCCAATCGACCGGGCGTGAATCTTGTCATCCACCAGGTGCGAGAGTTTCAGCATGTAGATGTAGCCGACGGTGACGGGCTGCTCGAACTTGTCGCCGGTCATGCCGTCGTACAAGTAAGTCTTGCCCGATTCCGGCAAGCCTGATTGCCTGAGCAGCGCCTTGATCTCGCCTTCGCGCGATCCGTCGAACACCGGCGATCCCATGTACACGCCCTTGGTCAGCGTCGGCGCCACAGCCATCAACTCCTCATCGCTGAGGTCGGCAATGGTGTCGGCCAGGGTTGTGTCCTTGAACAGCGCTTTCAGTTCGCGCCGAATCGCTTCTTCCTTGGTGTTCTCGGCCAGCATCGCCGTGATCTTCTTGCCCAGTTCGTGTCCGGCCCATCCCAGGTGGGTTTCGAGAATCTGTCCCACGTTCATACGGGAAGGAACGCCCAGCGGGTTGAGCACGATTTCCATCGGCGTACCGTCTTCGAGGTAAGGCATGTCCTCGTCGGGCAGGATGCGGGCAATCACGCCCTTGTTGCCGTGACGGCCGGCCATCTTGTCGCCCACGCTCAGCTTGCGCTTCATGGCGATGTACACCTTCACCAGCTTGATAACGCCCGGTGGCAGCTCGTCGCCCTTGGTCAGCTTGTCTTTCTTCTCGTTGACGATCTTCTTCAGCACGTCGATCTGGCGCGAGGTCATTTCCACGATCTCGTCGATCTGCTCATTCACCCGCGGGTCCTTGTCGGCATACTTGATGCGCTTCAGATTGCGGGTAGAAATGCGCTCGATCGCGTCGCGATCAAGGATGGTGTCCTTGGTCAGCAGGCGCTTGTTGGTGCGCTCGTCGTGCAGGTCGGCCTGCACTTCCTTGCCACCCAGAATGTTCTCCAGGCGCTTCAGACGCTCGTCGGTCAGAATCCGGATCTCATCTGAGAGGTTCTTCTCGAGCTTCGCGATCTGCGTGCCTTCGATGAACTTTGCGCGCTCGTCCTTTTCCTGGCCTTTGCGGGAGAAGATCTTCACATCCACGATAACGCCTTCAATGCCCGGCGGACAGTAGAGCGAAGCATCGCGCACGTCGCCGGCTTTTTCACCGAAGATGGCGCGCAGCAGTTTTTCTTCCGGCGTGAGCTGCGTCTCGCCCTTGGGCGTGACTTTGCCGACCAGAATGTCACCTTGTTTAATGGATGCCCCGATGCGGATGACGCCGGCCTCGTCCAGATTGCGCAACATCGATTCCGAGACGTTGGGAATGTCGCGCGTGACTTCTTCCGGGCCAAGCTTGGTGTCGCGGGCCTCGATCTCGTACTCCTCAATGTGCACCGAGGTGTAGTAATCCTCTTTCACCAGCTTTTCCGAAACCAGGATCGCGTCTTCGAAGTTGTAGCCGCGCCAGGGCATGAAGGCGACTAGGACGTTCCGTCCCAGAGCCAGCTCGCCATGATCGGTGCAGGGACCGTCGGCGATGACTTGTCCCTTCGTCACCCGCTGTCCCTTCAGCACAATCGGCTTCTGGTTGATGCAGGTGTTCTGGTTCGAACGCTTGAACTTGGTGAGCTGGTAAATGTCGCTGCCCACTTCGCGCGAGAGCTGTCCGGGATGATGTTCGCCCTCGACGCGCACGATGATGCGCTCGGAATCGACAGAGTCGATGATGCCGTTGCGCTTGGCCAGAATCACCGCTCCGGAATCGCGCGCCGTAACCCCTTCCATTCCAGTGCCGACAATCGGCGCTTCGGCGCGCAGCAGAGGCACCGACTGGCGCTGCATGTTGGCGCCCATCAGAGCGCGGTTGGCGTCGTCGTGCTCGAGGAACGGCACCAGCGATGCCGCCACCGAAACCAGCTGCTTCGGACTGACGTCGATGTAATCAACTTCATCGCGGCTGACCAGCACAAAGTTGCCGGCCTTGCGGGCATTCACCAGGTCGCCCACAATGCGGCCCTTATCGTCCAGTTCCACGTTGGCCTGTGCGATGGTGTGCCGGTCTTCTTCCCACGCCGAAAGATAGAAGGAGAAGGGCTCAAGCTCTGCCGCCCGCTTCTTCTTGTCTTTCAACTCGACATTCAGCTTTTCGGCCTCATGCTTCTCCAGGTGGTCGCCGACCTTGCGATCGCTGTCGCCGGCGTTGACGATGCTGACGTAGTCCAGCACGCGTCCGCCCTTGACCCGCCGGTAGGGCGATTCGATGAAACCGTAGTCGTTGATGCGGGCATAGCAGCTCAGCGACGAAATCAGGCCGATGTTCGGACCTTCCGGGGTCTCAATCGGGCAGATACGCCCGTAGTGCGTGGGATGTACGTCGCGCACTTCGAATCCGGCGCGCTCCCGTGACAGGCCGCCCGGCCCCAGGGCGGAGAGCCGCCGCTTGTGCGTGATCTCCGACAGCGGATTGGTCTGGTCCATGAACTGCGACAACTGCGACGATCCGAAGAATTCCCGGATGGCAGCCATCACCGGCTTGGCATTGACCAGGTCGTGCGGCATGGCCGTCGACATTTCCTGGTACACCGACATTTTTTCCTTGATCGCCCGTTCCATGCGGACTAGGCCAATGCGAAACTGGTTTTCCAGCAACTCGCCCACCGCGCGCACCCGGCGGTTGCCCAGGTGATCGATGTCATCCACGGTGCCGATGTTCTTGCGCAGTTTCAGCAGGTAACGGATCGTGCCGTAAAAATCCTCGGGTTCGAGCGTCCGGTTGTCGAGCTTCGAGGCGTCCTGGTTCTCGAACAGCTTGATGTTGAACTTCAGCCGCCCGACCCGCGAGAAGTCGTACTTGCGCGGATCAAAGAACATGCCGTGGAACAAGGCGGTCGCCGTGTCCAGCGTCGGCGGATCGCCCGGCCGCAGTTTGCGGTAGATCTCGATCAGCGCCTCTTGCGGCGTCTTCACCGCATCGCGCTTCAAGGTCTGGCAGATGACCGTACCCACGTCGTCGCGTTCGGGGAAGAAC
>JBARIF010000245.1:0-12290 GCA_049799615.1 Terriglobales bacterium
GAGCCAAACTTCGAGCCTTGCCTCAGTTCCAAAGCTGGCCGTAGTCCAGCCCAAACGGGTTCGCATTTCCCAGGGAGTGACTCGAGGATTGCTGCTACGCAAAATCGAACCCACCTATCCGCTTCTGGCGCGGCAGGCCCGGGTACAAGGCGAAGTCGTATTGAAAGCCATTATTACCAGGGAGGGAGACATCAAGGAACTCGAGCTGGTAAGCGGGCATCCCATGTTGGCGCCAGCTGCCATCGCGGCAGTCAAAGAATGGCACTACCGGCCGTTCTTGTTGAATGGAGAACCCATTGAAGTAGAAACGACAGTTACCGTTACCTTCAGTCTGTTCTAGGGCCACCCCATACCGGCGGTGTGGTCGGGCGTAGGAAGGGAAGTTGATCATGAAAGATACTCAACAATATCGCGTCGTCGCTTGGCTGAGTCCGGAACAAACCGGGCTCACAATATCGAGCTCCGCTCCCCATGCGATCCACTTCACGGCGCCTCCTGAATTTGACGGCCTCGAAGGCAAGTGGACCCCGGAAGATTTGCTGCTTAGCGCGGTCGCCAGTTGCTACACAACTACCTTTCACGCCGTGGCCGAGCACTCAGGACTTGAATATGCCGACCTGGAAGTAGATGTTGAGGGATCGGTGCACAAGACCGATTCTGGCTATGCCTTCAACGAAATCGTGATCCGTCCGAACCTGACTATTTCCAGCGACCAGGACCAGACGCGTGCGCTCCGCTTACTGCAGAAAGCCAAGACCATGTGCCTGGTAGCGCGCGCCCTTGCCGTCGAACAGAAATTTCAACCCCATGTGCATGTGGGCGAATCGCGAGTGGAGTATAGCCAAAATCGGAAGCTCATCTCCCACCAAGGTTATGGCTTGGGAACCTAGCTTCTGACGACCAAAGCACAGCGAGGTTATGCCATGATCAAGCAACATGATAAACGCCTCTTCATCTGCCACAAGCTCAAAGAGCTTGGGTATGCTAAGGCGCGGCACATAAGGCTGTATGGCGAGGACTTCCATCTGATCTCGGATCCTATTCCCGACGGCGACCTGTTTGCGGTTGAAGGCATCGCTCGCAGGTCCGGGAAATCGAGAGTTCTCCGCATTCCATTATCGGTAGTGCATACCCTGAGGCGGGAACTGGAACTCGAAGCGGAAGTCGACCTTGTAGCTTGATCCCAGTTCTTACGCCACCCAGAAAGGATCGGCGAGATCGGCGTAAGAGTGGACAAGCCACGCTATCTTGCGGTGGCGTGGGGATTCGCCGAAGTGCTGGCCTCCCGGCGAGACGGCGGAGCGGGCTGAAGAAATCGATGTGACACGGGCGGAGAAAGCAGGCAGCGCGCCGTGCGGCGCCTGAAGAACGATGACCCAAAGGTCGATTGCGTGCGCACGCCTCATGCGCTCTCTCTCGCCGCACCCGACTGAAAGCAGCGGCCAAAACGATCAGGCGTGCCGACCGCCCGAATGAGTAGCAACTCTCCCATCCTCTACACTCAGCAACCTGGCGCCGCCATCATTTGTCGCGTCAGGGCTTCTACCAGGGCAGTCAGCTTCGGAAGACCAGCTTCCACCGTCGCGGAAAGGGTGGAACCATGATCGAAACATTCGCCACACAAGGAAATGGCAAAAGCCCGTGGAGCAGCACCATAGAGTTGCTGAGCCAGGGCGAGAAGACGAGCAGGCGAAAGCTGGTGAGAGGCGCTGATTCCTGGTTGTAAGGTCAAAGGCTCACAAGTCAGCTCTCCGGGTTGACCAGCATGAGCAGCATCAATGAAGAAGACCAGATCGGCATATCTCAGATTGTCAGCCAGTTCCGGAGCGAGTTGATGGCAGATGACAATTTCAGTTTCTGGGAAGGGCAGACTTCGCGACAACGCCTCCGCCGCGCACCAACCCAGGCCGTCGTCGCAGCGCAGCGGGTTACCGTAGCCGACAATGAGGACCTGTGTCATAGGGGATGAGGATTTCGGCGCGCTCCTTCTCAGGAGCGAATGACTTCATCCAGCACTTTCCCGCTGGGGCTTAACAGCTGGATGCGCAACGCCATTTGTCCCAGCGCATGTGTCGAGCAGCTCAGGCAGGGATCGTACGCCCGGATGACTGCTTCAACGCGATTCAGGGCACCCGGCGTCAGGCGCTCGCCACGCACGAAGTGCTTGGCAACCTGCAGGACACTGCGGTTCATGGCCAGGTTGTTTTGACCCGTCGCGATAATAAGATTAGCCCAGCGGATCAACCCCTGTTCGTCGATCTTGTAGTGATGAAGCAGCGTGCCCCGCGGCGCCTCAGCCACACCGACACCTTCCAAGGCATTGGGACGCGCGATGGCTCGCACGTGCGTATCGAGGATGTCGGCGTGGGTGAGCAGTTGTTCCAGGCGTTCGATGCAGTAGAGGATTTCGATCAGCCGCGCGTGGTGATAATGGAATGAACTCAGCACCGCCGTGCGTTGCAGTTCGTGAAATTCTGCCAACTCCTGGTCGGCACGAAGCGTGCCACAACGGTCCGCCACGTTCATGCGGGCCAGCGGCCCCACCCGATAGATCCCATCCGGGAATCCTGTGGGTTTGTAGTAGGCCGATTTCAAATAGCTCCAGGATTCAACTTTTTCGCCGATGTAGTCGCAATAGCGAGTCGGATCAAGGCCGTCGGCAACGATTTTGCCGGAGGCATCCGTAACTCGGATGTCGCCGTCATAGAAGGTCAGGCCACCGTCCTTCTTTACGATGCCCATGAAAAGCGTTGGGAAATTGCCGAAGGTCGCGATCTCCTCACGGAAGCGCTCCATGGTTCCCTTGAACCACTCAATGGTGCGAAGAGCAATGGCGAGCGCCTCGGGGACGGAGCGCAGAATCTCATCGCGGTTTCCTGCGCTCAACGGTTCGCTCACACCGCCAGGCACAACCCACGCCGGGTGAATGCGTTTGCCTCCCAGGCGCTCAATGATCTGCTGGCCGAACTTACGCAACCCAATTCCGTCGCGCGCCAGGGCTGGATTCTTTTCCAGCACGCCCACCAGATTGCTCTGAGCCGGATCGGCGTCCATGCCCAGCAGCAGGTCGGGCGACGACAGATGAAAAAGGCTCAAGGCATGCGATTGCACCACCTGGGCCAGGTTGAAAATGCGGCGCAATTTGTCGGCGGTGGGCGGAATGCTCACCGCCAGAAGCGCGTCGCAGGCCTTTGCCGACGCGATCAGGTGGCTCACCGGACAAATGCCGCAGATGCGCGCCATCAGAGACGGCATCTCGGAAAAGGGACGGCCTTCACAAAATTTCTCAAAGCCGCGAAACTGGGTAACGTGAAAACGGGCGTCTTCCACGCGACCCTGATCGTCGAGATGCAACGTAATCTTGGAGTGTCCCTCGATTCGGGTTACCGGGTCAATGACGATGGTTCTGGGCTGTTCCAATTCGGCTCCTACGCTTTCGGCTCCTACGCTCCAAATCGCGTCTTCGAACTCAAATCCGGTTTGCGACCTTCCAGCAATTCGCTCAGGGCGTAAAAAATCACGTCGGCAGAGGGCGGACAGCCCGGAACGTACACATCCACGGCTACAACCTCGTGTACCGGGCGCGCGTTGGGCAAGAGGCGGGGCACCACCTGATCAGGAATCCCCGGGTCCAGAGTCACATTCTCACAGTACGCCCGCTCGTAAACCGATTTGGTCGTGAAGGGATTACGCATGCCGGGGACATTCGCCGTCACCGCACAGTCACCCAGCGAAACCAGGATCTTCGTTCGCGCCCGCACCGTCTGAATCTTGTGCAAGTCTTCCTCACTGCTGACCGCGCCCTCAACCAGGGTGATGTCCACGCTCTCGGGAAAGATTTTTGCATCCACCAGGGGGCTGTACACAAGATCCGCAATCTGGAAGATCGCGATCAACCGCTCGTCCATGTCGAGAAACGACATATGACAGCCGGAACAGCCATCGAGCCAGACTGTGGCGAGACGTTTCTTGCTCACTCGTGTTCCTCGCGCATCAGGGTCAGGTAGGGCAGGAAGTTCCGGCGTTTTTCCATTTCGGCAACCGAACGGCCCTGCTCAACCAACGCTCCGGTTGGGCAAACCTGAACGCACTTGCCGCAACCGGTACAGGTTTCCGACGATCCCCAGGGTTGGTTGAGATCCGTGATCACCCTCGACTCGATCCCGCGGCCCATGATGTCCAAGGTATGCGCACCCTCGATTTCATCGCACACACGAACGCATCGCGTACACAGGATGCAACGGTTATGGTCGATCACGAAACGGTCATGCGAGGCGTCCACCTCCGCCTGCGGGTAGCGATAGGGAAAGCGAACGTGCGTGATATCGAGGTTCTGCGCCATGGTCTGAAGTTCGCAATGGCCGTTGGAAACGCAGACCGAGCAGATGTGGTTACGCTCGGTGAACATAAGCTCGACGATCATCTTGCGATAGTGATCGAGCCGTTCCGAGGTGGTTGTAACCTCCATGCCCTCTTCGACGTGAGTCACACACGCCGGCAGCAGCCGGTTCGATCCCTTCACCTCCACCAGGCACAAGCGGCAGGCGCCCACTGTGGAAAGACCTTCCAGTTCACACATCTGGGGAATGTGAATCTTATTCTCGCGGGCAACGTACAAAATGGTCTCTTCTGGACGGGCGCTGCAATCGCGGCCATCTATCCTCAGCGTTTTTACACCCGGAGCCAGGGTCATACACTGGCTCCAGCGGGTTGCTTGCCGCAGACCCCGGCAGGACACTTGTGATCTTCAATATGAGCTTTGTATTCCGCTGCGAAGGATTTCAGTGTGCTCACTACCGGATTGGGCGCGGACTGTCCCAGCCCGCACAGGCTGGTGTGCTTCAGCAGATCGCACAACTGCTCAAGCATGGCAAGATCCTGGGGCGTGGCAGTCATATCTGTAATGGCGCTGAGAATGCGGTGCATCTGGTAGGTGCCGACGCGACAGGGGACGCACTTGCCGCAGGATTCGGTCATGCAGAAATCCATGAAGTAGCGGGCGACATCGACCATGCAGGAACTTTCGTCCATCACGATCATTCCGCCCGATCCCATGATCGATCCCAAGCCGGCCAAGGACTCGTAGTCCACGGGTATATCCAGAGTTTCAGGGGGCAGGCAACCGCCGGAGGGCCCGCCGGTCTGCACCGCTTTGAACTTCCGGCCTTCGGGAATTCCGCCGCCGATCTCAAATACCATCTCCCGCAAGGTGATCCCCATGGGCACTTCGACGAGCCCGGTATTTTGCACGCGGCCAGCCAGGGCAAATACTTTTGTGCCTTTGCTGGTCTCCGTGCCGATCTGGGCATACCAATCGCCGCCGTTGCGAATGATGGGGGGAACGTTGGCGAAAGTCTCGACGTTGTTGATCAGGGTAGGCTCTCCCAGAAGTCCTTCCATGGCGGGATAAGGAGGCCGGGGACGCGGCGTGCCACGCTTTCCTTCTACCGATGCGATCAGCGCTGTCTCCTCGCCGCACACGAACGCCCCAGCCCCAAGCCTCAAGTCGATCTTGAAATTGAAACGCGTGCCACAGATATTGGCTCCCAGCAGTCCGGCTCGCTCCGCTTGACGAATCGCGTTCCGCAAGCGCTTGATGGCAAGCGGATATTCGGCTCGGATGTAGATATAGCCCTCGGCGGAACCCACGGCGTATGCGGCAATCAACATACCTTCCAGCACGCGATGGGGATCGCTCTCCAGCACGCTGCGATCCATAAAGGCGCCGGGATCGCCTTCGTCGGCATTGCAAATTACAAACTTCTGCGTGCCGACCGACTTGGCGACGGTGCTCCATTTCAAACCAGTGGGATATCCGGCGCCGCCACGCCCACGCAGGCCGCTCTTCATGACTTGTTCGATGACGTCTCGCGGCGTCATCTCGGTCAAGGCTCGGATGAGGGCCTGGTAGCCCTCCGCGGCAATGTACTCCTCGATGCGCTCGGGATCGATCACACCAGAATTTTCCAGCACGATTTTTTGCTGCCGCTGAAAGAATGGAACGTCTGTCGGACAACGCAAACGGGACACAGCCGGGCCCTCGAGGCTATCCAGGATCTCAGCGGCATCTGCGGCAGCGACGCCTTTGTACAACCGCTCACTCCCGGCTGAAACCAGTGGCCCGTCGGCACATAGTCCCATGCAACCGGTGCCCTTCACCTGGCAGCGCTCTCCCCACCCGCGCCGTGAGACATCCTGCTGGAGGGCATCCTTGACAGCCTCACTCTGGCAAGAAAGGCATCCCGCCGCAACGCAGACGTTCACCCGATGGCGGAAACAGCCCAGCGACTCGCGTTCGGTATCCGCGATTTGCTTCAGTTCGTCAGGCGTCATGGCGAGTCCATTGCGACAGGTGTTGGTGTAGCGCCTGAGGATTGACTTTGCCCGCGACTTCCTGGTCGTAGACCACGGCGGGAGCGAGTCCACAGGAACCCAGACAGCGCGCGGTCAGCAACGAAACCTTTCCATCCATCGTCGTCTCGCCCGGAGACAGGCCCAAGTCCCGCTTTACGCCTTCGAGCAGTTGAGGGGCGCCCTTGATGTAGCAGGCCGTTCCCATGCAGATCACACAGGTGTGCTCCCCTGCGGGCTTGAGGGTAAAGAAATGATAAAAGGTGGCGACGCCGTAAGCTCGGCTGAGGGGGACTCGCAGTGACGTCGCGACGTATCGCAGCGCCGGCTCGTCAAGGTAGCCAAACGCTTCCTGCACCGTGTGCAGAACCTCAATCAAGCCTCGGGACTGCTGGCCCTGGCGGCGCATGGTGGCATCCACCAAGCGCCAGCGCTTGTCCGTGTTAGGAGGGACGGATTTGGCAAAGGTCACCACGTTCTTTCCTCTCGGGTTCGTCTGCAGGATCTGCGTCCCGCTCCGCCAGCAAAAGAGAACCCTGATAACATAACAGGTCACGGACCTGGCTATGAAGACTGCGGAGCGCGGAGTTGTGGAAAATCGTTCCGGATATGTGCAGGAATGGTCCAGGTTGTGGACAAGGGTCAGTCAGACTGTCGCTCCGCCCACAGGTCACCCACCTCTGCATCCTCTTGACTACCGATTTGCTTTCCATGCCGCTGGTCTCTTTTGCACTTCGGCTTGGCATCAACGCAATATTTTCGGCGGACACGAATACAAGAGCAGTGACTGAAGGCATCTGCAGCAGTGATTGTAGTCACCGAAATCACCGGCAGAATCCTTTAGATTCAATCGGTGCGATTGCCGTAGCGATCGCGCCTGGATGGTGACGAACGTCGAATCGAGTCGGCTCCGTTTCTTTCCTTGCGGGGGCTGTGAGATTGGTCTCTAGTTCTTAGACGGGGGAGGCTTTGATGATGCGGCGCAAGCTCATTACACGCAGCCTGGGTGTCCTTGAGTTGTTGGTCGGCATGGGCGCGCTTATTGGCGGCGGGGCCCTGGCGGCAATTCCGAGTGGAGCATTACTGGGAATGCCCCTCCATTTGCTCGATGGCACCCCTTTTCACACCTACTTGATTCCAGGCCTGGTGCTGTGTCTGGTCGTGGGTGGCAGCAACATCGTCGGGGGATGGTTAGCCTTGCACGAGCGCTGGTCCACAGCTATTTCCGCCGTTGCTGGCGGATTGATTCTTATGGTTTGGATCACAAGCCAGATTGTGCTGATCGGCTACCGCCATCCTATCCAGCTAGTTTATTTACTCTGTGGTGCTCTGATTCTTCTGGTAGGAGCGGCCCTGCCTGTCTTCGATCGAGCAGTCTGAGCGAATGCCAGGTTTCTGGAGGGCGGAGTAGGGCTGGATCTCGGTCGATCGCGTTCGGAGACGGGGCGCGGAGGAACATTGAAGCCCGGAAATGAGCAGGCAATCTCGACTTGTGGGGAGCCTCCCGTCTCCGGCTTGACCGGTCTGTGTTGGACCGGCGGAATCGCAGCGCTGGTACTGATCGTTTACTCGCTGGCGACGATAATTCAGCTCATGCTCCTCGGCGGCCAGCCCGCAACAGCCGCCGAGGCGTTTACGCTGCTCCAGAACAACCGGATGGTCGGACTGTTGCGTCTCGATCTGCCTACGGTGGTTGTGATGCCCCTGTACTACCTTCTGTTCCTCGGCCTGTTTGCCGCCCTGAGGCGCACCGATCGCGCGAATGTGATTCTCTCCACTGTTCTTGCCATGCTGGGGACCACACTCCTGCTGGCGACGCCCACAGCCCTATCGATGATCTCGCTCAGTCAAAAGTATGCGGCCGCCACGACCGAGGCTGCCAGGACTCAACTCCTGGCCGCCGGAGAGGCGCTTTTGGCGACGGACATCTGGCACGGCACTGGCGCCATCATGGGTGGATTTCTGGTGCAGTGTGGAGCTGTGCTGATATCCGTGGTGATGCTTCGCAGCAGAGTCTTCAGCAGGACAACTGCCTACCTGGGTATCGCGATGCATGGACTCGATCTGTCCCATATTGTGTTCGGACTTTTCCTCCCGCGTTCCGGGGTTGTCCTCATGGCAATCGCGGGCCCTATGTACCCGATATGGTTCTTCCTGGTCGGTCGGAGACTGCTGCAACTGGCTGCGGCAGGTTCTACGCCCCGACGTTGCTCCGAGCCGATCGGGAACATTGCCGGAGTGAGGCAGGGATGAAATCGAGATGTTGACAACGATCAAGGTGTTGCACACGCTGATTTGGGCGTTTCTGGCAACCAGCATTGTGGCATTACCCGTTGTAGGCGTGTTGCGTCGATTTCGCTGGGCTGCGCTCTTGAGCGGACTGATTCTGCTGGAGTGCGGCGTGCTGGCCGTCAATGGTGGCAGATGCCCCTTGTCCGATTTGGCTGCCAGGTACACCTCCGACCCCGCCCCCAACTTCGATATCTACTTGCCGAATTGGTTAGCTGAGCACAATAAAGTCGTTTTTGGCGTGATCTTTGTTGCGGGTGAGTTCATTGTGCTCGGAAGTTGGCTCAGGGAGAAGTGTGCCTTGGCATCTCGACAAGCGAAACGGGACACATCATAAAGGGTAGTCTGCTCTTTGTGTTTTTGTTCCTAAAGGTCAACAGCTTCGCCTCACGCCGGGATGACGCTGCTCAATCGACCTCTAATCTTTCTGGAACGTCGGCCATCCAGGTTTTGTCCCCGAGTTCATTCCAAGCACTTTCTCCCGCAGTGAGCGATCTCAGGTCGAGCGGCATCCGGAAGAGAGTCACTAACCTGATGGACTTCGGAGAATTGGGCAGGAACTTCATCGAAATAGGCAAGCGGCGCAAGGTTCAGGAAACTATGATTACGCTTCCGGTGCCCTCGGAAGCACACGGAATTCCGAAACCTAGGAGAAACAATGCAGAAGCGCAAACTTGGAAATCGCAACCTGGAAGTCTCGGCCCTGGGCCTGGGCTGCATGGGAATGAGCTTCAGTTACGGACCGCCCGGAGACAAGCAGGAGATGATCTCGCTCATTCGCGCGGCGGTCGAACGCGGGGTCACATTCTTCGACACCGCCGAGGTCTACGGACCGTTCACCAATGAAGAGCTTGTTGGCGAAGCTCTTTCTCCTTTACGCGACCGAGTGGTGATTGCCACGAAGTTCGGGTTCAAAGTCCATGCCATGCCGGCACTGGATAGCCGGCCGGAGCAAATCAAGCAAGTCGCCGAAGCCTCGCTCAAGCGGCTCAAGATTGACGCTATCGACCTCTTCTATCAACACCGCGTTGACCCGGAAGTGCCGATCGAAGACGTGGCCGGCACCGTGAAGGAGCTGATTCAGCAGGGTAAGGTGAAGCACTTCGGCCTTTCAGAGGCGGGAGCCAAGACCATCCGTCGCGCCCACGCAGTCCAGCCCATCACAGCTGTCCAGAGCGAATATTCGCTGTGGACGAGAGGCCCCGAAGCGGAAGTGCTGCCGACCCTCGAGGAACTCGGCATCGGGTTCGTTCCCTATAGCCCTCTGGGGAAGGGCTTCCTCACGGGAAAGATGAACGAAAACACTACGCTCGACAGCACTGACTTCCGCAACACGCTCCCTCGCTTTACACCCGAGGCCCGGAAAGCGAATCAGGCCCTGGTCGATCTGCTGGGCAAGATCGCGGAACGAAAGAAGGCGACACCCGCGCAGATTGCACTCGCCTGGCTGCTTGCCCAAAAACCCTGGATTGTCCCTATTCCAGGCACAACCAAGCTGCATCGTCTCGAAGAGAATATCGGAGCAGTCGCAGTCGAACTTACGCCTGACGATCTCCGGGACATCGAAAGTGCGGCCTCAAAGATCACGATCCAAGGAGCCCGCTACCCCGAAAGGCTGGAGCAAATGACTGGTCGCTGAGCGGTAGGGTCATATAGAATTCGTCGCGATCAGAGATAGGAGTGGCACATGCCAGCGCCGAACGATGCTCTCAGGGACCGCCTCTCCCGATCTCGCGAAGTTAACATCACCGTGATCGGCAGAAAATCAGGTCGCCACATTTCCAACCCGATATGGTTCGTATTGGACGAAGATAAGCTTTATCTCCTGCCGGTTCAGGGGTCGGATACGCAGTGGTACAAGAACGTGCTCAAGAACTCGTCGATTGGGATCGATGCGCACGGCGCACAACGTGAGTTGCAGGCGGTTCCCATCACTGATGCCGGACGAGTCGCGTCTATCGTCGAGAAATTCCGTAAAAAATACGGGGCTAACGATGTGAAGAAGTACTATTCAAAGTTGGATGTTGCCGTTCTCGCTCAGGTGCAATGAGCACCAAAATAATTTGCAAAAGGGAGATTCTCGAAGGCGTGAAGACCAGCGGCAAAGTGATTTCCCTGCGGGACGTGGGCAATGGAACGGCCCCAGGCGAACCAGATACGGCCAAATTGTCGCGCCTGATCGCAGCCTACGCCCCTCACGATGGTAGTTTCGAGCTGCGCATCCCTGGTCTGCACGCCAGCCGCTTTTCGCGAATCAACGCGGGATGTTTCCATGCTCTCCGGTTGCCCTCTTTGTGCATCGTGGCACAAGGAGCGAAAACCGTCATCGTGGGAAAAGATGTTTACGAGTATGACGCGTCGCGTATGATCGTGTTCTCGGTTGCACTGCCAGTGGCTTCCCAGATCACGCAGGCCAGCCGTTCTGAACCTTACCTTGTTTGTAAGCTTGACCTAGACCCGCACAGGATCGCCGAACTGGTCTTGAAGGTATATTCCCAAGGTCTTCCTCCCGCTCCAGAGAGAAGCGCTGTTTACATCGCTCCGGTTGACGCGAGCATGGTCAGCGCCGCCACGAGGTTGATGGAGTGCCTAGGGCACCCGGGGGACGCTGAACTGCTCGCCCCACTTGTGGTGGATGAGATCTTGATCCGGCTGCTACGCAGCCCCATAGGCGTTCGCGTCGCGCAAATGGGTTTTGCCGAGTCCAGCGTGCACCGAGTTGCGAAGGCCATTTCCTGGCTGCGCGCTAATTTCTCTCAACCGATGAAGGTCGAAAGCCTGGCTGGACTGGTGCACATGAGTGTTTCCTCTTTTCACGACCACTTCAAATCAGTGACTTCGATGAGCCCCTTGCACTACCAAAAGGTGCTGCGGCTTCAGGAGGCGAGGCGGCTCATGTTGTCCACAATGATGGACGCAGGTATTGCGAGTCAACGCGTGGGTTATCAAAGCCCTTCACAGTTCAGCCGGGAATACAGCCCCTTCTTCGGGAGTGCGCCTACCAGGGATATCGCCAAATTGCGTCAAGAGTCTCGACTTTGGGCTTGACCGGCGCGGGAGTTCTTGGCGAAGAGTGTTGACACTAACGATTTGCTTGGGCGCTTCAAAGGTCCCGGCGGGGCAGCAGGCTTCAGTACAGCACTTCTTTTTCGCCCTTTTCGGAAATCATGTTCTGGAACTGGGTCACAATCTTGTCCCGTCGCGCCATCACCGCCTTCACTTCATCTTTGGAGAGATAGCCCTTGGTCTTGGTCGCTACTTCGCTCGCGTCCAGTGCCTTCAGCTTCTCGAACAACTGCCGGTCGCAGCGCACCAGGTCTTTGCTGTTTCTCAATTCCTTGTAGGGGCGAAAGGCACGGCTGAAATCAACCCTCCAAATCTTGAAGTTCTCGCCGATCAGCACATTCGTGAGATTTGGGTCGTCATCGTAAACCAGTTGGTCGAAGACCCGTACCTTGTACATCTGATTGTTCCAGGCATCCGGGTCGGGCGCCGGTATGTTTTGTTTGAGGCGATCTGCTTCATCCATCTTTACCGGCAACCACCAGCTCAGCGAACCGGGATTGCCGTGCCATGATCGTTCCACATACACCGGCAGCATGTCATCCAGACCAACCAGTTCGGCCAACGCATAGGCGGCGATGTTGTAC
>JBARIF010000246.1:0-4707 GCA_049799615.1 Terriglobales bacterium
CGGCCGGCTGTCCGGAGGGCGTCTCGCCCGCCGCCTCGCGAGCGAGTCGCCCGCGACCACACTATACGGGCTGGGCGACGGCACCCTTCTTTTCACACACCATCTGCAGCGCGGACTCCAGCACGTCCAGGCCCTCGTCCAACTGCTGGTCGGTAACGACCAGCGGCACCAGCACCCGCACCACGTTGGAATAGGACCCCGCCGTGATCGTAATCAGACCATGCTCGTAGCAGTATTTCGTGATCTGTTTAGTCTCCTCGGCGGCCGGTTCGCGTGTTTCGGCGGACCGTACCAGCTCAATCGCCTGCATTCCACCCAAGCCGCGTATGTCCCCGACGATCGGCCAATGCTTCTGCCACTGCCGGGCCCGTTTCTGAAAGCGCTCGCCCAATTCATTGGCGCGGGAGAGCAGATTTTCGTGTTCAAAGATGTCCAGCACCGCCAGCGCGGCCGCGCAGGAGAGCGGATTGCCCGCAAATGTGCCGCCCAGACCGCCCGGGCCGGGCGCGTCCATTATTTCGGCGCGGCCGGTTATGGCTGCCAGCGGAAGCCCTCCGCCCAGCGATTTCGCCGTCACCACAATGTCCGGCTCGATGCCATAGTATTCGCTGGCAAAAAGTCTGCCGGTGCGGCCGAATCCGCTCTGCACTTCGTCCGCGATAAAGAGGACGCCGTGCTTGTGGCAAATCTCCACCAGCACGCGGAAAAAATCTTTAGGGGGAACGACGAAGCCGCCTTCTCCCAGCACCGGCTCGGCAATCACACCCGCTACATCTTCCGACGCCACCACGCGCTTGAAGGTGTCCTCCAGGTGGCGGGCGCAGAACAGGTCACACGACGGGTACTTCAGCGAATACGAGCAGCGATAACAGTAGGCGTAAGGGATGCGGTAAACATCCCCTGGAAAGGGAGCGAATCCCGCCTTGTAAGGATGGGTTTTGCTGGTCAGCGCCAGCGTCATCATGGTGCGGCCGTGAAAGGCATCTTCGAAAGCGATGATGCCGGATCGTCCGGTATGCGCCCGCGCTATCTTCACCGCATTCTCGACCGCTTCCGCGCCGCTATTCACGAACAAAGTCTTCTTCGGGAACTTGCCCGGTGTGACCTGGTTCATGCGCTCGGCCAGGCGCACGTAGTCCTCGTAGGGCGTCACCTGCACACACGTGTGCAGGAAGCGATCGGCCTGGTCCTTTACCGCGTTGACCACGGGCTCACGCCGATGTCCCACGTTCAGACAACCGATGCCACCGGCGAAGTCCAGGTAGCGGTTGCCATCGACATCCTCAAGCCATGCGTCTTCCGCCCTGGCGACGTACACCGGCGTGCCAATGGAAAGCCCGCGCGGAATGGCATCGGCACGGCGGGCGGCCAGCGCTTTCGACTTCGGTCCGGGTATCGCGGTTCGTAATTGAATGGTTGCCATGTCAATTCTCAAAGTCGTCTTTGGTCGTTGGCCTTTGGCCGTTAGTCTCTTGCTATTGGTTTGGCCAATGGCCAATGGCCAACGACCAATGGCCAAAGACCGTTGACCGCCTTTCTAGTACCAGCCGATCGGGGCCTCATTCAAATTGATGTGCACCTGCTTGGTTTCCAGATATTCCTCGATCCCCCAGGGTCCAAGTTCGCGCCCGAAGCCGGATTGCTTGTAACCGCCCCAGGGTGCTTCCACGTATGTGGGTTGCATGTGGTTGACCCAAACGATTCCGGCGCGCAGGGATTTCACCGTGCGAAACGCTTTGAAAATGTCACGCGTCCAGACCGCCGCCGCCAGTCCGTAGGGAGAATCATTGGCAATCTTGACTGCATCTTTTTCGTCTTCAAATGGGATCACCGCGGCAACCGGCCCGAAAATCTCTTCGCGGGCGATGCGGGCGCTGTTGTCGAGATCGTAGAAAATCGTGGGCTCGATGTAGTAGCCCTTGGCGAATTTCTCGGCGCGTCCCCCACCCGCTGCGAGCTTGCCTTCCTTTTTCCCCACTTCCTGATAGGAGCGCACGCGGTCATACTGCTCCTTGCTGACCAGCGGTCCCATCTTCGTGTCGCGATCGAGGGGCGCGCCCAGCTTGATGGTCTTGGCCTTCGCAGCCATGGCATCCACGAACTTCTTGTAGATAGGCTTTTGCACCAGGATGCGGCTGCCGGCGGAACAAACCTCTCCTTGATTAATGAAGACGCCAAAGAGCGCTCCGTCGATGGCGGCTTCGAAATCCGCGTCGGCGAAAAAAATGTTAGGCGACTTGCCGCCGAGTTCGAGGGTGACGCGCTTGACGGTGTCGGCTGCCTGTTTGACGATGATCTTTCCCACTGCCGCGCTGCCGGTAAACGCAATCTTGTTGACGTCGGGATGCTGCACCAGGGGCGCGCCGCAAGTCTCGCCGAAACCTGTGATGATGTTGACCACACCCGGCGGCAGGCCGACGTCCGCCAGCCAGTTTGCCATCTCTAACGCAGTGATTGGGGTTTGCTCCGCCGGCTTCAGCACGCAGGTGCAGCCTGCAGCCAGCGCGGGCGCCAGCTTCCAGGCCGCCATCAACAGCGGATAATTCCAGGGGATGATCTGGCCCGCAACGCCGATGGGTTCCTTCAGCGTAAGGCTCATGGCGTTGTCCGGGACAGGATTCACATATCCCAGAATTTTTGTCGCGAGGCCGCCGTAGTACTCGAAGCAGGTGGCGACGTCCGTGATGTCATATTCGGCCTCGACGATGGGCTTGCCGGTGTTGCGGGATTCCAGTTCCGCCAGCATGGCCGTGTTCTGGCGAATCTTTTCGGCGAGGCGGAAAAGCACGCGGCCCCGTTCCTGGGCAGTTGTCGTCGCCCATGGACCATCTTCAAAAGCGGCCTTGGCGGCTGCGACGGCGCGGTTCACGTCGTCAACGTTAGCGTCCGGAGCCTGCGCAATTACTTCTTCGCTGGCGGGATCGTACACCGGAAAGGTCTTAGTCGATTTGCTGTCAACCCATTCGCCGTTGATGTAGAGCTGGTAGGTGCGTACGTCGGTTTTCACTCCGCCGGGCATGAGGCCTCCTGCTGCGTCAATCTATTGACCGAACTGCGCTCGGTTACGCGGGCGAGTCGCCCGCGACCACATGTTTTGCTTTGCGGCCGCCGTACACGTAAAAGAAGAATGCGGCCAGGCCAATGAAGAACAATGTGCCCCCGAACATCCACACTTCATACGACCACAACGAACTGATCTGCTGTGCCGGGAAAAATACCAGCACGATTCCCAGCGTCGTGGTCACCAGGCCGCTGATGCCGGCAAGGACCAATGTCGTCTTGCTGTAGTGCCCCTTCCCCGCGGAAGGTTGCAGAGCGAGCTTGATCAGCGCCCCGAACATGTAGAGAAACGGTATCAATTGCAGCACCACCGCCAACGACAACATCTTCTGAAAAGTTTCCTGCACGCCCGCACCGATGAAGTTCATCACGATCAGCACCATGGAAACTGCCGCGTGCACAATCAGCGCGGCATAGGGAGTCGCATAGCGGGGATGCACCTTCCCCATCCACGCCGGCATGTACGAATCGAGCCCCGCGACGAAGGGGATGCGGGCCGAGCCCCCCAGCCACGCCGAACCGATGCCCGCAATCGAAAAACTCAGCAACAGGGCAAACGGCGGTATGATCCAGCCTGCGCCCACTCTCTCAGCCATGCTGCCCACCGCCTGCACGATGCCCTGCAGCACGCTGATCTGGTCCTTACTCACGGCGATCAGCAGCGTGAGTGTCGCACCGATATACAGTAGCCCGGAGAGCACTCCGCCCCAGGCTACCGCGCCCGGCAAGGTGCGCTGTGGATCCTGGATCTCGTCTCCCATGACCGACGCCAGTTCCAAGCCCACCAGTCCAAAACAAATTACGCCAAACGAGTTGAGCACGAAGCGCGGGTTCGCCGGTATGCGAAAGTCGGCTGCGGTTATGGTGGTGCCAAAACGCATCCAGATGACCAGTCCCAGGCCAATCAGGGTGGCCGCGGCGATTCCGGTTCCAATGCCGCCCAGATTGTTGACCCACTTGCCCACTCCCAGGCCCACGATGTTGAGCACCACCAGAACGATCAGCAGAACCACCGACGCCACCAGCGCAAAGGGCTTGTTGTCCGCCAGCGCCTGATGGTTCGGGCCCAGGACAAACACCGATACGCCGACGAAGTACAGCATCACCGTCGGCACATAAAGCATGTTGTTCGTCCAATAGCACCAGCCCGAAAGAAAGCCGTGAAAGTCGCCGAACACTTCCTTGGCCCACAGATAAACGCCGCCTTCTCCAGGATAACGATGCGCCAGCTCGATGACAGCGATTCCCTGCGGCCAGAAGAACAACACCAGGGATACGATCCAGAGCCAGACCGTGACCCCGCCGTTGGCAGCAATCGACGGGACCACATTCAGATTGAAAATTGCGACAACAAACAGCAAAACCAAATCCGCCCGGCCCAGCACGCGCTTGAGGTGAGGCTGCTCAGGACCGTTCGCGGACAATCTAGCTCCTTAGGGTTTTGTAGCGCCGGCATCTTGCCGGCTGTCGCGAGGGCATCCTGCCCTCGCAGTGGAGGCTGGGGACGCACGCACGAGACCCGCCGGGACGGCGTCGCTACGTTACTGGAAGGCTAGCGCGCGCCTGCGGCTTGGGCAGCGCCAATTCTCTCCAGCGCGCGATCGACCACCGCCTGCAGTTCGCGCGCGTATTTCACTTCGCGACCCT
>JBARIF010000247.1:0-4520 GCA_049799615.1 Terriglobales bacterium
CGGTCAGGGCGGCTGTGCCGGCGACCGGCAACGTGACGGCGAACTCGGGCTGGATCTGCAACTGCCCGGCCTTGAACTGGACGCCGGTTTTAAACATCGGTTGGCGCTCCCACAAGGTGCCCATGCCGATGCCAAGGCCCGTCGTTTCAAACAGGCTCGGTAACGAACTCGAGATGAGAGCCCAATCCTGTCCAAACTGCGCAAACCAGGGCAGTGTCCCCCCCAGCTTGGTATCCAGCCTCATATAGGCGATCCGGATCGAGAATTGGCTGGAACGCACGCCGCTGACGTTGCGGTTATTGACGTTGGTGTAGTCGCCCTCAAAATCAGCCTCGACCTTTCCCGTCAGGGTAATGTTCTGGTTCTTCGGAACCCACTCGAACTGGCTGCCGATCCGGAAACTGCGAGATTTGATGTGGAACTGCGGGTCCGAGGTTGGACCCGTGTCACCGCCGATCAGCAGGGGCAGCGGAAAGTCATTGCTGCCGAACGTGGCGCCGCCGCTGGAGGCTGTGTCTTCGACCGCCGTCGATTTGAAGAAGCCGTACAGTTTCATGTTGGCGCCGCTGCCCAGCTTGATGTCCGGGATCAGCCCACCCTGTTTCGGAAGATCAATCGGAAGCACGCGCAGGGGTGCGATTCCCGGCGGGAGACTTTGGGCCTCGGGCTTTGGTTGGGGAAGCGCCGGAGGCTGGCTGGGCTCCGCCTTTACGAGCGGCTCGTGATAGACGGCGTTCACTAGATGCGCGCCGGAAGGCGCGGGTCCGGCAGGCGCTGGGGTGGCGAATGCGGTCGTGTATTCCTGGTTGCTGATCAGTCCCTTGCTCACCAGTAATCTTGCCAGTCGCGCATTGGCGTCCTCGGGCGAGGTAGTCTGGTTAACCGACGAGGCTTCTTCCGCCGACAGGATTCCCTTTGACTGCAGGAGTTGAACCAGCGGGTTGGCAGTAGGTTGGCGATTGTCCTGCTGTTGGGCTATAGCCGGGACGGCGACTAGCGCAATAGCAAGGCTCAAGAGTACGGCTACGGCGGTTCGTTTCATCGGAAGAGCCTCCAATCAGGATTTGAGAGAATTTCGAAACCCTGCCTAGAAGAGTCGAGGTGGATGACCTTTTCAGCAGAGGTAAACTTCCCGCGCTGGTGAATGGTCGTGCGGGAACAGGCGGACCACACGCCTTCGGGCGCCAGAGCAGATTCCCTGGCTCCCCCAGCGCGTGGCAATTGGAACGGAGAGCAGCAAATAGCTGGTTGGCCGAGCACGCCCTGGGCCGGCGTGGCCCTGGCCACACGGGATGCGCCATCGCGATGACTAACCCCGAAACACCGCCCATCCGGCATACATCCGCCCCCTTGGAGCGAAGATAGCGTTCAAGAAGAAGAGGCCCGGGCCCGAGACAATCGGCAGAACGTCCCCGTAAGCTACGCTGCTGTCTGCCGAGGTACCGTAATGCGGGAGAGGATAGAATCTGTCCCTTGTACAGTGAAAGCGGAAGGCAGATTCGTTTCAATCTTCGAACAGGAAAGCCCGGCACCTGCTCAATCCTATGCAGGCAGCTGCCACCGCGCACGCGGGACGTGCGCGAGCGTGAAAACTTGAACTGTTGGACGAACCAAACGTAGAGGCCAAGGCCACTCACCAGCGTACAGAAATGCGCGCGAGCGTATACCGCGCACGAGTGGATGTCAAACGGAAATGATCCTTCCGTTTCTCCATACTCTTGACCCTAAACGTCGCGATGGCGGTAGGGGAGCGCATTTGAGGGTCGCCAGAGCTCCTTCGCAGGCCTACCCCTCACCGGGCGACGCTCGCTTCTCCCCTATCCTCCACCCGGCGAGTTCTTCTGATACACTTCTGCGCCTGCAAGCGGGGCTGGGCCAAATTAAAACGGAAGTGCCCGCAGGACGTGGTGGTAATTTCACACGACTCGCGGTATAACTTCCAACTGCCAAAACGGGGGTGCTTATGGAAGCTACGCGACCCGAGCAGATCGACCGCTTTGAAACTGACAAAACCGAGTGGGACCGCATCGCGAATAGTCAGGAATTCAAAGACCTCATGTCCACCAAGAGGGACTTCATCGTTCCTGCGTTCTTGTTTTTCATTGTCTACTACTTCCTGCTGCCGATCCTGGTCGGCTACGCGCCGACATTCATGGATACCAAGGTCATCGGTTTCGTGAATCTCGCGTATCTTTTCGCGCTTTCACAATTCTTCATGGCCTGGATCATCGCGTGGCTCTACGTGAGAGCGGCCGGCGACTTCGACAAACTCGCAAAAGACATCATCGAAAAAGCCGAATCCAAAGCAGCCAACAACAAGGGAGGTCAGTGAACCATGTCTACGCCACTCGTGATGTTCCTGATCTTCATCGCCATCACTCTTGGCATCACTTACTGGGCCTCGAAACGCTCCACGGGCGCCAGCGCGTATTTCGCGGCCAGCCGCGGCATTACCGGATGGCAAAACGGTATTGCGGTCGCGGGCGACTACATGAGCGCCGCCTCCTTCCTCGGCATCGCCGGCATTATCGCCTTTCAGGGCTATGACGGCTTCATGTTCTCGGTGGGATGGCTGGTGGCCTACCTTACCGTGCTGCTGGTGGTCGCCGAACCGCTACGCAACGCCGGTCGCTACACCATGGCCGACGTCCTCGCCTACCGCCTGAAGCCCCGCCCGGTGCGCGCCATGGCTTCCATCAGCACGCTCACGGTGAGCACTTTCTACATGATTGCCCAGATGGTGGGTGCCGGTTCGCTGGTGGCTCTCCTGCTCAAAGACTCCGGCATTACCTACCACGCCGCCGTGGTTGGTGTTGGAATATTGATGATTGTCTATGTAGTGTTTGGTGGAATGCTCGCAACCACCTGGGTTCAGATCATTAAGGCTATTCTTCTCATGGGAGGAACCATCCTCCTGAGTATCCTGGTCCTGGCGCACTTTCACTTTTCGTTTGGCGACTTCTTCAATGCCATCGGCCACGTCACCTACCACGTGAAGGGACAGGAGGTCGTCAAGGACTTTCTCCAGCCCGGCCTGCGCTTCAAGCCGCCCTACGGAGCCTTGGATCTGATCTCTCTTGGGCTTGCCCTGATCTTCGGTACCGCCGGACTTCCTCACATTCTGGTGCGGTTCTACACGGTCCCTGACGCGAAGACCGCCCGCAACAGCGTAGTTTGGGCAATGGTGTTGATCGGCAGCTTTTACATCATGACCACGTTTCTCGGCTTCGGGGCCGCCACCATTGTGGGTCCCGACTTCATCACCACCCATGGCGGCACCAATATGAGCGCGCCCTTGCTCGCGCAGGCCCTTGCCGGGAACGTCTTTTTCGCCTTCATCTCGGCGATTGCCTTCGCAACCATCCTGGCAGTAGTCGCCGGCTTGACCATCAGCGCCTCCACGTCGTTCGCCCATGACTTTTGGACCAGCGTCATCCACAAGGGATCGGAACGCAAACCTGGGGAAGAAGTGTTGGTAGCTAGGGTTTCCGCATTTGTGGTGGGTGCCGTCGCAATTACCATTGCGATGCTTCTCGGTCCCACCGCGAACGTGGCGTTCCTGGTCGCTCTGGCATTTGCCGTGGCCGCCTCGGCAAACCTTCCGGTCATCGTGCTGTCCATCTTCTGGCGCAGGTTCAACACGACAGGCGCCGTGGCCGGCTTGGCAGTTGGCTTGTTGGCCTCGATTGGGCTCATTCTGATCAGCCCGAGCCTCATGGCGGTCGATCCGCCCACGGTGACTGGTGCCGCCCGCCACCTGATCCAGGCGAAAGCCATCTTCCCGCTAGAGAACCCTGGCATTCTTAGCATCCCGCTGGGCTTCATCGGAGCGATCCTCGGCACGTTGCTCAGTCATGAGCCGACCTCGGAACACAAATTCAACGAACTGCTGGTCCGGTCGAACACCGGCCTGGGCGCCGAGCGGGCTGGGTCCCACTAGTTCAGCGCAGCCACCGGGAGGGGAGACATTCTCCCCTCACCGCAGTAAAATTTTCGAAGAAACCACCAGGCCCAGCTTCCGTGAGGCAATGCATGGCAGACCAGGGGACCCTCCCTACTGAAGTCGATATCAATTCCACCCTGCAGGAAGACCGGGAGTTCGAGCGTCCGGCCCAATTCGCGGGAAAGGTGCATTTCAAGACGCTTGCCGAGAGCATAAGTACAAGAGTTCGCCAACGTCCTGAAGTCGCTGGGTGTGAAGAAAGGCGACCGGGCTGCCATTCCATGGGCATGACGCCGGGCTTGCCCATTGCCATGCTGGCGCGTCTGCGCATCACTAATTCAGAAATGTAAGGGGTAACCGATATGGCTGATATTCGTTCGAAACAAGTGGTAAGCGAGACCACCGAGGCTCAGATTGCGGTTCACTGGCGGGAGGAAGAATACTATTATCCTTCCGCGAAATTTGTCGGCCAGGCAAATCTGACCGATCCCGACATCAACGAACGCTTCAGCGAGAAAAATTTCCCGGAATGCTTCCGCGAATACGCCGACCTGTTGACCTGGGACAAGTACTGGGA
>JBARIF010000248.1:0-5354 GCA_049799615.1 Terriglobales bacterium
GGTCACGCCCGCCCCGCCGAGGGCGGGACGCCCTCGGGACAGCCGGCAAAGCCTGCCCTGAGCGAAGTCGAAGGGATGCCGGCGCTACTCAATATGGCCCGATGATGCCGCCGATTTGCCTTGCCGCCGGCGCCCCGCTCTTCTTTTCCTTCTCGATTACATCGAGATACTTCAGACCTGAACCGGTGTTGAAGAGGACGACCTTATCTTCGGCAGAGAAGAAACCTCGGGCCCGCAGCGTGCGATAGGCCGCCAGCGAAGCCGCGCCCTCGGGAGCGGCAAAGATTCCTTCCACCCGGGCCCAGTGCTGGAATGCGTCCATTATTTCCGCGTCAGTTGCCGCCACTGCTATGCCGCCGCTGGTTTTCAGGATGTCAAGAATAAGGTAGTCGCCATAGGCTTTGGGTACGCGGAGTCCGGCGGCCAGCGTTGCCGCATCCGCCCAGAAATCGGCCGTGAGTTTACCTTCATCCCACGCTTTAACAATTGGAGCACAACCGGTTGATTGCACCGCGACCATCTTCGGGCGCTCGGATCCAATCCAGCCCAGAGCTTCCATCTCCTCGAAGGCTTTCCACATCCCGATCAGGCCGACCCCTCCTCCAGTGGGATAGATGATGCCCTGCGGCAGCTTCCAGGCGAACTGCTCGGCCACCTCGTATCCCATGGTCTTTTTGCCTTCCACTCGGAACGGTTCCTTCAAGGTAGAAACGTCGAACCACCCCTCTTTGTTTTTTCGCTCGGCAACCATGCGGGCGCAGTCGCTAATCAGGCCGTCCACTAGCGTGACCCTGGCGCCATAGCTTTCGCATTCCACCCGGTTGGCCACTGGCACGTCCCTGGGCATGAAGATGTAGGCCTGGATTCCGGCTGCTGCAGCGTAGGCAGCCAGGGCGCTGGCGGCGTTGCCGGCAGAAGGCGCCGCCAGCTTCTTCAGGCCATAGGCTTTTGCCATGGTGACCGCGACTGACATCCCACGTGCCTTGAAGGAGCCGGTTGGATTCAAGCCTTCTTCCTTAATAAACGCGTGAGGAAACTCCCGGCTGGGCAGCATGGGTGTGAAACCTTCGCCCAAGGTAACGGGAGGGGCATCTGGCAACGCTTCCGCGTAGCGCCACAGGGTTGCCGGACGCGAGGCCAGCACAGAAGAGTTAAAGTTTTTCTTTAAGTGATCAAGGTCGTAGCGGACGTACAGCACGCCCCCGTCCTCCGGGCAAACCGTTTGCGGCTGGTCGGCGCTGACCTGTGCACCACATTTGGTGCACTCCAGATAGACGATACGGGACACGTCGGAAGTTTAGCATTCGCGGGTGGACTGTTTCGCGCGACCGTCTACCTTCGGTTTTTCTATTCTCAGATGTCAGTTTTTGGTTATCAGTTCTCAGTTCGAGGGCAGGCGCAGCAATAGGGTGTTGGCTTTGCGAAACCACGGGCGCTCTCGGCGGCGAAGATATCCGGGCATAGTGGGCTTCTTGGCCAGGATCTGCCGGGCCCACTCCCGCGCCTCGGCGTGGCGCTGCTGGGAGGCGAGAAAGCACGCGTAGTTGTAGTAGGTTTCGGAAGAGGTGGAAATTTTAACCACTTGCTGGAAGAGCGCTGCCGCCTTTTCAGTCTGGCCAGAGTTGGCGTAGGCGTGGGCCAGTAATCCCGCGGCACGATGAAAATCGTAGGTGGGATCGCTGGAGACCACACGTTCCAGGTCGGGAAGGGCAGCCGCAAAATCGCCCATCATGATGGCCGCCACGCCACGACGGTAGAAGGGGTCGGGTGAGTCGGTACGCGATGAGATTGACTTATCGTAAGCCTGCCGCGACCTGGCATACTGCCCTTCCTCGAGGTAGAGGTCGCCCAGTTCTTCGTAATTTCCGGCGGAGGGATTATCCAGGATGGCCGCCTCCAGTTCACGGATGCGCTTGCGCCGAGGAAAGACCTTAAACGACTGGCGCAGAAGACCGGCATCGGGAATGGCTTCCACCGCGATGTAAACCAGCGCCCCCAGCCAGCCACCAATCAGGATGATCCACAGCCAGAACGTGTCTGGCCGGCGCCGGATGAAGTGAATGATTGCGAACGCCTGCAACAGAATGCCCCACCACGAAAACGCGAAAAAGAGGAGTGATCCCATGCGGATGCAGCAGTATAGTACGCGGGCGGGTGTGATTATATAAACCGCCGTAACCGGTTTGGGGCTACCGGCGGTGGCTGTCCCCGCATAGTCTCTGCTGGTAAAATCCTCCTGGTGAAACCTCCCATCCGCCTTCTGGGTGTCGATATCGACGGCACTCTGCTGAACCCCGAATTTCAAATCTCTGCGGCGGATCTGGCAGCTTTGCGCCGGGCCCATGCGGCTGGGGTGGAAGTGGTGGTAGTCACCGGACGGCGCCACACTTTTGCCCTCCCGATTGTGCGGCAGCTGGGCTTCGACCTGTGGGTGATCAGCTCCAACGGCGCCATCACGCGCTCGCTGGCCGGTGAAACCTTTCATCGCGATATGCTTCCCGTCCAAACCTGCCGCCGGCTCTGCGCCAGTATGCAGGAATTTCGCGGAAACACAGTCCTGACTTTCGACACCGAAGCCAAAGGCGCGATTGTGCTCGAACACATGAATGAATTGAATGTGAGCATTCAGCGCTGGCTGGAAAAGAACCTGCAGTATATTGACTTCGTTATCCCCATTGAAGACGCGCTGACCTGCGATCCGGTGCAAGCCATGTTCTGCGGCTCCATCCCGCGCATGCAGCAGGCGTTAACTGCGCTGGCGGCCAGTAACCTTGACAACGACATTACTGTGCTCCGGACCGAGTACGCGGTCCGCGATCTTTCCATCGTGGATGTGCTCAATCAGGGTTGTTCCAAGGGCCACGCCCTGGAACGATGGGCTGGCTATCGCGGCATCCCCCGCAAAGAGGTCATGGCCATTGGTGACAACTACAACGACATAGAAATGCTTGCCTTCGCGGGAGTGCCGTTTATCATGGGGAATGCGGCCGAGGAGTTGCGCCGCGACGGCTGGACGGTGACCTTGCCGAATGATCAGAGCGGGGTCGCGGCGGCGATAGATCAAGTGCTGGGTCTTGGTGGTTAGGAGCGCCGGCATCTTGCCCTCGCAACAGCTGTAGTTATCTTGCCGGCAGACAACGCATATGAGCCCATCGAAAAAGATCGGGATCGTGCTGGGAGTGCTGCTCCTGGCCTTGCCTGCTCTGGGCGCCGATCTGGCGATCCTGCGTAACGGCTTTTCGATCCGCCACGAGCGCCGGGAAACGGTGGGCTCGGCCACCCGTCTCTACCTTGGGGGCGACAAGGGCTACATCGATATTGCGACCAACCAGATCGAACGGTTCGAGAAGGACTTGTCTCCGGCAGTGGTTCCGGCCGCTTTATCGGCCAGTACTCCAACCGTCGCGACCGTCATTGTGCCGGACAGGATGGCCAAACCGCAGAGCCTGAAGCCGCAGGACCTGAACGAAGTAATCAACACCATCAGCGACCGGCACCACATCGACCCTGATTTCATCAGCAGCGTGATCCATGCCGAGAGCGGATTCAATCCGCGCGCCGTTTCTCCCAAGGGTGCGCAAGGGCTCATGCAACTGATGCCGGGGACGGCCTCCAAACTGGGCGTCTCCAATGCCTTCGACCCCCGCGCCAACGTCGAGGGCGGCACCCGCTATCTGACCGAGTTGCTGCAGCGTTATAACTTCGATGTGATCAAGGCGCTGGCCGCTTACAATGCCGGACCGCTGCGGGTGCAACAGTATGGCGGCGTGCCGCCTTATCATGAGACCCGCGCCTACGTGGCGCGAATCGTTCGCGACTACAATCGCAAGAAGATCGCCCAACGCAAAGCGGCGGCGGCGAGCGCGAAAAGTAATCGCAAGCGCCAGGCTCTGCCCCAGCCCGCGGTCGCCCGGCAGGCCGCCTTCCCTGCCGATCTTTCGTCCCAGGCGTCGCGCTGAGGCATCCCGTTTCTGGACCTGTGCTCACTCCTGAGGGCTCGACGCGTTGACCCGCGCCCCGGCGTCATTTACCTTGGAGCGGTTGCTTTGGGTCATTCGCCTGGGTCAGTGCCGTGCTCGGCGCCGTGCCAGCCGTTGGGGTCCTTCCCTTTAACATGGAAAAAAAACGCATTCTTCTATACGCGCTGGCGTTCGTCGTGTTCGCGGTGCTGGTTTACATGCAATTCCGGACTTGGAGCCACTTCGATTGGACCACCTTCTGGAGGGAAAGCGGGAACCTGGGCAGGCCCCCGCACATCTACCACCTCTTCCATGCCGTGGCTCTGATCTATCTGGCATACGGAATGCGTGCTTTGCGCTGGAAGATTTTTCTGCGTCCCGTGCGTCCGCACGCTTCATCCTGGAAGCTGGTCGCCCCTACCCTGATTGGTTTTACCGGCCTGGCACTTCTGGGACGTCCAGGGGAACTCATCCGACCGTATCTGATTGCGCGCCGCGAGGACTTAACCTTTTCTTCGCAGTTGGCGGTCTGGGCGGTGGAGCGCATCTTCGACATTGGGGCCTTTACCATCCTGCTGGTGGTGGCCTCGTTCTTCGCCATCGCGCCGAAACGGCTCCCCTACAACGGTATCTTCCAGAAGGCCGGGCTCTCTTTTTTGGCTTTGTCGATCGGATTGACGGTTGGGGCCATCGTGGTCAGCCGGGTCGGAGAGGCGCTGGCCAACTGGGTCGAGCGCAAATTTGCCCATGTCGCGGCCAATCTGGGTCATCGAGTGGCCATGCGAATTCGAGAATTTCGCGGCGGTCTGCACACCATCCACGACGCCTGGTCGTTCGTGATGCTGGCAGCAGTTTCGCTAGTCATGTGGGCAACCATCGCGGTCGCTTATAAAGAGGTGACCCACGCCTATCACGCCGAAGCACTGGAGATACCCCAAAGCCAGGTGCTTCTGCTCATGGGATCCAGCATGGTGGGCTCGGTGATTCAGCTGCCCGGCGTCGGTGGGGGCTCGCAACTCGCCACCATCGCGGCCCTCGAACATATCTTCGATGTGCCCCGGGAGTTAGCAGCCAGTTGCGGGATTATGCTCTGGCTGGTGACGTTTGTCGCGGTAATTCCGCTGGGTCTGCTGCTCGCGCACCGCGAACGGCTGTCGTTGCGCAAACTTTCCAAGGAGAGTCACCAGAAAGAAGAGGAAGAGGAAGTGGAAGCTTCGGCTTCGGCTTCGCCTCCTGCCGGCTGAACCTGCGTAGGGGCGGGTGCCCTCACCCGCCCGGCCGGGCAAGGCCCGGCTGGTTTCTTTTGGCTGAATCTGAAAACCTCGACGAGCTGCGCTCGCCCGCCCGGACGAGGGCGTCCGGGCCTACGTAGGCCGAGCCCGTACCGTCTTACTC
>JBARIF010000249.1:0-16441 GCA_049799615.1 Terriglobales bacterium
AGTCTCGCGGGCGAGGGCGCCCGCGCCACACCACCGCGGGGCTACAATAATCTCGTGCCCGCTGTCAGCCCACAGCCGGATCGACCTGCCGCGGAGCGGCCGCCCAAGGCCCACATCTACAAGCTTGAAGCCGCCGGCATTTTGATCATCGGGGCGGTGGTTCTGCTGCTGATTCTCGCCCGCTACTGGCATCACATTGCCTGGGGTGCCCGCTGACTGCCTCACCCGAGCCGCTGCTGATCGTTGTGCTCGGCCCGACGGGAAGCGGTAAGACTGCCCTTTCCCTGGCGCTGGCCGAACGTTTCCGCGGCGAGATTGTAAACTGCGATTCGGTAGCCATGTATCGCGAGTTCGAGATTGGGACCGCGAAACCCACGGCGGCTGAGCGTGCCCGCGTCGTTCATCATCTGCTCGATATTGTCGAACCTTCCGGCTGCATCACGGCCGGCGATTATGCCCGCAGGGCCCGCGAAGTGTTGGACCAGATCAAATCGCGGGGAGCCTTGCCGATTGTGGTCGGCGGGACCGGCCTGTATCTGCGCGCGCTTCTGGAAGGCCTGTTCGCCGGCCCGCAGCGTTCCGAGGAACTGCGCCAGCGTTTGCGTGAGCGTGCTGAAGAGAAGCGAGCCGGCTATCTGCATCGCATTCTGGGCCGGCTCGACGCAGCTGCCGCCGCGAAGATTCATGCCAATGACGCCCCCAAGTTGCTGCGGGCGATTGAAGTCTGTCTGGCCTCGCGGACGAAAATGAGCGAGTTATGGAAGCAGGGCCGCGATCCGTTGCAGGGCTGGCGTATGGTTCGGCTGGGGCTTGATCCCGACCGCCATGCTTTGTACGAGCGAATCAATCAGCGCGCGCAACGCATGTTCGACGGCGGGCTGGTCGAAGAGACGAGCGGGCTGCTGGAAAAGTATGGTGCGGCCGCACGGCCGCTGTCGGCCCTCGGCTACAAGCAGGCCGTGGCCCTGATCCGGGGCGAGATCGACCGCAAGACTGCTGTGCAGATGGCGCAACAGGCACATCGCAACTACGCCAAGCGCCAGATGACATGGTTCCGGCGCGAGCCCAACGTGATCTGGATTTGCGGCTTCGGAGATGATGCCAGGGTCCAGGGCGAGGCAATTCGGAAGATCGCAGACACACAGAAGTCAAGCTAGGACAAGCGCGTGGTTTTCGCCGTGGCCGCGTGGGGACGCGGACGTCGGGCTTCATACCTCGGACGTCAGCCCTTGCTCCTCGGACGTCGTGCAACGAACTTGCAGGCGGCGAGGGCAGGATGCCCTCGCGACAGCCGGCGAAGACGCCGGCGCTACAAAAACCGCGACACTGAACTTCCAGAGGTCCAACAGTCCGAGGTCCGCGCGCCGAACGCGTCAGGCATCAGCGCTGCAAGATCTCTTTCAGCGCGTTTCCCAACTCCGGATGCTGAAATTGATATCCGCCGGCTGCAAGCTTGGCTGGCTCCGCCCGCTGGCTGCCGAGAAAAAGTTCTACTCCCATCTCTCCGAAGATGAGGCGGACGACGAAGGCCGGCATAGGGAAAATCGCAGGGCGTTTCAGCACCGATGCCAGGATGCGGGTGAATTCCGCATTGGTCACGGGATTCGGAGCCACGGTGTTGACCGGGCCGGAGAGCGATTCGTGGTTCAATACGTGGTCGATCGCGCCGACGACGTCCCGCACCGAGACCCAGGGCCACCACTGGTGCCCATTGCCCAGCCGGCCTCCGAGGCCCAGGCGGAATGGAGTCAGCATCTTTGGCAAGGCGCCGCCATCCGCGCTCATCACCACTCCGAATCGCATTTGCGCAGTGCGGATTCCCGCCCGGGCCGCGGGTTGTGTGGCGGCTTCCCACTGCCGGCATATTTCCGCGGCGAAGTCCTCACCCGACCGACTGTCCTCGCGCAGAATTTCATCGCCGCGATTGCCGTAGAAGCCGACCGCGGAAGCCGAAATGAATACGCGCGGAAGCGGGGACGCTTTCGCTGCCGCTTCCGCAAGGTGGCCCGTGCCCTGGGTGCGGCTTTCGAGGATGCGCCGCTTCTTGGCCTCAGTCCAGCGGCCGACAATGGACTCTCCGGCCAAATGGATGACCGCGTCAAAGCCGGAGACGAGATCAGGCGAAAGCGGGCGGGATGGGTCCCAGGCGATTTGATCTGGGCCACCGGCTGAGCTCCGCACCAGGCGCGTGACCGTGGCGCCGCCGGCTTTCAAAGCCGGCACCAGCGCTGCGCCAATCGGCCCAGAGGCTCCGCTAACGAGAATGCGCTGTGGATTCAAGGTGGCTTGGTGCGTCTCAACTCTAGCAGATTGCTCAGTGTGGGGCGGGCGCCCTCGCCCACCGCTTTTGAAGTTGATTCAAATTAGAATCTGACTGTTACACTGACCTCCCGTCCGGCTAAAACCGAGGTGAAGAACGGCGGGCGGGGGCGCCCGCCCTACACAACCAGCTATAATCGTGCATGGCGACGCTGCGCCAACAGTTCGCGACTAATGTGCTCACGGTGACCCGGTTCCGCGAGCTCATGCGCCGAATGCGGGCCAACCGGCCCAACGACGATCTCGAGCTCATCCGCAAAGCCTACGAGTTTTCCCAGAAACATCACGCCGGGCAGAGCCGCGCCTCCGGCCAACCCTACCTGGTCCATCCCCTCGAAGTGGCGCTGGTTTTGGCCGAAATGAAAATGGACCCGGTGGCCATCGCGGCCGGCCTGTTGCATGACTCGGTCGAAGACACTTCGGTGACTGTCGTCGATATCCGCAAGGAATTTGGCGAGCAGGTGGCGCACATTGTCGAGGGGGTCACCAAGATCAGCGCCATCGACTTCGCCACCCGGGAAGAGCAGCAGGCCGAGAATCTGCGCAAGATGATGCTGGCCATGGTGGATGACATCCGCGTGGTGCTGATCAAGCTGGCCGACCGCCTGCATAACATGCGCACTCTCGAACACCTTCCTCCCGAGAGGCAACAAAAGATTGCCAAGGAGACATTGGAGATCTACGCGCCCATCGCCCACCGCCTGGGCATGGGCAAAATCCGTGGAGAACTGGAAGACCTGGGCTTTCGCTACGTCGATCCCATCGCATATCAGCAGGTGCACGATGCGGTCGAGGCGCGGCGCAAGGCCGGGGAAACCTTCCTGGCGCGGGTGGAGTCCCTATTCCGCGACAAGCTGAAAGAAGCGGGGATTACCGCGACCGTGGAAAGCCGCATCAAGCGCCTGTACAGCATCCACAAGAAACTGCTGCGGCAGCATATCGCGGTCGAGCAAGTGTACGACCTCTATGCCGTGCGCGTGGTCACAAAATCGGTGCAGGATTGTTACGCTGTGCTCGGCATCATCCACAATCTGTGGCGGCCCGTGCCGGGACGGATCAAGGATTTCATTGCCATGCCGCGGCCGAATTTTTACCAGTCGCTGCACACCTCCGTGATCGCCGAAGAAGGTACGCCCTTCGAGGTGCAGATTCGTACCGAGGAAATGCACAAAATGGCGGAAGAGGGCATCGCGGCGCACTGGAAGTACAAAGACGGTCCGGTCTCGGCGCAGGACGAGCAGCGGCTGGCCTGGCTGCGCCAGGTGGTGGAATGGCAGCGCGACGTCGCCGATCCCAGCGAGTTCTTGTCCACGCTCAAGATCGATCTCTACCCCGAAGAGGTCTATACCTTCACCCCGAAGGGCAAGGTTGTGGTCCTGCCGCGGGATTCCTCGCCCATAGACTTTGCTTATTCCGTTCACACTGAGGTCGGCCACAGCTGCGTGGGTGCGAAAGTGAATGGCCGCATGGTTCCGCTGCGCTTCAAGCTGCACAGCGGCGACATCGTCGAGATCCTTACCCAGACCGGACACAAGCCCAGCCGCGATTGGCTGGCCATCGCCAAGTCGTCTCGCGCCCGCAACAAGATCAAGCACTGGCTCAACGTCCATCAGCGGGAGCGTGCCATCGAAATTGGCCGCAAACTCATCGAGAAAGAAGCGCGCAAGTATCGCGTATCGCTGAAGGACATCAAAGACGAAGAGTTGCAGAAGATCGCCTCCGATTATGGCGCGGGACGGCCTGACGACCTGATGGCCGGGATTGGGTACGGCAAATATTCGGCACGGCAGATACTGGGACGCATGGCGCCGGCGGCCGGCACACCGCTGGCGGACGAGGAACAGGAGAAGACCGGCGGGCTCGCCAGCGTGGTGCGGCGAGTTTTCGGCGGCGATCAAAACAACAACGCCATTCGGGTGAAGGGACACGGCGACCTGTTGGTCTACCGCGCCCGCTGCTGTAATCCGATTCGAGGCGAATCCATCGTCGGTTACGTGACTCGCGGCAAGGGCGTCGCAGTCCATGCCGTCAACTGTCCCAACGTCACCAACCTGCTCTATGAACCGGAACGCCGCATTGACGTCGAGTGGGCCCAGGACGATGGCACGCCCAGCGCCTATCCGGTAAAGCTCACGGTTTTTTGCGACGACCGTTTCGGGATGCTGAAACAGATCACCGCCGTGATCAGCGATACCCAGACCAACATCCGTAATATCGAAGCCCGCACCAGCAACGGCCAGGCCAACGTTGACATCGTGCTAGATATTGCAGACCTGAAGCACCTGGAAAACATCGTCAACGGCGTGCGCAAGATCCCCGGCGTGCACGACGTCCAGAGATTGCAGAAGATCTAGTCGTCAGTCATCGTTCGTCAGCCCGCAACCAACTGGGAACTGGCAACTCAAGACTGACTACTGGTTTTTTGCTTCTTGTCCTGCTTTTTCTCGCCAGGTTGACTCAAACTGCAGTCATCTGCATTAATTCCCATTGACTGATTGTGGAGGCTTCATGCGCGACGTGATTGCAACCAAGGAAGGACCGCAGGCGATTGGACCTTATTCCCAGGCCATCCGGGCGAACGGATTCATCTTCGTCTCCGGACAGGTGGCCATTGATCCCGCGAACCAACAGGTGATCAGCGGAGACGTGGCGGCGCAGACCGAGCGCGTGCTCAAGAACCTTTCCGCCATCCTCACCGCGGCCGGAAGCGGGCTCAAGAAAGTCGTGCGCTCAACCGTATTCCTGAAAAACATGGGCGACTTCACGGCTATGAATGAGGTTTACGGCCGCTATTTCAACGTTGCGCCTCCCGCCCGGTCAACGGTGGAAGTGGCGCGTCTTCCCAAAGACGTTCTGGTGGAGATCGACGTGATCGCGCTGGCGTAGGCTGCCGCTGGGAACAGTCGCGTGATGTTTCTTTTTCCTTTTCAGGGCCAAGTCATTTTCCACTTTTTACCAAGGGCTTACACCCCGGGCTACACTCTCGGGCCGCTTCGCGGCTAGGGCCGGTCTGCATGACTGGTCACCAACCTCCCCCTCCATTTAGAATCCCTAGTCCCGCATTTCTCGTACCGAGCAGGGAGTGCACCTTGATCCCACGCTACACCCGTCCCGACATGGGCCGCATCTGGAGCGACGAGAATCGCTTCCGCACGTGGCTGGCGGTAGAAGTCGCGGCCACGGAAACTCTGGCCGAAGCTGGGATGGTGCCGAAGGATGCCGCCCGCGCTATCCGTGAGCGGGCTGACTTTAATCTGGACCGGATTGCCGAAATCGAAGCTGAAGTCCGCCACGATGTCATCGCGTTTACCACCGCCGTGGCCGAGATCGTCGGGCCGCACGCCCGCTGGTTTCACTACGGCCTGACCTCGAACGACGTGGTCGATACTTCGCAGGCCCTGCTCATTCAGCAGGCGTCCGCGATTATCGCCGTTGATCTGGAAAAGCTTTCCGCGGTACTTGAGCGTCGTGCCTGGGAATTCAAAGACACGCCCATGATCGGCCGCACTCACGGCATTCACGCCGAGCCCATTACGTTCGGTTTCAAGCTGGCCAATTGGTACTCCGAGACCCAGCGCAATATCGCGCGCTTTCGCAGCGCCGCCGAAGACATGCGAGTGGGGAAATTTTCCGGAGCGGTGGGCACGTTTGCCCACCTCAGCCCCGAGCTGGAGGAAGGGATGTGCGAGCGGCTGGGACTAAAAGCTGCCGCCATCTCATCCCAGGTGATTCAGCGCGATCGTCATGCGGCGTACCTCGCCACGCTGGCCGTGATCGCTTGCACGCTCGACAAGATTGCCACCGAACTGCGGCACCTGCAGCGCACCGAGGTCCGTGAGGTGGAAGAGTTCTTCAGCGAAAAGCAGAAGGGTTCGTCCGCCATGCCCCACAAGCGCAATCCGATCACCCTCGAACAGATCAGCGGCCTGGCCCGGGTGGTGCGCTCGAATGCGCAGGCGGCCTTTGAGAACGTTGCCCTGTGGCACGAGCGCGATATCTCGCACTCGTCAGTCGAACGCGTCATCATTCCCGATTCCACCACGCTCGTGGATTACATGCTGCAGAAGACCACCAACGTGCTCGACACCATGTTCGTTTACCCGGAACGGATGAAGGCGAATCTGGAAAGTACGGGTGGCCTGGTGTTCAGCGGCCAGCTTTTGCTCGACCTGGTGGAGCACGGAGTCTCGCGCGAAGAGGCCTATCGCACGGTGCAGGACCATGCCATGCGCGCCTGGAAAGAGGGGCGGAACTTCCAGGAACTGGTTTTGAAGGACAAGAGTATTACCAGCCGGGTTCCGCGGGCGCAGATTGAGCGGGCATTTGATTTGAAGCGTCAGCTCAGGAATATCGACAGGATTTTCGCCCGGGTATTTGGCAGCGGGGGGAAGGAATCAACGAAACTAGTTTCGCGCAGGCATCCCAAATTACCGCATCGCCGCGGATAACGAAGAGTCCCGCCCAAGCAGAGCTTGCACGGGGCACCCGTGCACGAGCGGGACGCTCGCGCCCACATAATTTGTCTTTACGTTCGCCTGGTCAGCGCTCCATCGACCGATGCCGCCCCCGGTCCCAGCATGACCAGCGCGATGCACGCTGCCAGCATGATCAACGGGTGCTCGAAGCCTCCCGGCTTAAGGAAGCCATTCTTCAGGTGGACCAGCAGAATGGCCACGATCATGTCAAAGCCATTCAGGGCTGCTGCCCAACGCGTGAGTAACCCGATCACCAGGGCGATGCCTCCGAGGAATTCCACGAGAGTCACCACCGCTGACGACACTGCCGGCATCGGAACGCCGATGGCGCCAAACATCCCGGCGGTTCCGTGGAAGCCCATCTGAAACAGCTTCTGCCACCCGTGGGCCAGGAAAATGATACCGGTGACCACCCGCAAAACCGTAAGTCCCCAAGACTGATTCGAAGACTGATGTGAACCGTTGCTCATGAGATCTTCTCCAGAACTGTGCTGTCTGTCTTTCGGCCAGGCCGGCGCCAACTCCCGGAAAATATGCAGAGGGCCGACGCGGCCCCCCGGTACCGATGCAAAGCAGGTTACGCCGTCTCGACGGCGAAGCCCGTAGCCTTCCACTCTTCCAGCCCGCCCTCATAGGCGCGGACGTTTTCGTAACCGAGCTTCGCCAGCTTTTCCGCCGCCATGCGGCTCTGCGGACACTTCGGGCCGCCGCAGTATACGACGATCTCGGCATCCTTGGGCAAATTCGTGCTTCGTACTTCGCTTCCAACCTTGTCCAAAGGCACGCGGCGCGAACCCACGATGTTCTCTCCCTTGAACCATTCGTCGGTCAGGACGTTCCAGAATTGAGTAGGTCGCTTATTTTCCAGGAGCTGGTGGACCTCCTGGGTTGAAATAGTCTTTACGGGGACTTCGGTTGCGGTGGTGCTCATGGGAAGTGTTCCTTTCTTGTCTATATAACAGATGTCGTTATAACGACAAAGTGTCAAAATATTATTCGGCCTGCTCTCTTGCGGTGTCCAGAAGCTGGATCAGGGTCTGCAACTGCTTTTCGCCCAGGGGGCTCAGCATCTTCCGGTTGAACTCCTCTACGGGGCCGTCCAGGGCCTGCAGGAGCTCAAGCCCGGCCGGCGTAATGCGGGTGGTGATAATCCGTCGGTCCCGGCCTTGCCGGCTGCGTACGGCCAGCCCCCGGCGCTCCAGACGGTCTACCAGGCGGGTTATGTCGGGATCGCGGTTGATCATGCGCTCGGCTATCTCGCTGCAGGCCCGTCCCTGGTCCCCGGCGCCGCGCAAAATGCGCAGGGCATTGTATTGGGTAGGGGAAAGACCGTGCGTCTTCAGCATCTCGCTGAGGCGCCAATGAAGTCGGTCGGCGGTGCGCTGGAGAGCGACCAGGGCTTCCTCCTCCAGGCTGGTGAAGGGCTTGGTCTGCTGGATCTCAGCTTGAATACTCTTTGCCACAACCTTCAATATACTCGTTATAACGAATACTATCAAGCCGCGTAGATCCACGGACGCGATGGCATCCTCGATCGGCGTCAGGCGCATCCAATAATTAACTAACCGGTTAATCAACACCGGGCGAGAGGATTTTTTCGATGAAAAACTTTTCCAAGGCGGTGACCTCGTTTCTTACGGTAGGGATACTCAGCGTCGGATTGGCGGCCCAGACCACCAGCGCGCGCTATGACAGCGAAATCCAGACCCGCGTAATTCAGCAACTGGCCAAAAAGCAGGACTTCCGCAATCTGCAGGCGACCACCGAAGACGGCATTGTGACCCTTTCCGGCTCGGTCGATCTTTACCAGCAGAAGCTGGATGCGGCCAAGAAAATCGGCAAGCTGGATAAAGTCCAGGGTGTGCGCAATCTGGTTGCAGTCAGCTCATCGGCACCCGATGCCGAGGTTGAAGCCAAACTCGAGCGCAAGCTGCACTATGACCGCATCGGTTACGACAACCAGTTCAACTTTGTCGACGTTTCGGTGCAGGATGGTGTCGCCACCCTTAGTGGCGAAACCTACAACGACGTGGGCCGCGACTCGGCGCTGGCGCTGGCGAATTCCATGCCCGGCGTGAAGGATGTGGTGGACAACATCAAGGTCTCGCCGGTGTCGGGCTTCGATGACCGCATTCGGATCAGCGCTCTGCGCGCGATTTATCGCGATCCGGTGCTGGGCCGCTATGCCAGCGATCCGGCGTTGCCGATCCGGATCGTGGTGGACAATGGCAAGCTGAGCCTCTATGGCACTGTGGCCACGGCGATGGACAAGCAAATCGCTGGCATGCGAGCCAACCAGGTCTTCGGCGTATTCAGCGTCCAGAACAACCTGGAAGTAGTCAAAGGCTCCTAATGCAGGCGCGAGCGTCCCGCTCGTGCCGGGGTTGGATCGGAGGAAGGCGCGGCTTCGGCCGCGCCCTTTTTTGTGCAATGAATCTCCCTCCGTGTCCTCGGTGTACTCAGTGGTTTGATGGTGTTGGGCTTTTGACCGCGGAGGACACAGAGCGGTTCATAGCACCACTACAGCCGGTTGATCAATGCCGCCACATAGCCGGCGCCAAACCCGTTGTCGATATTTACTACACTTACGTTCGAGGCACAGGAATTCATCATCCCCACAAGCGCGGCCAAGCCCTGGAACGCCGCGCCGTAGCCCACGCTGGTGGGCACGGCGATCACAGGAACGCCGACCAGGCCGCCGACCACGCTGGGCAACGCTCCTTCCATTCCGGCGCAAACGATCACCACCCGGGCGCGCGTCAGGGACGCGCGATTCGCCAGCAGGCGATGAATTCCCGCGACCCCCACGTCGTAAAGATGCTCAACGTCGTTGCCCATCATTTCGGCGGTGATTACAGCTTCTTCCGCCACTGGAATATCGCTGGTGCCGGCGGAAACCACGGCGATGATTCCCTTGCCATACTTCTTCTGGTCGCGCCACAAAGTGAGCGCGCGTGCCAGCGGCTGATACTCGACCTTGGGCACTTTCTTCTTTACCGCGGCGAATTGCTCCGCACTTACCCGCGTGGCCAGGATGTTGCCGCCATGCTTGGCCAACCGAGAAAAAATGGACGTTATCTGGGCCGGAGTCTTGCCCGGACCGAAGATCACTTCAGGCATCCCGGAGCGCAGGGCGCGATGGTGGTCCAGGTTGGCGAATCCCAGGTCTTCGAAGGGAAGATGGCGCAGGCGGTCAACGGCAGCGTCGGGGGAAAGCTTGCCCCGTCGCACCTGGTCGAAGAGTTCGCGGATGGAGTCAGCGTTCAAGAAGTATTCGCGGTCAGCAAGTCTAGAGTAGCATTTGCTTTAATGTAGCGCCGCCGTCCCGGCGGCTGTCCGGTGGGCGTCCCGCCCACCGCCAGAGGGCGAGACGCCCTCGAGACTGCCGGCGAGACACCGGCGCTACTGCAAACCTATCTGGTTACCGAGGTGGGCAGCTTCTTGCCGTGGCCGCGGACTTTCGCGGCGACTTCCCGATACACTTCCTTGGCTTTGCCCGGCTCTTCCACATGGGCGAGAAACCAGCGCCGCAACATGCCGCGCGTGACCCGACCCTTGAGATAGGCATCGTACAAAGCATTGCCTAGCATGTAGCCGAGCAATTGGGAGCTGGCTTCTGTCCTCTTACGTAGGGATTCTGGAGCCTCTTCGGGCCGTTCGCGGCTCCCTGCATCTTCGGCCTCGAGGCGCGCCGGATACAACACTCGCGAACCAAAATATCCCAGGGCGAATTCCATGGTCTGGGCGTAGAAATGAGTCGTGTTCCCCCCAGTTTCCCCGGTTCCTTCTCGCGAAGGTAAACCGCGGCAGGCATGATGCAGGAAGCGCGCCGCTTCCTCAGCCGCATACATCATCTTGAACTCGCGCACGTAGAAGGCATTAACCTGGGGTAGATAAACGCTGCCACGCTCCTCCACGTGGCGCACCATGGCTTCGATTTTGTCCTCATCGGCATGGTGGCGGGAGAGCCGGTGGCGCAAACGAGAGTCGGAAGTGCGGCAGTAGACTTCCGGCATCAGGTCCACCAGGAACTTCGGCTGCGTGCCGTTGTGCGAAGAATAGCGGTCGATGTCGAGAAAGCGCAGCAGGCTGTCGATCAGGTTGTAGATGGTGGGCGCGAGGTCGGGGCCCTCCTCCTCGGTGCGTCCCCATCGGCTCAGGTGAAGGCGGTAGTTTTCGTATTTCTCCAGCGGCGTGGAATTGAATACGCAGACTACGTCCGGACTCACGCGCACCGCTTCGACCCGCTCCACTGGTTCGCCTGCAGCGCGCCAGTATAGTGCATCCACATTTTGCAGGACGGTGACCACACGCTGTTCCGGCAATTTCTCATGCAGCACTTTGGGCAGATGCCCGGGCGCCAGGTGCGACTCCCCGAACAGCACCAGCAAGACCGCCTGGGGATGGTGTTGCCGGATTTCCGACAGCTTGTGCACCGCATGGCGATCGCGCGCGCCGATCTTGCGCAGATCTTCCCTTGGCATGCAGTCCAGACCATAGATTGCGTCGGCGTGCTCGCGCGCCGTCACCAGCAATTCATAGAATGGCGCCCAATCATAACCCCAGTCGAGGTCAAAGCGGATTCGCTGCCGTAATTCTTCAGCATCAATCTCGCGCCGCCACCATTCATCGAGGATGTGCTGGTCGCGGGAGAAGATGGTTTCCACTCCCAATACCACGGGACGGTCTCCGGGCTGGGCGCGCTCCTCCAGTAGACTTGCGGCAAAGCGTTGCGCTGCCGGCAGGGCATGGTAGTCGCCGATGAGAACGATGTCTCCACGGCATAGGTCAGCGCTCAGTTGTTGCCGGTCGATAACCGATTCGTAGGAGCGGAAAGCTTGACTGAAATCCTGCAGATATCTGCGGCGGCCGTTGGGGTCGTTGATACGGATCTCGCGCTCGACGCCAGCCAGGGCGTGCAACTGCGCCTCACTGCGCCGCAGCCGCAAACTGGAGGTAGATGCCATGTCTATGTTCGTGTGGGGCGTGCGCCCTCGCCCGCCGCTTTCGCCCCTACGGGGCTTACTTGACTTCCTTCACTTACCCAGGGCTCACGCCCTGGGCTTCATTCTTTACGCTGCTTGCAGGGCTCCGCCTTGACTTCTTCTCCGCGCGCTCCCTATGCTCAAGGCTTCCGCCGGAGCTTTGAAGTTGCCCAATCACCCGCCGCAGAACCTGACCGTCGCTACCACCGGAGCCAGCGGATCGCTGTTCCTGAAACACTTTCTGCTGGCGGTAGAACGCGACGCACGCGTCCAGACTGTCAACTTCATCGCCTCCGACAGCGCTCTACGCGTCATGGCTGAAGAGCTCGGGCTGCGCGGCCGCAGTAACCTGCCCGGACAAATCCTGGGCCGCAAGGCCGCGCGCAAAATCCAGCAACAGGCCAATGCCGATATCGGCGCCAACATCGCCAGCGGCTCTTATCCCGCCGACGCCATGGTCGTAATCCCGTGCAGCATGGGCACGCTGGCCCGCATTGCCAACGGCGTTGCATCTCAACTGATCGAGCGCGCCGCGGATGTCTGCCTGAAGGAGAAGCGCCCGCTGGTGCTCTGCGTCCGCGAGACGCCGCTCAACAAAATCCATATCCGGAACATGTATCGCGCCGCCGATGCCGGCGCCACCGTGTACCCGCTTATCCCGGCGCTCTATTTCCGCCCTAATGGTTTAGATGCCTTGGCGCACGAATTTGCCTGTCGCGTGCTGGCCCACATCGGCCTGCCCCAGCCCGACGCGTATCGCTGGAAGGGCTGACGGATTTGGTCGAATACAGAGATCCGGTTACCCGGTGGTTACTTCCAGTGTAGGAAGAGGAGTGGGAAGGGGGTAGATTCCTGTGGGCCATGGCCTGCGGAGAGAATGTGTGGCGCGGGCGCCCTCGCCCGCGGCTTTTGACGTCAATCTGGAACCTCGCGGGCGAGTCGGCCGCGGCCACACCTTCTCGAATGCTATCTAGAGAGAGATGGTTGTACAATCCGCTGGAATTTCGCTGCCCAAAAACTAAGGAGCCCTAATGTTCTTTCATAAAAGCGGTGCGATTCTGCTGGCGTTGATTACTAGTCTTTTAGCCTCTACTCCTTTAGCGCATGCGGCCGGTCCGGGCTTTTCGGTTTCTTTTCCCGAGTCCCGAAGCAAGACGCCGCTCGACGGCCGCGTCTTCCTGCTGCTTTCGACTGACCCTTCCGCCGAACCTCGCATGCAGATCGACGACTCGGTCCGCACCCAGATGATGTTCGGGATGGATGTTGACGGCATGAAGCCTGGCCAAACCGTGGTGGTGGATGATTCCGCCAATGGCTATCCCATCCGCAGTCTGCGCGACGTGCCGCCGGGAGAGTATTACGTGCAGGCGGTGCTGCATCGCTACGAAACCTTCCACCGCTCCGATGGCCACACCGTGAAGTTACCCATGGATCGCGGCGAGGGGCAGCACTGGAACCTGGCGCCGGGCAATCTCTATTCCACTCCGCGCAAGGTTACGCTGGGTTCTTCGGCTGAGCCGGTTTCAGTCGTGCTCGATCAGGAAATCCCGCCCATCCCGCCGCCGCAAGATACGAAATACATACGTCATCTGAAGATTCAAAGCGCTCTGCTCACCAAGTTCTGGGGACGGCCCATGTACCTGAGCGCCAACGTGCTGGTGCCGGAAGGATTTGACGCGCATCCCGACGTTCATTTTCCGGTCATCATCAATGAAGATCACTTTAACGCCGACTTCACCGGCTTTCGCACCGAACCGCCCGATCCCAATCTCAAGCCGGACTACAGCGAGCGCTTCCACATCTCCGGCTACAACCGCATTCAGCAGGAGGAGGCTTACAAGTTCTATCAGCAGTGGATCGCGCCCGGTTTCCCCCGCGTCGTGATCGCGGAAATCAATCATGCCAACCCTTACTACGACGATTCCTACGCGGTCAACTCGGCGAATCTCGGGCCCTATGGCGATGCCATCGAGACGGAACTCATTCCTGCCATCGAGAAGGAGTTTCGCGGCATAGGACAAGGCTGGGCGCGCTTCGCCTACGGCGGCTCCACCGGCGGCTGGGAATCGCTGGCGGTGCAGGTGTTTTATCCCGAGCACTACAACGGCGTGTTCGTGGCCTGCCCCGATCCGGTCGATTTTCGCGCCTATACCACCATCAACATTTACAGCGACCCCAATGCCTTCTACATGCTGGGGCCGCACACCAAAGTTGCACAGCCCGCCATGCGCGACTATCTCGGACGCACCCTGGGTACGGTGCAGGGCATGAACCAGTACGAACTCGCGCTGGGCTCGCACGCCCGATCGGGAGAACAATTCGATGTCTGGCAAGCGGTGTACGGACCGGTCGGCGACGATGGCTATCCCAAACAGATTTTCAACAAGGAGACCGGTGAAATCGACCGCAGCGTCGCCGCCTATTGGAAGGAGCACTACGATCTGAGCGCCATCATGCAGCGCGACTGGGCCACGCTCGGCCCCAAACTGCAGGGCAAGCTTCACATCTACGTGGGCTCGGCCGACACCTATTTTCTGACTGACGCGGTTTATTACCTGGAAGATTTTTTGAAATCAACGAAGAATCCGCCCTACGACGGCGAAATGAAGTACGGCGATCGCGCCGAGCACTGCTGGAACGGCGATCCCGATCTGCCCAACTATCTTTCTCGCCTGCACTACAACACGATGTATCTGCCGAAGATTCTCGAGCGGATGGAAAAGACCGCGCCGGCCGGAGCCGATCTGAAGTCCTGGCGGTACTGAAGAGGGACAGAGCGCCAATGGGTGGAGCAGGGCTTCAGGCCTGCATGCAACGGCTGTGGTGAGTGGGCTTCACCCCCTGAGGTGCTACGGCCGAGAACGATAGCACTCAAAACCCTGGTTTTGGGCGCAGGCCCGGGTCAATGAGTGCTAACGTCTGTTCGCAACAACAGTCACTTCCAGTTGGCCGTGATCCTTCGCGCAAGCCGAGGCGCTTCAAGTGCAGAAGCAGGGCATTCCATTTGGCTCGAAAAATAAGCTGCTGAGGCGTTAACGGTGGCAGATCCCGGATGGGGCGGGGAAAGCGCACGAGATCCGGTCGACACCGCCCCGCATCCACGACCTACTCAGGCTTCATGCTAACCCACTTTCTGCCGGCATATAGCCGGTACGCTCCTCCTTCTTCGACGATCTTGAGTGGCACCGGGCGCAGTAGTTTGTCGTCTGTCTGGCCGGCAACGCTGAAAAGATCGTTGGCTCCCACGTCCATCACGAGGAATTTTCCAACATTTGAAAATCCAAATCCGTACTGACCCGGCGCCAGTTTAGACCCCTCGATATCAAGCTTTACTTCCGTGATCAGGAATCCCTGGTACTTTGCCTGCACGTCGGTCGCATAGCCCGAGGTATCCAACAGTCCCGTGAGGACCAGCTTTCCATCCAGCACGCTGAATCCTGCCGAATTGCGTAATTGCACCGGAGCTGATTGGCCACGGAAAAAATAGGTGCCGGGAACTACTTTCTTGAGCACATCGTTGCTAAGCAGGCCAGGCTTCAGCTGCTGGGCCGAAAGCAGCAAACCGCAGAAAATCACGACCGCCAACCCAACACGTTTCATGGGCCATTCCTCCATTGATCGAAGAGTGCAGAACTGACTATGGGTTACGAAGACCAAGCTCTTTTTCATCTGGGTACTATTTCTTGACTTCGACCACGGGCTCGAATGCAGGTGTCACCGCCAGTGCACGCGAGACCAGGCACAGACTCTCAGCCTTCTGCAAAAGCTCAAACGCCCGGGCCCGCTCCCCTTCTCCGAGAATCTTGAGATGTGGCCGCAGGATTATGTGGCTGAAAATGTAGCCGGAATTGGCCTTATTTACCTCGCCCGCGGCTTCCACCTCAAGATCGGTGTATTCCCACTTCGAGTTTTCCGCCAGTACCCGAAACGTGGTTGTAAAACAACCGGCGACGGCACAGAGAAGCAAGTCTTCCGGGGTCCATCTGCCCTCCAGCCCACCGAATTGCAGGGGTGCCGCGAAATGAATTGAATTGGGCGCAGAATCGGATTTTGCCAGTCCGGTCCGGCCCGAAGCCCACCAGGCGATGACTCGATATTCGTGGGTGTCTCCCAAGAATCACTCCTTGCGATTCTCCAGCATGCTGTGCAAGAACGGTGCGAGGGCCTCGGGCAAAAACCAGCGTATTCTCTCCTGTAGGGGTTGTCTTGTCCGTGCGCAAGGTCACGGCATCTTGTGATGGCGATCACCACCCCACCTCCTCCGCACGGAATAGCACGAGGTAGGTCCGCGTAAGCCAAACTCTTCTCGGCCAGTTCGCAACGATCTGGCTGATCAAGAGCTTCATACAACCGCCAACAGCGGCGGGAAAAAAAGGCTGACCATCCTTTTGCGCTTTGTTGTCGCGCAATACGTGATTCTTACTGCTTTTGGGTTGCTGTCAGTCGAAGATGATGTAGTGCAGCCTCGTTTATCGGCGATTCTCGGGGTTGCGAATTTTATCGGTAGTTTTCTGATCATGTGGGCAGCCCTGAAGAGAGACGCCCATTTCTGATCGAGACATCACGCGAGAGGCAGACACCAAGGAAAATTGGGCGAGATCAAGCAATGACTGACGATAAATCGCCATTACAGTGCGCCGGGCTAAACCGGCATGAAGTAGA
>JBARIF010000250.1:0-10001 GCA_049799615.1 Terriglobales bacterium
CTCCGGGGGCTTGATGTAGTTCATCGGTACCTGTCCCGTCAGCGAATCCATCCAGATTTCAATGGACTTCACCTGGGCGTCGGTGAGTGTTACTCCACGCTGGTGAACCGCCATGTTGCGGATCGCCTGGTCCAGCGTTGGAACCGAGCCGTCATGGAAGTATGGTCCCGTCTTTTTGATGTTCCGCAGCGAGGGGACCTTGAAGACCATCTTGTCCATCCCCTCCTTGGTCACCTGGTAAAGTCCCAGATCGGTTTGATTGGGCCACGGTTTCACAACGCCGAGCTTCTGGTACGACGCTCCACCCACATATGAACCGTAGTGGCACCATTGACAACCGGTTGCGGCAAATGTGTTGAAGCCCGATTTTTCGGCGTCCGTCAGAGCCGACAGGTCGCCTTCGATGAAGGCATCCCAACGCGACGGAGTCACCAGTTCGCGCTCGAACGCTCCAATCGCCAACGCCATGTTGTTGTAGGTAATCGGATCATCCTTGTCTTTGGGAAAGGCTGTCTGGAAAAGCGCAACGTACTCCGGTATGGATTTGATCACTTGCACGGCCGCGGCATTGGAGGGCATCGCCATCTCAACTGGGTTGGTGATCGGGCCTTTCGCCTGCTCCTCGACGGTCGGGGCCCGGCCATCCCAGAACTGCACAAAGTGCCCCGCAGCGTTGTACACCGTCGGCGCGTTGCGGGTCCCCTTCTGGTTTTTGTGGCCGGTTGATACGGGCTTGGATTCCGCGCCATAAGCGTCGAGCGGATGGCAGGTATTGCAGGAAATCTTCTGGCTGGCCGACAGCCGAGGATCGTAGTACAGGACTCTGCCCAGCGTCACTTTCTCGTCTGTCACAGGATTGTCGGGCGAGCTCATCACTGCGGGAAGCGGTGCAAAGAGCTTTAATGCTTCGGCGTTCACCTGCACCTTGCCGGATGCTGAGAAAACATAGGTGACGGGGATGAGGACGAGCGTTAGTAACAAAGCAAACCATGTAATTTGGCGAGAGCTTAAGTCTGACATAAGAACCCCCCTCGAGGGATGCCACCCGACTCCGATATTTATAGGGAGCAGCAGAAACCTCAAGGACATCAATCACGTTGGCCTGTGAGCACGGTCACACCCGGCGAAAGGGATTCAGAAAAACATTTATGCTTATATGACTAAGAACGCCATCTCCAGCCAGAAACCACCCGTCTGAGCATTACTTGGTCAAAAGAGGCCGATCATGCCTTACGTTCCTTCCTGGGCGCGCAGGGCATGAAAAAGGGCGACCTCTCGAAATTCATTGAAGAAGCCGTCCGCTGGCGCATCTTCCAGCGGACCGTCCGCGAAGCGTTCGCCGACGCCATCCTTAGTGGCCGAGAAGCCGCGTTGCTCTTGATAGATTCGTCGGGGCGTTGACTTTGGAGTAGTTTATTGTTTTTTACTGCGATCGAAATGCGATGTTCGACATCCTCAATTTCGTGCGCCTGCACGGCGCTGCGGAGCCGCTCGACCAGAACCCGGCTTCGTTGGCCGAGCTCATGGGAACTGGTTTCCGCGAGTCTTAACCAGTAATAGGCCGAAAGATCGCTCTTTTCGACGCAATATCCTTCTAAATGCGCCAGCCCGACCACGAACTGGGCCGCGACGGATTCCGTTGCGGACCGCGCTCTGACTCGGGTGGGCATCAGGGGGTGTGTCCCGGGGGCTCTTGTCGCCCAGGAATTTCTTTGATTTGCGGTCTCAGTACTCCTCGATCTGACGGCTGCAACTGCTAACAGCCTGAAGTGTAAGTAACGATTGTCCTCTTCGTCATCATGGCAACGTGTGCGGCAGGGCCTCCGAATGCAGTCGTTCCAAGCTTCAGGAATACAACTCCAAGGTCCCGCAGGGCAGTCCTGCCGCCGGCATGAGCAGCGTCCGACATTTCACCTAGCCGTTGGAACTTTGGAATCGTGCATCAAACGAAAGCCATCCGCTGCCGACTGCGATTAGGAACACTAGACCCAGAAACATGCAGAAGTCGGTTCGAGCTTCATGCATCGCGCCCCAGAACCCCGTCTTCGACAGCATGGGGACCTTTGTTGTCGCAATTGCGACGGCAATATCGATCAGGAGGGGGATCGCGGCAAGTCGAGTAAGAAGACCGACAATAAGCAGCAAGCCGCAAACGATCTCGACCACACCAACAAAAGGCGCGGAGAAGTAGGGAGCCGGGATTCCGATCCTCTCAAACCGGCCCACGCCGAGAGCGGCAGGATACAGGAACTTCTGAATGCCCTCGGACAAGAACACCCATCCGACCATGACTCTCACCAAGAACACGGAACCAGGGGCGGTTTCATCAAATAACCAGATGCTGAGTGACATAGAACTTCCTCTGCGAAACTAAGCGTTATAGCTAGAACCCGCGTCGTCGACCAGAATACATGGCCGAATCCCAATCTTGCGGAACGATCGCGCGACGATTGCGCCGGTAGGCAGATCGTGCATCGGCACCTGCCAGTGAGCAGACTTCGGGGAGCGTTGTTCAACGAATGCCGTATGACTTAACCGAGTCTGGTGGCGCCGTTGCTCGCCAAGCGAAATACTCAACACAGCAGCGGACTGAGGCAATGGCGGTGGGTGTGGTGCGGACTTTCGCCTGGCTGAATCAGTTTCGGCGGCTGCGTTCGCTATGAAAAACGGGCCGGTGGTGGTGCGGAGGAAATTACGTGAGGCGCTGACGCGGGGTCTGCCAGCAGGGTTGCCCCGGGAGGTAGAGACCCAGTAACTCACCCGCGCAGCACCTTACTTGTGGTTTTGCACGCTCTCAAAGCCCTTTTCAAATTGGGTGACCAGCGGAGTCTCGCTTGATGCGAGGCCCTCGCGGCCCATGACGCGCCAGAGGAAATTCCCGCTCGTCCCCTGGTGCCCATCGTACACCGCCAGTACATCCTCGGAGGGGCGGCTCATCACCAAAATGATGATGTCGGCTTCGGAGGGCCGGTATACGACCGTGAGTCTCCCCCAATTCTGTATGGCGGTTTGCACCGCGCCGATCGCGTCCCGATCTTCGGGCAGCAGGTTTGGGCTGAATTGATCTCCGTCGTAGGAGGCAACGTAGACATAGCGCGCATTCGCTAGAGTCCCCGGAAACTCTGGCACGTTCGCGGTCGTGGGACTGGGTGTGGCCACGGCGGAGAGCGTCGCCGCGACGATCAAGATGGCCGCCAGGAGAGAAAATCGCTTCATATAAGTGCCTCTCATTGGTTGGATGCGTTTGGAGAGGGCGGAGATGCTGAGGCTGGTGGGTCAATGGCTTAGGTGGTCCGACCAGACGTAGACTAAAAGTTAGGGGCAGGTGCGGTATGTGCAACTTTCTATTTCCAGTTCCGGCGAGTGGCAGGCCTTGCGGCCCACCACTGGCAGAACCTTGGTCGTGTTTGTCGAGATGAGGCGTTTCCTAAAACACGCTGGTCACTGGGGCCTTTACGGTAATGCGAGTTGCGGTGATTATACCGACGATGTGGGCGAGGTCGCTGCCGATTGATGCCTATCATAGCGATTGTCTTCAAGGGCTCGCCAAGCGCTTCGACGACGTCTTCCTTTGACATGCTGGGTTGGAGTCGATTTTCTTCGGGTGATTTCGATCATGCGCCTTATGCGACATCCGTCTGAACGCCAGGGAGCGGATATCTGGAGAGTGTTTGACAACGGAAGCGCACAAGCCTAGCATTGTAATTGAGCAAGCTACCTCTTCTTACTCTTTCAGGTCCTCTGAACTAAGTCAGCCCATCTGAATTTGTCCCCCTTAGATTCCCCGAAGGAGGAACTGCGTTATGACACTATTGACCCGTTGGGAGCCTCTCCGTGAGTTCTCCACCATGCAAGACCGCATGAACCGTATGAATCGTCTTTTCCGCGAGTCGTATAGCCCAGAAGGGCCGGAAGAGGCGCTAACAACCACCAGCTTCGCACCGCCCGTGGACATCTACGAAGACGAGCACAACATCACGCTGAAGCTTGAAGTCCCCGGCATCGACGAAAAAGACATTGATGTCCGCGTCGAGGGCAATACCCTCACCATCCACGGCGAGCGCAAGATCGAGAAGGAAGAGAAAGAGGAGAACTTCCGTCGCGTCGAGCGGCGGTACGGAAGCTTTACCCGCTCGTTCACTTTGCCCAGCTCCGTGGACCCGGCACAAGTGAGCGCGGACTACAACAGGGGTGTGCTGAAGATCAAGCTCGCCAAAAAGGCGGAAGCCAAGCCCAAGCTAATCAAAGTTAACGTGGGCAGCGAGAAGACTCTCGAAGCCAAGGCGTCCGGCAAGGCTGCGTAAAACCGGCCAGAAAGTGAAGAAGTGGGGGAGCGGCTCACATCGCTCCCCATTTGAAGAGGAGCACCTTGATGAACGCAATTAGTGTTTCTTTCGGCTTGCTTGTTGCGCTATTCGTGATCCTGCTGCTCTACAAGATCCTCAAGCCGAAACCACAGGTCGCCCGGTACGGATCACAGAGAATGTGTCCGTCCTGTGGGCTGATCACATCTCGATTAAGGGCATGTTGCCTGGAGTGCGGGCAGTCTCTTACAGCCGTGAGCGTGATTCCGGTTATCGGGAAATAGAGCGTAGGTCATCACCATGCGGGAGGTTGATCGTCAGAAATCAGAAACATGAAAAGATGAGGAGATGTCGGATGCTGGTTGCAGAGAAAACAGTCGATTTATCGTGGATTTCAGTGAGAGACAGACTTCCATTTGATGGCCATGAATGCGCTCTTGTCTGCCGTAACCCGAATTCCAAAGAGCTTAGAAGAACGATTGGGTGCCGGCTTCATGGAAACTGGGAAATTCAGGATTGTGCACTGGTGAATTGCGATGTCCGCGCCTGGTTAAAGCTTCCTTCGACTCCTGCCAATATGTAGCAGTTGTGTGAAAAACCATGAATAAGACAAAATTTGTTGTGAAAGTGAATCGTGGCGGTACTCACGCCACGGAATACGTGCAGCGGATCGATCCGACACCCATCCAAATGACCCCCAATCGCAAGCTGGCCCTGGTCATGGGGAGATTCACAGCCGAAGACGCTGTCCAATCGCTCCAAAACTCCCGGTGCAGTCCGGAACTAATCTCAGTTCAAGTCCTCAGTCCTGAAGTGGTAGCACCTAAATAAGGAAATGCCCGAAATCCTTCCGGATAACGGGCACGCTTGGTTGTCGTCTAGACTGCCTGAACGTTCTCGGCCTGCCAGCCTTTCGGGCCTTTGGTTACCTCAAACTGCACAGCTTGCCCTTCTTGCAGACTGCGAAAGCCGCCTGCCTGAATAGCGGAGAAATGCACGAAGACATCCTCTCCAGTTTGACGGCTGATAAAGCCGTAGCCTTTGGCGTCGTTAAACCACTTTACGGTTCCTTGTTCCATTGATATTCCTATTTCCATTCTTGATTTTCGGCTGAGAAGAGTCGCTACGAGGTGAGAAGGGCTTACGCTGGTTGGCGGAACCGGTTTTCAACTGCGGGTGAATCAAACTTAGCTGATAACCGTTGGATGCTTCCCACCCAGAAACGACTCAAAAATCCCAGCCCGTCCCGAATTGCACTTCAAGCCGTTTTCTTTTCCCGCCTGACCTTGGCCCACCTCGCCACCTGTGCTGCTGCGATCCTTCGCCGAGCCGAGGCCGACATCGTTCGTTTGACCGGCTTGGCGGCAGTCACTTTGTTCCCCCTCGCTTTCGCCCAGCGAGCTCTCTGCGCAGCCGCGATGCTTGCCCGTCCCTTGGCTGACAACTTCCGTCGAGGTTTGCTTCCATTGCTGCCCCGGTAGACGCCCGCAAATGCTTCCAGTGCTGCGTTCAATCCAGACAGCTGTTGGTGGAGTCGATCACGTTCCTTCTTCAACTGCTTCACAATCCCAGATAAGTTCGTCAATGTTGGTTTCCCCCTCGGATGCCGATTGTAGCAGAGGGGATAGACGGTCAGTTTCCCAGACCGGCGGAGGAGGCCGCGGGGTCCGGACGACCTTAGCGGCCTTAACTGTTGAAACACCGCCATCATCTCGGGATCAATTGCCTTAACGTCGATCTGCATTCTCCGCCCAATCTGCGAGCGTCGAGATGCCTGCTCCAGTTTCGTCGAGGTACCAAACCTTTGGCCGTCTCTCAGGGCTTGTTCGCCGGATTTCCAGAGTAGCCCATGCGAGCCATATACGTATCACCACCCTACCGTTAGGCTAATCGTGAGCAGACTTCGGGGGGAGGGCTGTTCAAAGAACGTCCCATGACTTAACCGAGTCTGGGGCGTTTTCGTTTGTAGGCTGCGGCGCCGCTCCATCCCACTTTCTCGCGAGCCCAGACTCCGTAAACGGCGGAAACTGAGCACCCTCAGCCAGACTGCGAAATGAACCTGAGGCCGCCGGTCCAGCCCGCGTTCATCTGGTTCAATAGCTCTCGACTCTGGGTCAGCAGGTCGCGCGCCCGTTTTTGCCCGGCTCGGGCCTCGGCAGAATAAAGCCCATGTTTCCAGCGTGCCGGCCGCGACCGCGCCAGCCCTTCGGCGGTGCGCGGTCCGGTACTGGCACCGACGTGCATACGGCATCATTATCGGGAAATGCGCGTGTAGGCGCTTCGAACTCTAGTTCATCAGCACCCCAATCGGGTTTCATCTGTTCGAAAACCATGACTAGTGGCTGGCTGCTCCGGGGCGCCTATCGGCGCTTATCGGCAGTTTGACAGAAGTGTCCTAATCATCTATGCTCGTAAGCTGATATATGCTTATATGACTAAGAACGCCATGTCCGAGCCAGCAACCACCCGTCTGACCATTACTTGGTCGAAAGAGGCCGATCATGCCCTACGTTCCTTCCTGGGCGCGCAGGGCATGAAAAAGGGCGACCTCTCGAAATTCATTGAAGAAGCCGTCCGCTGGCGCATCTTCCACCAGACCGTCCGCGAAGCCCGCGAAGCGTTCGCCGACGTTTCCCCGGACAAGCTCCAGAAGATGATCGATGAGGTTGTCGAAGACGTCCGCGCGAAACACTACCGGGAACGCGCCAAACGGTCCTAATGCGCCTCATCCTCGACACCAACATCCTGCTCTCCGCTTTTCTCTCGCCCCTGGGCGCGCCGGCCAAGCTGCTCGACGCCTGGGAGCGCAAGACGTTTACGCTCGTCGCCTGTGACGCGCTAATTGCGGAACTCAGCGACGTCGCCGGCCGGCCGTTCTTCCGGGCTAGGCTGCGCGCCAGTACAGCTGAGCTGCTGGCCGCTGGCCTTCGTGACTTTTCGTTCTTTTGCCAGAATTTGCCTTGCGGCCCGATCGCTCCCGACCCCAAAGACAGCTATCTGCTCGCGCTGGCTGAAGCCAGCCAGGCTGAGTTCCTGGTAACCGGCGACAAGCAACTTCTCTCCCTGAAACAGCACCAATCCACCCGGATTATTACCCCCGCCGCGATGGTCGAGCTCCTGCAGGAAGCTGCGAGCGGCGGGCAACGGAAGGACAAGTGAGGCGATGGCCACCGTACAGCCGTCGGTTCAGTCGGCTTGTCTACAATGCCCGAGATATAACAGAACGAAAACAAGCTCAGGAACAATTACTTTTTAACGCCACCCACGATGCCCTCAGTGGCCTTCCCAACCGGGCCTTGTTCTTGGGACGTTTGCAAAGCGTCGTGGATCGGATGAAAAGGCACTCACACGAGGCCGCTGCCGTCCTTTTCATTGATATCGACGACTTCAAGGTCGTAAACGACTGCTATGGCCACGCAACCGGGGACCTTCTAATCAGAGAAGTGAGCAACAGGCTACGGGCATCGATGCGCAGCGACGGCACAGTCGCCCGGATGGGTGGAGATGAGTTTACGATTCTGGTGGAGGACGTCACTGACCCGAGCGATGCCATCCGCGTAGCCGAGAGAATCCAGTCTTCATTCACACGGCCGTTCCTACTGGGGGGACTTGAGATCTTCAAAAGTGCGTCAATCGGCATCGCGCTGACATCACCAAAGACATCTGCGGAGGCGGTGCTTCAGAATGCCGATATCGTAATGTATCGTGCGAAAGACCAAGGCAAAGCGTGCAGTGAGCTCTTTGACCGCACCATGCACGAGCAAGTCATGAGTCGACTTATTCTGGAAGCCAAGCTGAGATATGCTCTCGAGAATGAAGAGTTGACACTTCACTATCAACCAATCGTTTCGGTGGATGCGGGGGCTGTGCAGGGCTTCGAGGCACTCTTGCGGTGGCAACCCTCGGAATCGAACTCGGTACCACCAAGCACTTTTGTCCCGGTAGCAGAACAGTGCGGCCTGATTGCTCGTATCAGTGTTTGGGTTTTAAAGAAAGCGTGTTTAGAGGCGGCGAGTTGGCGACAGCACGATCCGGCGGACCCGCCGCTTTATGTCAGCATCAACATCAGTTCAAAGCATTTCTCGCATGCCGGTTTTATCGAGCACGCGAAAGATGCACTTGAAGAGAGTGCGGTTGATCCCCGGTGCATAACCATCGAGCTGACCGAGAGTTTGGCCATGAACGACGTTGCCGCGACCGGCCAAACAATGTCGCAGCTTCGGACTTTAGGCGTGAAGCTGAGTATTGACGATTTTGGCACCGGATATTCCTCTCTGAGCTATCTCCGTCGTTTTCCGGTCGACACCTTGAAAATCGATCAGTCCTTCGTGAAGACGATGGATGCAGAAAACTATGCCATCGTTAAGACAATCGTCGGGCTGGCTCGTAATTTAGATCTTAAGGTAGTCGCTGAAGGGGTGGAAACAACTGACCAACATCAACTGTTGGTATTGGCCGGTTGTGGGTCAGCCCAGGGATACTTGTTTGCGGAGCCCATGCCTGCGAATAGAGTTGGCGCTTTTATTGAGTCCAATCGTCAAAACTCCGGACAAACTAAGCCGCTAGCTCTGGCACGCTCGACAGCGGGGCTTTGATACCATGGAATTGTGAGCGCAATCGCCTGTGGGTGTTGAAAAAGTCACCCTGATTTGAAGACCGAGATACGGCGGAAGCGTGTTATCAAGTGGGAGTTCCTGCCCATGCTTCGCTGGATTTCCATTCTCGGAGGCCTGCTGCTCATGATGGGGTGCCATGACCGCTCGGAGGCATTGTTCTACTACTTCCGTCTGGAAGATCAAGTTCCCGAAAACCATCTGCTACGACTGATTGAGAAGTACATCAGCTTTGCGTTTGTGCGCGAACGATTGCAAGCCAGCTACAGTGAGACCGGTCGACCCTCGATCGATCCCGAGCTCCTGCTACGCATTCTGCTGATTGGCTACTTATACGGCATCACCAGCGAGCGCAAACTGGTGGAAGAGCTGCGCATGCATCTGGCGTGGCGCTGGTTCACCGGTCTGGGTTTCGATCAAGAGATCCCGCATCACTCCACGTTCTCCAAGAACCGGCACGGACGGTTTCAGCAGTCGAAGCTGTTCGAGCAGTTGTTTGAGCAGATCGTCTCCCAGTGTGTGGAAGTGGGATTGGTGCAGGGCAAGCACCTGTCGGTGGATGGCAGCTTCGTGGAAGCCAATGCCGCGAAGGAGAGTCGCATTCCGCGTGAGCAGTTGGTGGAAGCAGCCCAGGTCCATCACACGCTGCGTGAGTATCTGAAAGAGCTCGAAAAGGAGAACCCGGTGGAGCCGCCGGTACATGAACAGGATCAGGTGTCGACTACCGATCCCGATTCCACCTATGCCACCAAGGGTGGCACCCCAGCCCGCCTGGGGTACTACGATAACTACCTGGTCGACAATCACAGTTGCGTGATCGTTGGAGTCCAAGCCACGGCGGCACGCATGAGTCAGGAGACGGTCGCGGCACAAGACATGATCACCCGCTTTGTGCAGTGGCAAGGTCGAGAACCAGCGTCGGTAGCAGCGGATGCGACCTATGGCAATGGGGAGTTCCTGCAATGGTTGCTGGATCGCGGCATCACGCCTTACATGCGCACGCGAGACAGTGCTCTGAGAAAGAACAACCCCGGCTATGGCCCGGAGCGATTTACCTATCTGCCGGAGAGCAACAGCTACCGTT
>JBARIF010000251.1:0-2904 GCA_049799615.1 Terriglobales bacterium
GTCCTGCACCGCATGGGCCAGGTCGAGGGCTTGACCATCAGCGCCACCAGTGCCATGGCGCCCAAGGATGCGCAGAAAGCCTACGAGAAGGGCAGCAAAAAATTACAGCAGGAAAAGTGGGACGAGGCCGAACCCCTGCTGGCTAAAGCGGTCGAGATTTATCCCAGGTTTGCCGTTGCCTGGTTTGACTTGGGCCGCGTCCAGCTCCACAAGCGCGACGATGCCCAGGCGCGCCATTCCTTCGAGCAGTCCGTTGCCGCCGACCCCAAGTATGTCAACCCATACCGCGGTTTGGCGGAGTTGGACATGCAGCAAAAACAATGGCAGGCGCTGGTGACCGTCACCGGCCAATTGCTGGCCCTGAATCCGGTGAGTTTTCCCGATGCCTGGTTGCGCAACTCGCTGGGCAATTACTATCTTTATAATTTCCCCGAGGCGGAGAAAAGCGCCCGCCAGGGCGTGAAAATGGACGATCAGCACCAGCTCCCCAAGCTCGAATACCTCCTGGGCGTCATTCTTCTGCAAGAACGCCAGTATGCGGAAGCCGCGGTTCACATTCAGAACTATCTGAAGTTTGCCACTCAGCCTGCTGAAATAGAAGAGGCGCAAAAGCAATTGGCCGAGATCACCCGGCTTTCGGCCTCGGCGGCCAACCCGCCCAGCGAGGAAAAAAAGTAAGCTCCTGTCATCCTGAGCGAGTCTGCTTTGCGGGCGAGCAGAGGAGTCGAAGGACCTCTACCGAACGAAATGAACATTGCCGTAAGAGAATTTGCTTTGGCCGTTGGTTTGAGAGGCCCGACCTCGACTGACTGAACGTGTGGGACCGGGTGTCTCCGACCCAGTCAGGCCGAGCAATGCTCGGCAGCATTCCCGTCCCGACCCATCCCAAAACCGCACGCCGGCGCTCAAACTCATTACTCGGAAGGCCCAAAGTCACCCCCGATCCCTGTCCAGACTGCTAAAATCGGGTTTGAGAGTAGTCATGCACAGTCGTCCATGGTTGATCGCTTTCTTTGTGCTTGCGGGCGCTGCTGTTTCGCTCCACGCCGCCCCTCCGCCTGCCGCAAAACCCCTGGCCACGCTCGAAAGCGTGAAGTGTACGAGCACCACCAGCGGAATTACGGTAGAGATTGCGGCCAGCCAACCGGTGGTCTTACGCAGCCAGCTCATCGCCGATCCGGATCGCCTTATCCTGGATTTTCCCAACTCCCAGCCGGCCGGCGGTCTGCGCCCCAAGCTGCTCAATCAGGGCGACCTGAAGGGCTTTCGGGTCGCGCGCTACAGCGACCATCCCCCCACCACGCGCGTGGTCATCGATCTCAACCGCCCGCAGCACTACCAGATTTTCCCCGATGGCAAGACGGTCATCGTCAAGCTGATGTCCGACCAGCAGCAGGCCGCTGCCAAAGGCCATCTTGATAATGTTTCCTACACCCCGACGCCGGCCAAACCCGCATCCAATCTGGACGTCGCCTATACAAACGGACGGTTGAGCGTGGTGGCCGATCACGTCAGCCTGGCCCAGATTCTCAACGAGGTCCACCGCCAGACCGGCACCGATATTTCCATCCCGCCCGGCGCTGCCCAGGAACAGATCGTGGTCAGCATCCCGCCGCTGCCCCTCCGCGAAGCCCTGGTCTCGCTGCTCAACGGCTCCCGCTTCAACTTCATCATGGTCGATTCCGACAGCGAACCGGGCAAGCTGAAAAGCGTCGTCCTTACCTACCGCGGTGCCGACGGAATATCCCAACCCGCCATCCCCACTCCCGAACCCCCGGTCGCCGACACTCCACCCGAGCCCGAACCGGAACCCATGCCGGTGCCGCAGGAAACCCAGCCCGAGATACCGCAGCCCCAGCCAGGCGGGGATCAGCAGGGAGCACCGCCGCCACAATAAGAATGTAGGTGCGAGCAAATGTAAGCGCGAGCGTCCTCGCTCGTGCTGCAGCAAATATGCAGCCGTGGATGACGAATAGGGTCTTACTGGTGAATAAGCCGCACAGGAATAGGAGACACACCGCCGCCGGAGAGTACGGGATTGCCCGCGCCGGTGTTACAGCCGGCAACATTCAGAATGATTCCTCTCACCTGTCCATTGGGTGCACCTGCCACGTTCTCGTTAATTCCCAGCTGCAAAAAACCCACAATCGTGCCGGTCCCCGTGCACGTGCCGCCCGGGCAGAGATTGACGTTTGCGGCACTGTGGTAGATAGGGACGGTGACGACCGAGTCGCTGCGGCTGATATTGGTCACACCTTGCAAAAGCGGATTCGGATTATTGTCCCCGCCGGTGATGGCGAGGGGAGGAGCATTGGGAGCCACGTCCGTCAAAACATCCTGACCAAAACCGGTTCCTTGGCCGCTGGCATGGATCAGGCATTGCGTTCCTTCGTTAGTAAGGATCCCCGATCCTCCGCCGACGAAGACCGTCTGACCCGCTCCGATGGTCTGGCCGCAACTGAACTGAAACGTTGAGGAGCAGGCGACGTTGTCGTGGTAATCGTCGCTCCCCACCTGCGCGCAACCGACAGCGCTCGTAGAAGGGCAGACTGGTTCCGGAGGCCGAATGGGGACGGTCGCGCGAAAATACCCGAGGTCCCCGGCAACAGGCGCGTTGGCATTCGGCGCACCACCACCGGTGACGTGCACCAGGGTAATCGTCTTTCCCACGAACGAGCCGGTATTCTGAATCGCTCCCGTGATGTTATCTACAAAGCGACCGCCGGCTGCGCAGTCTCCGGGTCCGCCATTGTTCGGATCGCAATTCGGTATCAGCCAGGGCTTGACCCCCTGCATCTGCACCGGCGCCGCCGACCCCGACGGGTTATACGCCTCAGCCACGGCCGTCGCTGTGACGGTATTGGCGACGCCTCCCCAGATGCGTCCAAAGAAAGTAGGCAATGC
>JBARIF010000252.1:0-1963 GCA_049799615.1 Terriglobales bacterium
GGCACCGACGGTGACGTGAAAGAGCGCATCCTGACTCTGGCGGTAGAGAAGACTGGCTATCCGCGAGACATGCTGGACCTGGATCTCGATCTCGAAGCGGACCTCGGGGTGGATACAGTGAAACAAGCGGAGATGTTCGCGGCCATTCGTGAGATCTACAGCATCCCACGCGACGAGAATCGCAAGTTGCGTGACTACCCCACCCTGGCGCACGTCATTCGCTTCGTGTATGAGAAGCGTCCGGATTTGGCCAGCGCGGCCGCGCCGGTAGCAGCACCCAAGGCCAAGGAAGAAGTCAGCGTTGCCACACCAGCAGCAGCTCCAGTTCCTGCCAGTGGCACCGACGGTGACGTGAAAGAGCGCATCCTGACTCTGGCCGTAGAGAAGACTGGCTATCCGCGAGACATGCTGGACCTGGATCTCGATCTCGAAGCCGACCTCGGGGTGGATACAGTGAAGCAGGCGGAGATGTTCGCGGCCATTCGCGAGATCTACAGCATTCCACGCGACGAGAACCGCAAGCTGCGTGACTACCCAACCCTGGCGCATGTCATTCGCTTCGTGTATGAGAAGCGCCCCGATTTGGCGACACCTGCCCAACCCCTGGCGACGAACGGCGAGCCATCTGCACCCACTGCAGTTCCCGCTGCAACTGAAGCGATCACGGACGACGCTATCAGAAACAAAGTTCTGGAGATCGTGGCCGAGAAAACCGGCTACCCAACGGACATGTTGGACCCGGATCTCGATCTCGAAGCTGACCTCGGCGTCGATACCGTCAAGCAGGCGGAAATGTTCGCTGCCATTCGAGCGGCGTATAACATAGCGCGCGATCCGAATCTCAAGCTGCGCGATTTCCCAACTCTGACCCACGTGATCAAGTTTGCGCGCGACCGGGCGGGTTTAGCAGCAGCCAGCGCGGAGGCGAAACCGGAACCGACGAACCAGGAACCGACGAACCAGGCAGCGAGGCCCTCAGCCTCGCCTGCCGCCGCTTCGATGCCTGGTGTTCCTCGCCCAGTGCTCGCGAGTCTGGAGGCCGCGAATCGCATTCCGCGCCGGGTACCACTGCCGGTCTTGCGCCCCCCCCTTCCCATCTGCAAACCCACGGGTGTCACACTCGCCCGCGGCGGGCGTGTGATCATCATGCCCGACCAGGGTGGGGTGGCAGACGCGCTGGCGCATGCACTGCAAGCGCAAGGCGTCGAAGTCCTGCGCATAGAAGGGGCGTCAGATGCCGAGGCGCTTGCCAGCCGCCTCAAGAATTGGATGACTACTGGTCCGGTGCAGGGGATTTACTGGCTGCCGGCGTTAGACAACGAAGGGCAGCTGAGCAAGATGGATCTCGCCACCTGGCACGAAGCCATACATGTGCGAGTGAAATCGCTTTACACAACCATGCGCACCCTATTCGAACAGATCGCGAAACCGGGTACGTTCCTGGTTTCGGCGACGCGGCTGGGTGGACAGCACGGCTACGACGCGGGCGGCGCGGTCGCTCCGCTGGGCGGCGCGGTGACGGGCTTCACCAAGACTTACAAGCGGGAACGCATGGATGCCCACGTCAAAGTGGTCGATTTCGAACTCGACCGCAAGCCGGCGGAGGTTGCCGCACTGCTGATCGAGGAAACCCTGCGCGATCCTGGCGCGATCGAGATCGGCTACAAAGAGGGGTTGCGCTGGACCGTTGGGCTGCAAGAACAGCCCGCATCCGACGGCCAACCCGGTCTTACGCTGGACCAGAACACTTCGTTCCTGATCACCGGAGCCGCCGGCAGCATCGTCTCGGCCATCACCGCGGACCTGGCGGCCGCATCAGGCGGCACTTTCTATCTGCTCGATCTGGTGCCGGAGCCTGATCCCGCAAACCCCGATCTCAAGCGCTTCGTGAGCGACAAAGACGGCCTGAAGCGCGATCTGTTCGCGCGCATTCAGGCGCGCGGCGAGCGCGCTACGCCGGCCC
>JBARIF010000253.1:0-2392 GCA_049799615.1 Terriglobales bacterium
ATCTCCTCTTTCGCGCGGAGCCAGTCTTCCTCGTCGTGGCCGTCCTCGCGGCCTCTTTCCTCGTAGAGTTCGTAGGCGCGTTCTCGGATCTGGTGTTCGAGTTCTTGTGGTTCGTTTATCGCGGTTGGTATTTTCTTTGGGGGATGTGCGTTCATGGGGGAGACTCCTTGGGGCAACCGTACGCCTGAGCACGTCGTCGGTCAATTGCCCAATATTGGTGCAATGAAAAGCGTACACTGCAGCGGTATGGCCGTGGATGAAATGAAACAACAGATTGTTCACGCGCTGCAGAAATACGTGCTCAACCCGCCGATTAAGCTTCTCTTTGCGATCGGCATAGCGCCGCCGGGATATGCGCTGCTTGAAACGATCGGTCGCAAGACCGGGAAGACACGCCGCACTCCTGTGGGCGACGGACGCGTCGGCAAACAGTTTTGGATCGTGGCAGAGCACGGCATGCAGGCTGGATACGTCCGCAATCTGGTCCGTTATCCTCGCGTGCGCGTGAAGTTGCGCAAAGGTTTTGGCAGTCGCTGGCGTACGGGCACGGCGCATGTGCTCCCGGACGATGATCCGCGCGGGCGGCAACGCTGGCTTGCCGGTCAGTTGCCTGGCAGCTCTAGGAATGCGGCCGCGGTACGGTTGTTTGGGACCGACCTGCTCACGGTGCGGATTGATTTGGACGGGTGAGGCTCTGCGGATACAATTCGGCGGAGGTGGGCGGCATGACCGGAGAGGCATTCACGATCACCAAAAGCTACAAGATTTTTCAGGGAGAACCCAAAGGAGAGCCGATGGATGAGTCGACCGAAAATCAATTGTTTGGCTGGCTGCGTGCGCGTGGATATTCCGAAGATGAGGCCAGCAAACTGATTGAAGACATTGACGCAAACGGCCATGTCAGCATCCACATCTCCAAACTAGATTCAAACTGACCCGCTACGCCCCTGCCTCGGGGTTAGGGAAAGAGAAGGGCTACGGCATCGGTTACGCTCTAGCCATCGGCTCTTGCAAGAGAGCCGACAACGTAAATACGTGCACCGCCGCAGCCCCTTATGTAATCGCCGCCTTCGCGGTTCCAAACCCCGGCTCTTCCTCACAGAGTCAGTCGAATTGTTCGGGTTTGGTTGCTCGGCAGGTCTCCTCACCAAGCGGGTCACCCGGCCTACTTCAGATCGATCCACTGTTTTTTAGATCGACCTTTTCAGCCGTCCACGATCGCAGAATATTCCTCCCGAATCGGGGAATGCAAGTGATCCGGATCACAGTTCGCATATTTGTCTAGTTTGTGGAAAACGTCAGAACAGCGGTTTGGGCGTTTGGCCTATGCCGTTACAAAATTCCCTGCCAGAGTGGGTTCTCTCTAGAATATTCACATGCTCTACTACTATGTCGAGGAATGGATCGTAGGTATATCGTAGGTATTTCTCTCGTGGGTGGTGTCCTGTTCGGTCTAGCGGCCGCCCTTTCGCCCGTCCGGCGACTGCACTTGGCACTGTCGGCGGCGGTTCTGTTTCTCGTGTTGGAGTATGAGATTCGGATGGATCGATGGGAGAAGACGGTTAAGGCGCCGATTAGACTGGATATGTTTGTGGAAATTCCGCTGATGATCCTCTTCCTGATGTTCGGCACTTGGCAGATATTTGTATGCAGCAAAAGAAAAAAACTTTAGCAGTTCATCCAACCCGTTGGATATTAGGATTTTAGATAGTTTGGGAATAAGACTGAGCAGCGTGCGCTCCCTGAATGGTTGCGGTGGGATCAATCTCCCTAGCTCTTTCGATGGCTTCTGCTTGCGTCGGCTCGTGACCACTGATTCTGTCGGCATTCGGCCTCCGAATCGCGTAGTCGGGTATTTCGTACGCGTTCTACCTGGAGAGCACGCTAAAGACAATCTGCCTGATTCGGAAGTGGCCATACAACCATACCGACACGGCCAAGACGTTGCTCGATATCTGCTTCCAAAATGATCTCGTTCCTCCATTTTGGCAGTCCCACTATTCATCTCTTCGGAGCACACTGGAGAGTGGAGTGCCAACAGTCCGAAATAAGGTTGGCGGACATGGGCAAGGATCACAAATCGTGAACGTGCCACCACACTACGCCGCATACGCTCTGCACCTGACAGGATCGGCTATTCAATTTTTGATTGAAGCTGAGAAGGCACTGCCCTGATGTGATGGAGCCGTGTGCTGCGGAGAGTCATTCTGCGCCTAGTGCTACGACTACCACGTCACGCATTCATGCGGGAGGAAGCCCGTCCAGAACGAACGCCATGTTTATGGTTCGCACAAAACTAGCAAGAAAAGGCGGCCGCAGATGCTCATGGTGAGCGGTCTGCCGATGATCAACCACCCCTCGTCGTGAGCAATGTCCCTTCTCAAGTGAAGCC
>JBARIF010000254.1:0-4495 GCA_049799615.1 Terriglobales bacterium
CCAGCGAGACCGTCGGTGGGCAGATGCCCTTCAGCGTCGGCACGAACGTTACACCCTTGGTTCTGTTCTCGCCGTATTCGCAGCGGAGTCGCGTCCCAGCGGTGCCGACGCTGGCCTTGACACCCACCACGCTCAAGATCCTGCTCCATCGGGAGAGAGCCTCAACGACGTGGGTCTATTTTTCGGTTTCGCATCGCATTGGTTTTGACTGAGCGCCATCAAGGTGTCAATTGCGCCCACATCCGGGCACACATGCCAAATGCTTCGCGAATTCGACGCCTTCGTGCACTCAAAACCTGTTATAGACAGTCATTCGCGACTCGGCATTGGCATTGAGCCAGCATATAGATGACAACGATAAGGTGAGGAGTTTGTTCGCTAATGTCGAGGTGATACCGCTTGATTGCGGGGCTTTCTTGAACCCACGAATTCAACCCACGGTTCGCATGTCTCTCACGTCTTCTCAAGGACTTAGGCGGCCACCTGGAGTCACTTAAGTTGTTGAAACTACTGCATAACGTAGCTCTGAAAAGGCTGGCGTCGGCGGTTCAACTCCGTCCCTGGCCACCACATTCCAAGGAACTTAGGTCGAAACTCCGAAAAGCCTCCAGCCCAGGTTCAGCCCAGGATTCGGGCAAGTTGCTTCAATTCACCGCTGTACTGCTTGATTTCAGGATGGCTTCGAGCACTTGCCCTTGAGCCGCCATCCGGTCTTCACTGATACTGTGAGCATAGAGTTGAAGCGTCGTTTTCACATCCGAATGCCGTAGCAGGGCTTGCACGGTCTTCGGGTCGGTCTTCGTGCGCACCAGGAAAGAAGCAAGGCTGTGCCTTAGGTTGTGAAACCCGAAGCGTACCTTGTCATCCTTCGCCAGCACCCCAGCTTTTACTGCTGCGGGCCGAAGATGGTACTCAACCAGCATGTTGGCGACCCGAGGCTGCTTCCCTTTGCACTTGAAGGACGCGAACACCCAATCTCCAGCTTGGGAGTAGGAGGTCGTGTTCCTCCATGCCTGCATGAACTCGGCAAGCAAAGAATGAAGCGGCACAGGGGCATGCGAAGACTTGCTCTTCGGCACACCGATCTGGCCACACGTCCAAGTGCGACGGACATGAATCTTCGATTGTTCGAAGTCCACATCCTGCCATTGCAGCCCCAAGCATTCCGAGATACGCAGCCCGGTCGCAGAGGCCAGCAAAGTCAGTGTGCGTTCTGGCTCTTGCAGATGCATGAGAAGGTCAAACGCCTGCCTTGGAGTCAGAATCATCGCTTCATAACTGCTGGTCGTTTTGCAGCGAACAAAGCGCATCGGGTTTGACTCCTGATTACGAGGAATGAGCCCGTGGCGTTGGCCGTGCTTGAAAACCAGGCTCATCACCCTTCGTATCTTGTCGAGTGTGGGATTCGCCAGTCCTTCGTCCCGCTTCAGCGCCTTCAGCCATTGCTCGATTTCGAGCGGCTGAAGACTGAGGGCGGTCCGTTTGCCCCACCTGTCGATGCAGCGGTTCTTGAGGATGCGTTTGTAGCCTGCAATCGTAGTATGGGATTTCGGATCAGCCGTTTCGGTTTGCTCGCCCAGCTCGTGTGTCATGAAGTGTTGGGCCAAGTGTGCAAACGTCATGCGGGGTCTGAAGTCGGGCTCGTTGAGTTGTAGATGTTGCCGCTCTACTTCTGCCCATGCCGCCGATTCAGTCGGGAAGTCATGCACAAGTCCAATCGGAATCTTGTGCTCGACTCTTCGCCCATCGGAGTGCCGGGTTACGAAATAGCGCAACACCCAGTTTTCACCATTCTTGCGGGATTCAATCCGCAAACTTCCACGTTGGAACCGCGCCATTTTAGGTCGTCTCCTGTCTTGGCGCGGGAGACTGCCGTGGGTAGTCTACACTGCGTGCGCGGACGGCATCCGCAAGCTCTGACAAACGAAAGCGCCACACTCGCCGTTTACCCTGACCCAGCGGATAGGCAGGAAGTTCGCCCTGGCGTGCCAGTTCCAGCACGCGACGCGGGCGTAAGCAGAGAAACTTTCCTGCCTCTGCAGCATCAACGAAGGGTTCGCGCTCTGTGTTGGTCGTCATGCTCTGTCACCGCTCGCCAGATCCCTGCAACAAGTGTCCCCTGGTCGCCACAATAAGCATCAAAGCCACCGCGCTGCGACTCCTAGGATTGCCATCAATCCCGACATTGTGAGTCTCATGCTGCCTTCTCCGGCTTTGCGATTCCGCCACAGGCTGAATCGGGACACCGATAGCCTTCCAGCTTCCCGTTCGCCCAATTGGTCTTAATCAGTTCCGGGGTTAACCAGAACTTCTTGCTGCATTTGGGACACTCGAACTGGTAGCGTTGCTGCAATTCGGCCAAGCGTTTCCAAACGTTATTTCCCGCCGCATCCGCAACTAATTCCTCAAATCGTCGAATCCCGGTTTTCCCTCTGACAAAGACCTGCACTCCGCAGGGATCGCAGATCAGATACGGCTTGTCTTTCTTCGTCATCCCTACTTCGCGTGCCTCGCCGCACACACAGCAGGGGAACAGTCGTACATGGTCTGGTTTCACTAAAGAGGCTTTCATTTTGACTCCGTCAAACCACCACGCTTTTGGACGCCTGGCGTACTTGTCTGCCGTAGTTCGGACAACAGCTTGTCGGCGGTGCTGACCCATTGATAGGCCTTTTTCCCTTTTGCCTGGGAAACCACTCTTACTTCGCCGCCTTGCACTAGCCGCTTGAGCACGGTATGGATCACGGCCATGGGATTCGAATAGGCAGACAGGTTGAGCTTCCTGGCTTCCATGCTCGCTTTGAGTTCGCTCGTAGTCATCGGAAAGAACTTCTCCTTCAGGATGACGCGCGATAGTTCGGTAATGCCCTTGGTTTGGTCTGTCTTGATGACGCGATCGACGCGCTTCTCAAAGCCCTTTTGATCCAGTTCGGCGCAAAGATTGTGCAAATCGCTGATGACGGCTTGAAGCCGGGCGATCTTGTGGTCGAGTTTCTGGCGTTTGACCAAGCAACGAGCAAGGTCTTGCTTGGCCTGGAATAAGGTGCGGTGATAGTCAATGCTCACCATACACACACAATAACACACAGAATGTGTAACAATGCTAAAAAGAAGCTTTTCGTGGAAAAATCAGGCTGGACCTCCTGACGGGCGAGCCAGGGGAGCTTGGCTTCCTACGTTACGTATATACGTAACGATATCGGGAGGGAACACCTCCTCGGAAGAGGGAGGCCCTCTGCTTAGTTCCTGCCTGAGTGGCGAAAGTATTCCAGGCGCGCCTGTCCGCGAGCGGTCAGGCGATAGGCCAGATAGCCTCGCCGGGAGTTCGGGTGCCGTTCCAAGAGGCCCTGGCCTCGGAGCCGTCCCAGATAGCTGTACAGCGAGCGGCGGTCGGGAACCGGCTGAAGCCGACCAAGAACAGCATCGGGCTTAAGAAACCCGCCATGTCGAGCGAAAAGCAGTAAAACCTCCAACTTGGTCATGTTTAAAGTATTCCTGTTCAAAAAGTATTTCCGGTTAAATCTGGGTAAGACGATCTATCCTAGGTATTTCCTAGTGACATACGCTAGTGTATGATACCTGCAATAATTTATACCGTGCTTTTTTAAATTTGTCTGGTTATCGAAACAAAAACCACGCAAAGTATTTTAAAGGGTACGCGGTGTTGGGAAACGCTACATTACGTAAAGGTATTTTGTAGCGGTCTCGTGGCGCGGCCTGCGAGGTGGAATGCTTCGTCTTCGCCGTGCCGGAAGGAAATGGTTCCCGTGCAAGACTCATTGCCTCCGGGTAGTTGGTGTAATTGATTCCATGACAATGTCGGCTCCGACGCCCGAGTAAAGTTGGTGGTGCTAAAGCCAACCAATAGGCTCGGGGGAAAGGAGCCGAACGATGATCATTATAGGAGTAGATTTCCACCCCGAGTTTCAGCAAATCGCATCGGTGGATGCCGACAGCGGAGAGTTCCAGGAAAAGCGGCTAGCGCATCGTGAGGACGCGGAGACGTTCTACCGTGCACTGAAGGGCCAGAAGGTGCGGGTTGGGATGGAGGCCAGCGGGCATGCACGCTGGTTCGAACGACTCGTGGCCGAGTTGCAGTTTGAGTTGCGGATTGGAGACGCAGCCGAGATCGGTACGAAGCGAGTACGCAAGCAGAAGACGGATCGCCACGACGCGCAACTGATCCTGCGTTTGCTGCTGGAAGACCGCTTCCCGCAGATCTGGGTGCCGAGCTGGGAGAACCGGGATCTGCGGCAACTGCTGTGGCATCGGCACCGCATGGTGCAGGCACGCACTCGGATCATGAATCAACTGCAAGCGGTCGCGCTCAATGAAGGACTGCGCTGCAAGAAGCGGTTGTGGCGGGAACGCGGACGGCAGCAACTGGAATCGTTCCGGTTGGCTCCGTGGGCCAGCCGGCGGCGAGGCGATCTGCTGGAGTTGCTAGATCGACTGAACCCGACGATCGCGGAGTTGAGTCAGGCGATCGAGCAGG
>JBARIF010000255.1:0-2757 GCA_049799615.1 Terriglobales bacterium
TGGTAAGACCGACAGCGTGAAAAAAGGGGACGGGCTTTTTGACAAACACACCCACTCCATCGCGGGGGAATCGCTGACTTTCGATGAAATCGAAAGACCGGTCGGAACCGGCACGACCCCAGAATTCACTTTGCCGTCAACTGCACTTCCGCGACTTGTCCCAAGGTTCAGCCGTTTGCCTATACTGCGGCTGAACTGGATCACCAACTCGACCAGGTGACCTGGGAATTCTTCGGAGACTCGGGCCGTGGGTTGCGATTGGACGGAGTGAAAACGCCGTTTTTCTTTCGCCGATCCTTGAGCGGTATGCGGGAGACTTCAATGGAGCAAGCACTGCGACCGGCCAATTCTTGTCTTACGCGCGTGCCGCTATCTCCGGGGAAAGGATGCTTGATTTCGTGCTGGGCCACGTGAGCTAAGATGTCGCAACCTTTATTCGCCAGAAACGGCCCACCGTGGAATACCTGGATTACAACTGGACATTGAACTCGCAGAAGTTGCATTCCCACGGACAATAGAGTCGTCATGCCTCCGGGTCACAACGGCTTTGTGCGGGTTCATGTTGCAGTCAGTGCGCAGGGCCACCGCAGAGATGCCCGATTCGGGAGTCGGGAGTCGCAGGTCACTCAGCCTGGTGATTGGGATCACTTGCGTCCTAAGCAGTGTCGGCCTAGACTCACATCATGCGACGTCTCGCCGCCATAGCTGTCGCGTTTCTGGTGATCTGCTGGACTGCCACGCCTCTGCTGGCATGCATGATCCCAGAAAGAGCGATGACCGCTCCAGAGCGGGACTGCTGCAGGCATATGGCCCAGATGTGCGGTTCGGCGAACATGCCGCAATCGCACTCTTGTTGTAAGACGGAAGTCCGACCGGGAACAACCATGGTTGTGACCCACAACCAGCAGTCTGCTCCGGTATTGCAAATCGTTGCGGCCCTCCCTGTCCCAACATCGCCACAGTGTTCGGACTGGTTTGACAAGAGCACTCCCCACCATCCACCAACTGAATACCTACCTGACACAACTGTCCTGAGAGTCTAGGCAGATCTCCGTCCCCTCGTTCGTTTTTGGGCGTAAGCCCGAAGTGTCTTTCTACCGACGGAGAGAATTATGAGAGTTCTATACGCACTGTTTTTGGTGTGCGCGTGCGCGCTGAGCGCTGCAGCCGAGGATCCTTTCCCTGCTGCGGGTGCATTGTTGCCGCAGCACCAGCATTCCGCTACATCCAGTCCTGCCCTCACGCTTGATGAGATCGAGCAGACGGCGCTGCTCGGCAACCCGGACATTCGGCTCGCGGGTCGGCGGTTGGCTGTGGTTGAAGCCCACGTGCCCGCAGCCGGCGCGCTCGATGACCCGATGCTTGGTTATCGAGGCTGGGGTGTGCCGCTCCGCCGACCCTGGGATTACAACGGGGCGCAAAACATGTTCATGGTGAGCCAGGCGTTTCCGGGTTTCGGAAAACGCGGGTTACGCACCGACATTGCCCGAAGCGACGTCGCCGAAGCGAAGGCGGCGCTCGATAACATGCGGCTCGATGTTCGGGTGCGGGTGCGCAAAGCATTCTACGACCTCCTGCGCACCCAAGATGAGCTTCGCATCCACGATGAGCACGTTGCCATCGCGCGGCAGGCAGTGGAGGCCTCCCGGATCAAGTACACAGTCGGGAAAGTGCCCCAGCAGGACATCCTGAAGGCACAAGTGGAACTTACCCGCCTGGCCGAGCACATGATTCATTTCGAGCAGGACGCCGAAGTTGCCCGCGCTCGTCTGAACACACTACTGGGGCGCGACCCAGGTGAAACTATCAATGTACGAGGAGACTACGGTATTCCAAAGCACCTCCCGGGGATAGACGCACTGGAAACCCTGGCCCTGGCCTCGCGGCCCGACCTGGCTCAGGCGCAAGCCGCCCTGGAGAAGAGCCATCAGCAACAAGCGCTGGCAGACAAGAGTTACACCCCCGATTTGACCGTTTCAGCGGGTTACATGCTCATGCCGAGCGGCTCGAATACCCGCAACAACTACATGGTGGAAGGCTCGATCAACCTGCCCTGGTTGAACGGGCACAAGCACAACGCCGAGATTTCTGAGGCCCGGGCCGCGGTCAGCGAGCAGGACGCCGAGCTTGCCGCTTTGCGGAACTCTGCTTTTGGTCAAATTCAGGAAGCTCTGGCACAGGTGCGGTCTGCTAAAAGGCTTGCGGGCCTTTATAAGGATTTGCTGCAGCCACAAGCTCAGGCTACTCTGCGCTCAACGATCATCGCCTACGAAAACGATCGTACCGACTTTCTCAACCTGCTCGATAGCCAGATGACGGTTGTGGACATCGACCTCGCATACTTCCAGGCCATGGCAGACTTCGAAACCCGATTCGCCGACTTGGAATTCGCGGTCGGAGCGCCAATTGACAAGACGGAACTACCCAATACTCCGGAGGTAACGAAATGAGCGAACGCACTTATAAGCAAGCCTTTGTGGGTAGCGCGGTAATTTGCCTTGCGTTGGCAGGCACGCTTGCGTATGTCATCTGGGGACGCACTTACCTTGCTCCCGCGACCGAGGATGCCAGTCCGGTCGTGGCCAAAGGCCCTGATGTCCCAAAGCAACCGCCGACTAGCAGCGCCCCTTCTTCCGGGGCATCTGCATCCCTCACTCCGGTGCAACTGTCTCCGCAGCGCATGCAAGCCATTGGGGTCAAGACTGCGCTGGTTGAGCTGCGAAATGTCAGCAACGAGCTGCGGGTGCCGGGCAATGT
>JBARIF010000256.1:0-2537 GCA_049799615.1 Terriglobales bacterium
GTCTGTATTCTGCCGAGGCGCGAGCCGAGCAAAGGCATGCGCGTGAGCTGCTGATCCGAAGTCGGGAGCTCTCCGTCCAACCCTCCCGTTCGACGAACAAATCGCGAATCGCCCATGCCAAACCCATAGCTCCACCGCGTCCGCCACGCCAGCGGCTTCGTACAAATCCCCCTAGCGCAAGTGCGCTGGCGTGTTGCTCTTCCGCTCGCCCCGAATCTTCCGCGCCGGCGCACTTGTCGATAGGGCACTAAGATTTTGCGACAGTTATCGGCTCGCGACGCAGTTCTTTGTTGACGAGCAGAGCCAACCAATTTTGTGCTGCGGCCCGCAGTTCTTTGCTTTGCGACCTGGCAAAGTGCCTGAGAAAAATAGACTCCAAGCGCGGTGGAATAGTTCCGTCAAATTCCTGTACGTCGAGATAAATCGCACCTGAAGCGGTCACGACGTGCGCTTCAACTACGACCACGCCCGGGCTGCGATCGCCTGCACGTGAATTTGCGTGGTGTCGAGAAATGGAATGCTTCGGTCCGTGACGTCGCCCAGAATCAGTGGCAACTCGGTGCCTCCCAGAATCACCCCGTCGATGCTCTGCTGCTCCTGCAGGCGATCGACGATCGCCAACAGCCGCTGGCGGGTCCCCGGCAGAATGATGCCCTTTACCAATTCGCCCATGTACTTGTCGTGAATGTAGGTCTGCTCGTCGCGATCGGGCACAACCAGCGCGATTTCCGCTTTGGAAAACACCTTCGGGTAGAACTCAGCTTGCATGGTGAAGCGTGTGCCCAATAGGGCGAGCCTTTTCAATCCCAAGGCTCGTGCGGTTGCGCAGGTTGCTTCCACGATGCTGACCAGCGGAATCAGCGACCGGCGGTGGATTTCGTCAAACACGATATGCGGTGTATTGGCCGCCAGCAGGCCAAACTCCGCCCCGGCTACGGCTAACTTCTGAATTTCAGCCACGAAAAGATCGGCCACCCCGAGCAGATCATTGGCTTCCAGCAGATCAACCACCGCTTTCAGGTTGATGCTGTTGATGATGATGGGGGGATAACTGCCATCGGGCTTTTGGGCACGATAGGCTGCAATCAGCTGGCGGTAATATTCGATGGTGGACTCCGGCCCGATGCCTCCAATCACTCCCACCATCTTCATGCTGCGCTCCCCTGGAGTTTTTGCCGTCTCCATTCTAGGATATCCAGGCATGTTTGCCGCCGGTGCGGGTGGGAAAACAGGCCCCGCCGGTGGTTTGGTAAAGTGAGCTTTGGTTGAATCCTTCGTCAGGCAGGCTAATCCAAACCCACATGAAAGCCATTCAGGTAAAGAAGCTGGGCGGGCCAGAAGCGCTCGACCTCGTACAGATTCCGGTACCGCAACCCAAGCCCAACGAAGCGGTGGTGAAGGTGGCCGCCTCAGGCGTCAATTTCATTGATGTTTACCATCGCGAGGGCAGGTATCCGGTCGCGCTGCCGTTCGTAATTGGCCAGGAGGGCGCGGGTGTGGTTTCGGCCGTGGGCGCGGAGGTCAAGTCGGTGAAGGCGGGAGACCGGGTGGCATGGACCAGCGTGATGGGTTCGTATGCCGAGTATGTCGCTGTCCCGGCCGACCGGCTGGTCAAGATTCCGCAGGGAGTGAGCGAGCGCGAAGCCGCCGCTGTCATGCTGCAAGGCATGACTGCGCACTATCTGGCATTCACCACCTTCCCGCTGAAGCGTGGAGACACGGCCTTAGTGCACGCTGCGGCAGGCGGAGTAGGTCTGCTGCTGGTGCAACTGGCGCACCATATCGGGGCCCGTGTGATCGGCACGGTTTCTACCGAGGAGAAGGCCAGGCTGGCCCGGGAGGCCGGAGCGGACGAGATCATTTTTTATACGCAGTCCGATTTCGAAAGTGAAACCAAGCGCCTGACCGGCGGCAAGGGCGTGGATGTGGTCTATGACTCGGTGGGCAAGACCACGTTTGAAAAGGGCCTGAACGTTCTGCGGCCGCGCGGAATGATGGTCCTGTTTGGAGGCTCGAGCGGGGCTGCGCCGTCTTTGGATCCGATCATGCTCACTCAAAAGGGCTCGTTGTTCCTTACCCGTCCCTCGCTGAATCATTACATCTCTACTCGAGACGAGCTCGAGATGCGGGCTAGCGCTCTGTTTGACATGATCGCGGCAAAAAAGCTCAAGTTGCGCATCGAACATGTTTATCCTTTGCAGGAGGCGCAACAGGCTCACCGCGATCTGGAAGGACGCAAGACCACGGGGAAGCTGCTGCTGATTCCCTGAAGGACGCAGCCAACCTCAGGCGCTAAAGCGCAGCGCATTGGCGAGACTGAGTGGCACGACTGAAGTCGTGCCCTTCCACTTCACTCAAGCAACCAGCCCAGCAATCCAGAGTTTTCCAAACATCATCACGGCCAACCCTTACTCGCGCGGCAACCTGCCGCGAGCCCTGCACCTCTAAGAGGCAGGAGGATTCTCATGGCAGGCAGGAAGAGTTCACGCAAGAAGTCCACCAGGAAATACGGCAAGGCCGCGAGCAAGAGCGTGGAG
>JBARIF010000257.1:0-3356 GCA_049799615.1 Terriglobales bacterium
TCGTTCGCCACTCTTGTGGGAAAACGCTACCCGAATCGCATTGCTATTGCTGATGCCGAAGACTAGCCTTAAAGCAGCATTTTTCGCATCTCTCAATTGCTCGAAATTGTTAGTGGAGGTGACCTAATGACTCAGGGAATGGAATGGCTGCTGATTGCGTGGGGCGTTGTGACTGGAATTCTCCTCATCCTCCTCTTCTACCGCAGTACCCTGACTAGGCAAGAGGACGACCAGCTTTTCATTGACGAGTCTTCCTCATCGAGGGCAACGGAACAAAACCAACTGATCGCCAAGGTGAACAAGATAAATCCGCTGGTGAAACTGGTAGGCGCAACTTCGGGCCTGATGATCTTGGCAATCGCGGGTTGGGCTGTCTACCTTGGATTGAACTCGGTACAGCTGTAAAGCCCAAGCGCCCCAGGCTTGGTTAGCTGGTCGAGTTGCCCCTCGAAGCGCAATATCCCGCGTAACTGTTGATAAATCTCTATTACAATATTGACCCTGTTTTGAGCGGAAAACGGGCCGAACCACCTGGTGTCGCCGAAGGGCCAGGCTTGTCAACCGACGATTCGCCGTATTTTTGCGAGTGTGACGGGCTTTACGGGACTGCCCCGGGCGATCAAGGTGACGGTGTCGCTATGAATGCCGGCCTTTCGCGCCACTTTCCTAGTCCCCATAGCGACAATCCGTTTTCGCGTTTCTTTGTCGGCAACGATCCTGCCTTCGCTGTATTCCGTGCATCTGAAATCCACCATACTGATATCGTCGCCTTGTTCCCAACGGCGTGACGTCTCTTTCCCAATAAAGCGATGAACATTGGCAACGATGTGGCTTCTTCTCAGCACGCCGCGCGTGAGGCTATCGCAAGGCTCACCATCGAAGCCCAGAAATTTGGCTTCCGGGTGCTCTCGATAGGCCCCGAGGATGTTCCCATAACACTTGACCTCGACTGATCGTGTACGCCCTTTCGGGTCTAGCAATTGGATTGCATACTTCTTGCCGCTGTGAGTATCGATCGCTTTTGTCTTTAGCCACCGTTCCCGATGTTTGGAAAATGGCATGATGAGGCTGAAATTCGACGGGTCCTTTCCCGCAGGGTGCAAGCCCGGAAACAGCAGCGGTACGTGAATAAAGTTAAACGGTTTGGTAAATCCTTTCAGCACTCCGAGAATAGAGGGGGTGCTCACCGTCATCCGCATCATAGCCGGAATCGAAAACCGACTACATTCAAGGGCATTGCTTCCCAAGCATACTTTGGCGGACGTGCGGAATGCAGAATCCGAAATACTCCCCTCCCTGTAGTGCTAACCGACTTTTCGAGCCAGTATCCAACAATCAATTCTTTACTGAGGAACCCTGACGTTCTGATAGCCGAAAGCCTCACTTTCGAGGACGCGACCGAGGAAGTGCGGGCTTTCGTTGAGCAAGTTACGTCGGATGATTGCTATGGGCAACGCTCTTGGAAGCGCATGAACTTTTTCGCTCGAATCCGACCCGATGGGGATGTCCTTCCCGTTCGGGCCGAATACAACAATGATGGCGTCACCAAAAACATCGGTACGAACTATTTCACGTCCGATGAACCGGTTTGGTTGAGTGGACCCGATGTGATCGCGGCAAAACTGCTCACGGGAAAAGTTCCCCGTATCGAGAAGGCGATCCGCATGGTGCCGCATGGACAGCAACCGGGGCTGAAACCGACAAGTCTTCGGGACCCGTGCCCGTTGACTTTGCGGTCTCCGTATACCTAACATGGCGTCCTGAGTTCCTGCCCCACTCTGATTGACCCAGACCATCTCGCACTACTGCATCGTCGAAGGACTGGGGCGGCGGAATGAGTGGACGGCTGGAACTCAACCAGCAGTGGATGAACATGACCATAGACGATGAGCGACCGCTCACTGAGGACATGAAGCGCGTCGTCGCCGAGCAGAAACTTGCGTTTGTGGCTACCGTTTGTCCTGACGGCACTCCCAACCTGTCGCCTAAAGGAACGATTGCCGTATGGGACGACACTCACCTAGTATTTGCCGATATCCATTCTCCGGGAACCGTGGCAAACCTGAAGGTCAACCCCACGATTGAGATCAATGTTGTCGATCCTTTCGTAAGAAAGGGGTACCGCTTCAAGGGCACCGCCGAACTGGTCACGGGTGGCGATCTTTTTCAGAAGATGCTCGATTTCTATCGAACTCGTCGGGTTGACACAGCGAGGACGCGACGGCTACCGACAATTCGAGCTTTCGTTCTGATGACAGTCAAAGCCGCTCTACCTTTGATTTCGCCCGCTTACGATGATGGAACGGACGAAAGCGAAATTCGAACCAGTTGGGTTGTGTACTTTCGGAAGCTAAACGAACCTGAGTGAGACCTTGGTCGAAATGTCGGCATGATCCACCCATTAGCCGGAGGGCACCATGAATCGAGAACGGGCGCTGAAGATTGTTTTGGTGTTGGTGGGATTGATCTTCTTGTTTGGTGTCTACCCGTTGATGATGTTTCTGTGGTCGAGCGGGTGGCGATGGCAGCCGAACCAGCCGGAGTACGAGCAGATGATCCTTGGCGTCTATGCCACGCTGGGAATTTTCCTGCTGCTCGCAACACGTAATCCGTCCGAGAATCGTAGCCTCATCGCCTTCACGGCGTGGTCGAGCCTCGTTCACGCCGCTATTATGGCTGTTCAGGCATTCCAGCATCCAAGCGAACACGGGCATCTGCTCGGCGACATACCTGCGCTTGTTATTGTCGGCGTTGCGCTGATCGCGCTCGCGCCAGCAAAGCAATCGGTGTAGCGGGCACCGGCATCCGGTGCGTAGGCTCAACCTCTGGAAAGAAGCCGCCCCAGACATCCCATCATGAAACAAGCCAACGCGGAGTCCGCGAGACCGCGATAGCGCATTCTTGTTTTGGGTCGAGTTCTTGGGTGTAAACTCCCACGAGTTGTGCGGGCGAGGCTGGAGGTGCACGGCTATGACTTTGAGAAAACACGTTTCTCCAGAAGCTCTGGATGCGAGTTTGCTGCCCAAGCAGCGCAAGCCTATTCCACACGCATTCGTGCTCGATGCGATTTCCTCGCTATCGCCGTACGCGCGCCCGATGTTTGGCTGCCTCGCAATCTATGTAAAAGACAAAATAGTGTTGATCCTGCGGGACAAGCCTACAAGCACTGCGGATAACGGAGTATGGCTCGCCACAAGAGGAAAATGGCCTGGGCGGTGTAGGTCCTTCCCCCTCCGCTGATTGTGATTGCACCTAACTGCGACTCTGGCGTATAGTTCGTGCCATTCAAAGCTGCTCAAAGAGCTTGTTCCAGGCGCTAGGAGACCTCCAATGAAAAGGCTGATCTGGTGTTGTTT
>JBARIF010000258.1:0-1676 GCA_049799615.1 Terriglobales bacterium
CCAGCCACGCCGGCATGCTGCGGGCGTACTTTGCCGCACCCGCCATGGCAAAAATCCCCGCCAGGTAAAGCAGCCCTTGCAGTACAGTATCCAGAGCCAGGGCCATAAAGCGGCTGCCGATTCCCGCTAACGGAAACTCCAGGGAAATCTGCTCGGGAGTATCGATCCTGATCCGATCTCCGCTGTGTTCCTGGAAGGACAACGTGATCTCCACTCGCTGGCTAGAAAGACGCAAACCTTACTGGACCCGGCTGGAACAGTTGCTCGATCAGAGCACGCGCAAAGGCTTCCGCAGCCTGGGCCGGAGCGAACTGCAGGAACTGGGCCTGCTCTACCGGCAAATCGCAGCCGATCTGGCCGCGCTGCGCGAAGACCGCGGCTCGGTCCATTTTGCCCGCTACCTGAATCAGCTGCTGGCGCGGGCACACAATATCATCTATTCCACTCATAAGACGAGCCCTTCCGAGGTGCTTAATTTCTTTGTGGTGACGTATCCCCAAATCTTCCGCCGCAATCTACGCTTCGTGCAGGTCGCGTTTCTTATCTTTGCGGTGTCGGCCGCCGTGGGCGCAGTCATCACCTTCCAGGACCCCGATTTCAAGCTCAGCATCCTCGGTCCGAGCATGGTACAGACCATCGAGAAGCGCGAGATGTGGACTCATTCTATTGTGGGCATAAAACCCCTGGCTTCGAGCGCCATCATGACCAACAACATCAGCGTGGGCTTCATGACCTTCGCCCTCGGTATCACGGCCGGACTGGGCACCATTTACATGTTGCTGTTCAACGGCCTGTTGCTCGGTGTTATTGCCATGGCTTGCCACCTTTCCGGCATGAGCCTGAAGCTTTGGGAGTTCGTCGCGCCCCACGGTGTGCTGGAGTTACCCGCCATCTTTCTCTCGGGCGGAGCCGGGCTGCGAATCGCCGGCGGCCTTCTTTTCCCCGGATACCTTCCGCGGCGCGAGTCGCTGGTACGCGCCGGGACTGAGGCGGTGCAACTGCTGCTCGGCTCCATTCCGGTTCTGGTGGTTGCCGGCGTGATCGAAGCTTTTGTCTCTCCCACCGGCCTGGCTACTTCATTGAAATTCTCCATGGCGGCGGCGCTCTTTGTGCTGCTGCTCTTCTATCTCTTTGCCGTGGGCACGTCCCCGGTTAAAGCCGATTCTTCTGTTTGATCTCGAGATAGGAATTCACCAGTAGCGGAGCTAATTCACCGGACTCGGCCTCAACGGCGAGAGCGCCGCGCTCGCGAAGCCGCGCCAGCAGAAGCTCGCGGCGATGGATGACCTCCTGCGCGGCCGAGACCTGATACATTTCGCTGACGCTTGCCGGACGCAGCGAGGCCACAGTTCGAAGATCGGGCTGGCCGATGACAACGAACAGAACAAGATGGCGCGGCAGCAGCTTGGCGGCTGCTTCAATCACATCCGGCGTCATCGCCGTCTCCGCCAGATCGGTGATCCACACCACCAGGCTCCGCCGCTTCTGATCGCGCATCAACTGGCTGGCTGCCTGCAAATGGTCCGCTTCCCATTCGTCTTCCTGGATAATGGCCAACGTCTCCAGAAATTGCCGCAGGTGCGAACTGCCGCGCAAGGCAGGAATTCTCTGCCGAATGTTGCGCGCGTAAGCCAGCAGACCCACGCGGTCGCCCGTAAACATCGCCACCTGGCCCA
>JBARIF010000259.1:0-1963 GCA_049799615.1 Terriglobales bacterium
CGACTTAGCTCGCAAACTCCGTCGCTACATCAACGCCTACTCCGCCAATGCTCGGCCCATCCAGTGGAAATACTCTGACCCTACCCGCCGCCTGCGCAGTAACGAACTCATTGCGACAGCTCACTAGCCTGGATTATTCACGAAATCTCTAGCCAAAAAAGAAAGGATGCTCTAAAAGGTTGATGAACACTGGGTTTTGCGCACCCAGCATTCCCTTTCGGAGCATCCATCGCTTGATACAAAGTGTTTTACCACAACTGAGCTTCTCCTTCTACCGTCATCAACCCATCCGCGCCGATTTTTCCGGCGGCCAGATCACCAGCGACGCCGGTCTGTTGCCCCTGCGAGCCTTCGATCAGCGCCATCATCTGACCCGCGACTGGGCCGCGCAACTCAGCGATCCCCGGCAACACGACCGCCTGCGCCATGATTCTCTGGCCCTGTTGCGGCAACGCATCTACCAGATCGTGGCCGGGTATGAAGATGCCAACGACGCCGATCGTTTGCGCCACGATCCCATGTTGCAGATCGTTGCCGATCAGAAACTAGGCGACGCACTCGGTTCCCAACCCACGCTCAGCCGCTGGGAAAACGCGCCGTCCGCCCGCGACCTGGTGCACGCCAACGACTTGCTGTGCGAGCACTTCATCCGTGTCTGTGGCGACCAAGTTCGTCAGCGCGGCGAGATCCTGCTCGATCTCGATTCCACCGACGATCCCACTCACGGCCAACAGCAACTCAGCTTCTTCAATGGCGCCTACGGCCAGCACATGTATCACCCCATGCTGATCTTCGAACGCCACACCGGATGCCTGCTGGCGGCTCGCCTGCGACCGGGAAACGCCTCCAGTCATGCCCGTATCGTACCCATGCTGCTGCGCCTGGTGCCGCGTTTGCAGGCCGCTTTCCCCGCCGTGAAAATCAAACTGCGTGGCGACGCCGGGTTCGCTCTGCCCCTGCTGTATCAGTTCTGCGAGTTCTTCGACATCGAGTATGCCCTCGGCATCCCCGCCAACTGCGTCTTCAAGCGTCGCGCCCAGCCGCGACAGAAGCGGCTAAAACGGCGCTATCGCCGCACCCAACTTCCACAGCGCAGCTTCTCCAGTTTCCGTCACCGCGCCCGCAGTTGGCCGCGCCAGCGCCGCATCTGCTACAAAGCCGAGCACACCGCCGCCGGTACCAACCTGCGCTTCGTCATTACCAACTGCGCCGGTCGCGCCTCCGAAGTCTTCGCTTTCTACAACGATCGCGGCGAGTGCGAGAACCGCATCGAGGAGTTCAAGAACGGTTTCCGCGCCGACCGCTTGAGCTGCCACCGCTTCCTGGCCAACGCTTTCCGCCTGCTCCTGCACGCCGCCGCTTACAACCTGGTTAACTTCTTTCGCCTGCAGTTGCCCCAGCCTTGGCGCTCCGCCCAGATCGAAACCTTGCGCGCCCAGCTCTTCAAAATCGGCGCTCGCGTCCGCCACACCGCCCGCTGCTGCCGCTTCCATCTCGCCAGCGGCTGGCCCTTTCAGAACCTGTTCCGCTCCGCCGCCCTCGCTGTCAACAGCAGTTGATCCCTTTCCTTACTTCCCAACTCAACTGCCTGTCCCTGGTTCCGGCGGAGCCATGTTTAAAATCCTTCTCTCTCAGGCTCGCGACCCCAAACCGTCCCTCACATACTCATGATCTGGATGACTCTGCCCTTCATCATGCCCGATCGCACATCCGCGTAGGCAAATCTCAGTTCTGGTGAATTAAGGAGGCTAGGCTGGAGACACAATCCTGGATGCTTGCGCGTCTATCGGTACTAATCCGTCGAATCACGCTTCAAATTGCACTCGATGAGTGCTAAGCCCTGAAGGCAACAGCCGAGCCAAGATCGCTCCCCCGAAAAGGCGGCCATCCGGCCAAGTGACGAGAAGCAGGTTTCAACTAAGCCTCCGCCGCCCTTAGCCGGGTCTCCGAGATAGCCTGCCTT
>JBARIF010000260.1:0-9637 GCA_049799615.1 Terriglobales bacterium
ACTCTGCCCTTCATCAACGCCCGATCGCACATCCTCGCAAACAAATCTCAGTTCTGGTGAATTAAGGAGGCTAGAGCCTCTTTCTCTTCGCCGTTGTCGTCGGCAGCCTGAAACAACTCCCGCGCCCTTAGCACAACCGCCCTCTCTGCTTCTGCAATGCGCTGCGGTAGTTTGCTACTACCAATCTCGGAGAGGGCAGCGTTGTAAAGCGCCCTCCAAGATCGGCTGTCTGGAGATTTACAAATACTCTTAATGCGTCTCCTTCGTTTGGCATCAGGAGAGTCTGAACGACAGAGAAAAGACCGAGAAGGCGGAGATAAGTCCACCCTCTCGTGCGAACAGCTCCAAAGCCCTTACGCTGCTACTGCAGCGGAAATCTTATGGAAGGTCGAGTTGACAACCTCACCGGTCTGTACCTTGGGTGTTCCCTCGATAAATCTCGCCAAAGTCTTCAACACTTCTGGATAGGCTTTGGTGCTGTAAGCCTCTGCATTGGCTTTGTTGTCCCACAGACTGATTGCAGTGACCTCCGTATCGCCAAGACTGGAAAAGGTGAGTTCGTCCTTAAAACCATTCTGCCTACGTAGCAAAGGAAGGACTTCCTTCTCAAATGTTCGTGAGTAATCAGAAAGCATATTGGATTTCAAGTGAATAGAGACATTGCGAGCAAACATGATCAACCTCCATCGGTTAGGTAATCTAAGAGGGAGAACTTCAGATGGGCTGACTTAGTTCAGGGAACCTGAAATGAGTAAGAAAACGTGGCTTGCTCAATTTCAATGCTAGGCTTGTGCGCCATCGTTGTCAAACACTCTCCGAATGCCCAATCTGCTCCGTGGCGTGCATCGGACGCCACGATAGTAGCGTATGATCGTAATCATGATGGATGCCAATTACGTTTCGGAACGTCTCTCCAGTCTGAAGAACGAGATGAGCGACATCAGAGGCACGAACGCCCGGTATTGGAACCGGAAAGGCCACACCCCGCTCCAGAAGTCAGCCTCTGCGTTACGGCATGATCGCCTCGTGGAGATCAAGCTGGAATTGTCGGATATGATGAAACGCTCTGCCTAGCCTGTTTCCAATCCGGCAGGAGAAACCTCGTAGACCTTTACCATCTGTCATATTTCACCCGATCTCTTGTATCGGCCCGCCCAGTGGCCTGCGCAGGTCACATGTCACAAATAGATTGTCGCTAACAGGCGATTACACTCACAACCAGGTCTCAGGCTCGCGATACTGCCCAGAACACCGCGCGCTCGAAGCTGGTGATGTCGTGTAAGGCCAGCTAGAGCGGCTGCAAGCAGCACAACGGCCAGCACCACGAACAGGACATCTTTAAATCTCCGCTCATCCGGCTCTCAATATGCCTTTTTTCAGTTGTGCCGATTGGATCTCGGAACGCGGTACACTCCCGGGTACGCCAGCGTGCCGACAAATGGATCGCGGGAAGCTTATCGTATCGGCATCATGGCGAAGCACGGGCAAAACTCGGCGAGTCTTTCGAAAAGCATTGATCGTCTTGATTGGATGCGCGAGCAAATGCTGACCCTGCAACGCGCACTAGAACGGGTCGAGTCGAACAAACGCGGACAGCAAATTCAGAGGCCCACTGTGAGATTAAAGATTAAGCAGCTTTAATTTCCGCAATACTCCCAAGTACGCCGATATTCTTCGCACAATGGCGTTGCTTCGTGGTCATTTCCGTGTGCAAACTACGACATTGACTTCCGTCATCACAGATGATTTGATGATTGAAGTAGGCGAAGTGTAGTGCTTCTCAGCAGGACTTTTATTCTCGCCTTTGTTTCTTCATTTTTCATAAAACAACTGAGGGAGTTCACGCAATTGTTCTGGGACTCTCTCGACCTGGGGGGCGACTATGCCTTTCGTTGCAGCGCCCAAGAAAGGGCGCGATTTTGACCCCAAGAACTTCCTCGCAACCATAGGGGAGGGCAGGAAAGCTGTGCTCTTTCCAAAGAAGCGAGCCATCTTCACGCAGGGAGATTCCGCAGACGCAATTTTTTATCTGCAGACGGGCAAGGTAAGACTCACCGTTGTCTCCAAAACTGGCAAGGAAGCGACGATCGGCATATTGAGTGATGGGAGTTTCTTCGGCGAAGGTTCGCTCGCAGGCCAACCTCTCCGGATGGGCACTGCAACCGCAATGACGGATTGCGCTGTTCTGAGAATTGAGAAAAGGGCCATGGTGGACACGCTTCACCGGGAACACGCCCTTTCCGATCTTTTCGTCGCATACTTGTTGAAACGGAACATCCGATACGAAGAGGATCTGGTTGACCAACTGTTTAATTCCAGCGAGAAAAGGTTAGCCCGCGTCCTTCTTATGCTCGCTCATTTTGGCAAGGAAGGGGTGCCTGAGACCGTGGTTCCGAAGATCAGTCAGGAGACACTGGCAGAAATGGTGGGCACCACTCGTTCGCGGGTCAGCTTTTTCATGAACCGGTTCAGGAAATTGGGATTCATTCAGTACGCCGGGGGCGTAAAAGGTGGGTTACAGGTTCACAGCTCACTTCTCAACGTCGTTCTCCACGACTAGCGTCCGCGCCGAAATTTCAAAACCTAGCTCAAAGACAGCGAGCAACTCAGGCATTTGCTGGATCTAAGCCGGAGAGCACCGGTATTTTGATCGCGACCACCACCTCCAGCAGCGTGGCCGTGTTACGAACGCTTCCCGAGATGCCGATGAGGGCGGCTGAGACGAGGGGATGTTGTTCCGCCAGCGAGTCAAGACGGTCACTCACATTGTAGAGTTGTCGAATTTCGTGCAGGATCGCATTCGACGAAACCAGTCATGGGGTGTCCGGATTTTCCCGCCTCCTATAGCTATCCCCGTCAACGGGCACGGGAGCAGCGGAGAAAGCTGTCAAGAAGTGTCGCTGCATTTGTTTTCTTGGGCTTGCAAGCTGGTGGTCAAGAAAGATTACACAGAAAAATGGAGCTTTCGGGCTCCGATTCTTGTAGCCTCTGAGAGTCTCTGCTCGACGAGCGACCTCACGCTGATCATCGGAGGAACAAGTATGAGCACGGGCATAGTGACGCAACAGACCACAGAAACGTCGCCGCGTCTAGAGGCCAGGATTACCGGTGTCTTTTATCTCCTCACCATACTGACTGGAATATTCGCCCAGGGCTTCGTGAGCCAGAGGCTTGTTGTATCCGGCGACGCCGCGGCTACGGCAGCCAACCTACTGGCGCACAGGGGTTTGTTTCAATTGGGGTTCGCTGTCTTCATGATAGAAATGGCGTGCAATATCGTCATCACAGCTCTGTTTTATGATTTGCTTAAGCCGGTGAGCGGGAGCGCCTCTTTGGTGGCGGCGTTCCTGGGCCTCGCCGGTTGCGTCATCAAGACCTTGAGCCGCCTCTTTTTTATCGCCCCCTTGTTCATCCTGGGAGGCGCGCACTACTTGAGTGTATTCAGCACGGAACAGTTGCAGGCGCTGGCGCTCCTCTTTCTTAAGGTGAATGACCGAGGCGCCGCAATCGCCTTGGTATTTTTCGGATTCTATGCACTCCTGACGGGCTACCTCATTTTCAGGTCCACGTTCCTGCCTCGGATTCTGGGAGTGTTGTCGGTATTGGGAGGTTTGGGTTGGCTGAGTTTCCTCTATCCGCCGCTCGGATACCGTCTGTTTCCTTTCGTTGTATCCCTCGCTCTCCTCGGGGCTGCAGCGCTAATATTTTGGCTCCTTGTGGTCGGCGTGAACGAACAACGATGGAAGGAGCAGGCGAGTGCAGCTTGTGCAATCCGGGGCTAACTGTCGCTAACAGGCGATTACGCTCATTGACCCTGCGATTTTTACGCCAACAATCCCCTCGGGCCAGCGCCAAGTTCATGGCCTTCATTGACTTGCACTTGCTTCACGCCTACCATTGTGCGATTCCATGATCGGCGAAACCATCTCGCACTACCGCATCGTCGAGAAGCTGGGCGGCGGTGGTATGGGCGTCGTCTACAAGGCCGAGGACACCCGGCTCGATCGCTTTGTAGCTCTAAAGTTCCTACCCGAAGGTGTGGCCCGAGACCGCCAAGCTTTGGAGCGTTTCCGGCGTGAGGCCAAGGCCGCATCCGCCCTCAACCATCCCAATATCTGCACCATCCACGACATTGGCGAAGAGAACGGCCAGGCGTTCATCGTCATGGAGTACCTCGACGGTAACACCCTAAAGCACTTGATCGGCAACCGTCCGATGGATCTAGAGGCGCTGCTCTCCATCGGAATCGAGATTGCCGACGCTCTCGACGCGGCTCACTCCGAAAGCATCGTTCACCGCGACATCAAGCCCGCGAACATCTTCGTCACCAAGCGTGGACATGCCAAGGTTCTCGACTTCGGTTTGGCCAAGGTCGCGGCGACCGGTAGCCGACCCGAGATGGCCGGACTCTCAGCGCAGGCGACCGCCGCGGAGAGCCTTGAGCACCTCACCAGTCCGGGCTCCACGCTAGGGACAGTGGCCTATATGTCTCCCGAGCAAGCCAAAGGAAAAGAGCTTGACGCGCGCACTGACCTGTTTTCCTTTGGCGCAGTGCTTTACGAGATGGCGACGGGTACGCTGCCGTTTCGCGGCGATACCACCGCCGTTCTGTTTGATTCTATTTTGCACAAAGCGCCGGTCGCTCCGGTGCGGCTGAATCCTGATCTTCCAGCCGATTTCGAACGCATTATCAATAAAGCGCTAGAGAAAGATCGAGAGCTACGCTACCAGCACGCTGCGGATATTCGAACCGATTTGAAGCGGCTGAAACGAGAGACCGAGTCGGGCCGAGCAAGCGTCGTAGAGGAGGAGGAAGCGCCCGCCGCGGTGGTGACTCCCGAGAGTCGCCAGTCCTCAAGCCAATCTTCGCGCCAGTCTTCGAGCAAGAACCGCGCTGTTTCCTCCACGCCGGCGATGGCGACGCAGCCAGCAGCAAGCCGTCACTGGAAAGTCTTGGTTCCGGTTGCTCTGGTGATGATTGCCCTCGTGGTGGCTGGCGGTCTTTTCTACCGTTCCCACAAGACCCAGGCCCTCACCGAAAAAGATTCCATCCTCCTCTCCGACTTCACCAATACCACCGGTGATCCGGTCTTCGACAGTACTCTCAAGAAGGCCCTAGCTGTGAGCCTGGGCCAGTCGCCTTATCTCAATGTCGTTCCAGATTCCAAGGTGCAACAGACCCTGAAGCTGATGGGCAAGCCTCCCGACACACGTCTCACCAGCGACATTGGCCGGGAAATTTGCCAGCGCGCGCATGTTAAGGCCATGCTTACCGGAGCTATCGCGCCGCTGGGGAGTGAATATGTGATTACGCTGGAGGCGATCAACGCTGCCACCGGCGACTCGCTGGCACAGATGCAGGTGCAGGCCGCGAGCAAGGAGCAGGTGTTGAATGCTCTGGGTTTGGGCGCCGACAAACTGCGCGGCAGCCTCGGCGAATCGCTGGCCTCGATTCAGAAGTTTGCCAAGCCCTTGCAGGAAGTTACCACTTCGTCGCTCGAGGCTTTGAAGGCCTTCACTCAGGCCGATGAGTTGCGTGAAAAAGGTGACGCCCTTCCACCGGTTGCGTTGTACCAGCGCGCCATCGAACTCGACCCCAACTTTGCGATGGCCTACGCGCGCATGGGAAACCAGTACTTGACCGTGGGCCAGGCAGACCTTGCCCGCCAGAATTTTCAGAAGGCGTTTGAGTTGAGAGAGCGCGCCAGCGAACGCGAAAAATTCTACATCACTAACAAATATTATCAAGGCACCGGCCAGTTGGAGCAGGGTATCCAGGCGCTGGAGCTCTACGCCCAAACTTATCCCAGCGACCAGACGCCGCGCGTCAATCTCGCGGTCGCATATCAAATACTCGGCGACTTTGACAAAGGCCTGAGCAATAGCCTCGCAGCGATTGGCCTGGAACCTGATTCCTGGTATGGATACGTGAACGCGGCCTATTGCTACACTGCGCTGGGGAGATTCGACGAAGCCAAAGCGGTGATCAACACAGGCCTGCAAAAAACCAACGGCGGGGTTGTTCTGCATGCCAGTTTGTACTACGTTGCCCTGGTTCAGGGCGACAAGGCGGCACAGGACCGCGAAGAGGTGTTCATCAAGGACTCGCCTGCGTTCGAGTTGCAATGGGTTTTAGCGAACCAAGCCGGATTGGCGCTGGCGCACGGCCAACGGCAAAACGCCCGCGAAATCTATGCCCATGAGGCAGAGCTCGCCAAGCAGATCGATCTTACCGAGAGCCAGGCCGCCGCCATTCAGATTCCAGCCTGGATCGACTTGCTGTTCGGCGACATGGGCGACAAGAACAAGTCGGTTTCCCAGGCAACCGCAGCCTTGGCCCTCGCAGACAGCCCTGATGTTGCCATCCTCTCCGCTGAAATTGCGGCCCTTGCCGGCAATGAACCCCAGGCCCGCCATTTGATCGAGGACGTGAGCCGCCGTCGGCCTGTGGACACCAGGTTCCAGACCATGCTCATCCCCGTTGTACAGGCCATTCTCGTCATGAACCACGGTGAGGACGCCAAAGCCATTGAGGTGCTACAAGCAGGCGAGCCGTATGACAAAGGTACGACCGACGTCCTCTTTACCCGCGGTCGCGCCTATCTGCTGAACCATCAGCCTGCTCAAGCCGCGCAGGAGTTTCAAGCGGTTCTGAACTTGAGAGGCGCGTACATCGGTGATCCGCTGATGGGCCTGGCCCAGCTGTACCTGGCTCGCGCCTACACCCAGCAAGACGATGGCGCCAAAGCCCGCGCTGCCTATCAGGATTTTCTGGCCCTCTGGAAAGACGCCGATCCCGACATTCCCATCCTGAAGCAAGCCAAGGCGGAGTACGCGAAATTGCAGTAGCTGTCCCACCCGCCCTGGTCGCTTGGCTTGCTTCATCGAGTTGTTGTAAACAGGCGTGGCGGTTGAAAAACTCGCTTCCGGGAAATTTGCCGAAGACGCATTGCGTCAGGATGCCCTGCAAACGACTTTCTCGGGCCGCCTAGACATTTTCTATCCCCAGAAATTGTGCTGATTTTCGGAAACCGGAGTTTTTCAACAGCCACAGGCGTTAGCACTCATTGACCCAGGCTTATCCCGAAAATTGGGGTTTTGAGTGCAATGACGATTTATCGCCAACCGTCCCCCGCATCAAGCCAGCAATCGCTCGTTTGTTCGCTTGATATTGCTGCGTGAGGACAGGCGAACGTAGGATCATAGTATCAGTATGACTGTAAACATGAAGACCATTCTGTTTGTTGTCCTGTGCTTGGCCTTCATACTGTGCGTGCTGCACTTGGTAGCGCAACAAACCAAGGAATCCGAAGTTGTCCCCTTCAAGATTGAAGTCAAGGTGAATAAGGTATTGGTGCCGGTTGTCGTCCGGGATGCACAGCGCCATGCGGTGGGCACCTTGAGGAAAGAAGACTTTCAAGTCTTTGACAAAGACAAGCCCACGGTCATTTCTGGATTCGCAGTCGAGAAGCGGAGTGTGGCGGAAGGCAACACAGAGGGTGGCAATCTCGCGCCGTCCGACCCGAATGCCGCTCCCCAAAGATCGGCCGCTCCACAACGTTTCATTGTGTTTCTTTTCGACGATATGCACCTGGGTGCTGACGATTTAGGGCGATTCCAAAAGCTGGGGACAAAGATACTCGCCGCATCGCTGACTGGTTCGGACATGGCTGCCGTGGTTTCGATCTCCGGGGCAAACAGCGGCCTGACCCGCGATCGCACCACGTTGGAAGAAGCGATCCTGAACCTTAAATCGCGGGCTCTCTATCACCTTCAGGGCCGCCAATGCCCGGACATCGACTATTACGAAGCTGATCTGATCGTAAACAAGCGCAATGCCACGGCTCTCGAGGCTGCAGTACAGCAGACACTAGCTTGCGCAAATCTTGATCCCCAAACGTGGCGCAAGATGGCCGAGGACATGGTGCGATCTACCGCGACGAACACTCTGATGGCTGGTGATCAGGACGTTCGAGTTATGCTCGCCACGGTCAGAGAATACGTTCGGAAAATGGGCACCCTGCCGGGACAGCGTACGCTGATCCTCATATCGCCGGGTTTTCTTACTCTAACCCCGGAAGCAATGACGGAGAAAACACGAATTCTGGACCTCGCAGCGCAGGACAATGTGACCATCAGTACGCTAGATGCGCGCGGGTTGTATACGACAGAATTGGGTGCCGGTGAACGAGGCGCGGGCTCGGCCATGGCTATGCAAACTGGTTATGAGTCGCAATCTCATCGCGCATCGATGGCGCTGGACGAGGATGTCATGGCGGAACTCGCCGACGGAAGCGGTGGCATGTACTTTCACAATAGCAATGACCTGGAAGGGGGATTCAAGGATCTGGCGACAGCACCGGAGTACGTGTACGTACTCGAACTTTCACTCGATAACGACAACCTAGACGGGACCTATCATCGCCTAAAAGTCAAAGTGGATCGGGACGGCTTGCAGGTGCAGGCACGTCGTGGCTATTTTTCTCGCAAGCCGGAGAATGACAAGGCAGCAAGGCAGGGATCGGAGATAGACAAGGCTGAGATAAACGAGATTGAGAAGGGCAAGCTTGAAAAGAAGAAGTCAAATGTCATCACCGGAGCAATCTCCAGTCCGTCCACGAACCGGGCCAACCGCGTGGTGGCGGATACAAAAGGCTCAGATAACACACTAAGCAATAGGGGCTTGAACTGGACTCCGCCTCTGGTCGACGAGCCGCTTCGCTCTGTCGTTTCGCCCTGCGTGCTTTCCGACATTCTGCAACAAGCCGGTGCTCGCGCCGTCGAGCTCTACACCAGCCTGCAAAGCTTCTCGGCGCAGGAAAGGATTGAATACCAGGCTTCCGACCACATGGGCTATCTTCAGGACGCCCGCACAGGGAACTTTGATTACGTCGTGATCTTCCAGCAAACTCCGGGAGGAACCACCGTACAGGAGAGCCGCCGACCCAAGCGTGGAAGCCGTTTGCTAACCGCATTCACCCAGGATATCGGACTACCGGAAATGGCTTTGATGTTCCTTCCGGAACTTCAGGACGACTACGAAATGAGCTGTGAAGGCGTCGCGGAATGGAGCGGCCGGCGCACTGCGGTCGTTCATTTCGTACCTCGTAAGGACAAACCGGGCCGTACCCTCTCATTCCGCGATAGTAAAGGGAAAATGTATCCGGCGAGGCTTAAAGGGCGTGCCTGGATTGCCGCGGACTCCGGCGAGATCATGCACATGGAGACGAGTCTGATGGAAGAAATACCAGGCACAAAGGTGCGCCACTGGTACATGTCGATCAGCTACGCCCCGGTCGAGTTCCATGCCCAAAATGTACGAATGGTGTTGCCAAAAACGGTTGACGCTTATTGTGACTTTGAGGACCATCGCACCATCGTCTATCACACCTTTACGGATTTCATGCTGTTCTCGGTTGACACCGGTCAGGCGGTCGAAAAGTCGAACGATCAGTGAATTGTGTGGGGCAGTCTGATTCTCTACCCCCTGAGAAAAGCGACGGTTGACGAAATCGCATTATAAAAGGGCGCCCCTCTTGGAGTAGGTTGTGATTGTTCGCACCACCACCTACGAAAAGGAGCACCCTAATGGACAGTGAAAAGTATATTGGGCTCGACGTTCATCAAGCAACCATCG
>JBARIF010000261.1:0-11337 GCA_049799615.1 Terriglobales bacterium
CCCCGGATTGTTGAAAACAAAGCGCACGGGTACGGTGCGCGTCGTAACGTCGACCTGCGGCAGCACTTGATCAATGCGTCCTTTGAACGTACGCCCTGGATAGGTATCAATCGTCATCGCGGCGGGCATTCCTGATTTCAGGGCGCCGACGCCGGTCTGAAATACGTTAGCGTTTATCCAAACCGTGGAAAGATCGGCGATGGTGTAGAGCTTCGTTTCCGCTTGCACATACTGATTGGGAAGTGTGTTGAATTCGGTGATGTAGCCGGATGCAGGGGAATCAATGGTCACGTCGTGCTGCACTGTGCCGGTTTGCTCCAGTCTTGCGAGCTCACTCAGCGGCACGCCAAATTGGCGCAGACGATCAGCAGCGGCCTGGAGAAGCCAACCGCTTTCGTGGGCGGCCGTGCCGTGCGCATCTCTCGAGAAAGACTGCTGGTTTTGCTTGGCCAATAGATACTCTTGCTCGGTACTGACCAAGTCTGGGCTGTAGATTGTGAACAACGGCTGTCCTTTCCGTACGAACTGGTAAGTGGCATTGGCAAACACCTTCTGGATCCAGCCTGGGAAGCGTGTCTGCACATTGGCGATCTGCCTCTGATTCATTTCCACATTACCCGGCACTCGCAGCTCGTTGCTGACGTTTCGCATCTCAACCAGGGCGGTCTTCACGCCGATGGCTTGCATGCGTTGCGGAGACAGTTGCAGCGGAACGAGCGGCGCAGATGTGCCGGAAGAAGGGACGGCGCCGGCCGGCGGCAGCTCCGGAGCCTCGGGGCCTTTGGCCATCACGGGGTTCGCATTATCGGTTACTGGCGCAAGAGGCCCGCGGCCCCAGATGACATACGCGAGCGCGGCGACTAACACAAGGCAAATTGCTGCGCAAATCACAAAGGCCTGCTTATAAGTACGGTCGCTCATTTCGTCACCTCCGGGGTACTGGGTAATCCTGTTCGATCGATTGGCCCTCCGACCGCCAGTTCCAAATCAGCGAATCGCGTTTCGAAGTCCGCCATGGCCTGGAAGTATGCGAGGTCGATGTCCACAACCGTCATCTGACTATCCAGCAGATTGAGGAAGTCAGTGCGGTCATTTTGGTAGGCTATGACCGTCGAGCGCAGCGTTGCCTCCGCCTGGGGCTGCAGCAAATTCTTGTAAAGGTCTGCAAGCCTCTTCGCGGACCGCGTCTGGGTTAGCGTTTCCTGGATCTGGCCAAAGGCAGAGTTCCGCAAGGCGGCAACCTCGGCATCTTGCTCGTTGACCTGTGCGTTGGCCTCGGAAATCTCGGCATCATGCTTGCGCCGGTTCAGCCAAGGCAGGTTGATCGAGCCTTCCACCATATAGTTGTTGCGGGTATCCGAGCCGCTCGGCATGAGCATGTAGCCCGCTGAAACAGTGAAATCAGGCGTGTAACTCTTGTCTGACAGCGCTTGCTGCTGGCGGCTCTTCTCCAGAGCGGCATGTGCCTGAGCCAGGTCGGGCCGCGAGGCAAGAGCCAGTCTTTCCAGCGCTTCCGTCGCCGGCAAGTGCTGCGGAATACCGTAATCTCCTCGTACATTGATGGGCTCGGCGGGGTCGTGCCCCAAAAGCGTATTCAGACGTGCGCGGGCAACTTCGGCGTCCTGCTCGAAATGAATCAGATGCTCGGCCAGCCGGGTGAGCTCGACTTGTGCCTTCAGGATGTCCTGCTGGGGCACTTTGCCGACGGTGTATTTGATCCTGGCCGCCTCGACTGCCTGCCGAGCGATGGCAACGTGCTCATCGTGGATGCGAAGTTCGTCCTGTGTGCGCAGCAGATCGTAGAATGCTTTGCGCACCCGCACCCGAACATCGAGCCGCATGTTGTCGAGCGCCGCCTTTGCTTCCGCTACATCGCTTCGCGCAATGTCAGTGCGCGACCCTCGTTTTCCGAAACCCGGAAACGTTTGGCTCACCATGAACATGTTTTGGGCTGCGTTGTAATCCCAAGGGTGACGCACCGGCACGCCCCATCCTCGATAACCAAGCATCGGGTCATCAAGCGAGCCGGCTGCGGGCACGTGAGCTTCAACCACAGCTAACCGCCGAACCGCGACCCGAATGTCCGGGTTGCCGAGCAGCGCCATCTGCTCAATCTCTTCAAGAGTGAGAGCAGGACCGGATGCTACGGAATGCTGGTGCTGCGGCAACAGTGCATCTGCAGCAGGAAAAGGGTCCTCCGCGGCAGCGCTCAGCGCACACGCGCACAGCAGGAACAGCACGTATAGAACTCTCATGATTCTCTCCGTCTTTAGAAAGACACTTCGGGCGTGCGCCCTACAACAAATAAGGGACGGAGATCTGCCTAGATTCTCAGGATTGTTGTCTCGGGAAGGAATTCGGTTTGCGGATGGCGGAGAGTGCTCTTGTCAAGCCGGTCCGAGCAATGTGGTGATATTGGAACCGTGAGGGCCGCAACTATCTGAAGTACGGGGCCAAACTGCCGGTCGATTGTCACAACCATTGTCGTGCCTTTTTGAACTTCCGTATTGCAGCAAGAGTGCGATTGCGGCATGTTCGCCGAACCGCACATCTGGGCCATGTGCGTGCAGCATTCCCGCTCTGGTGCTGTCATCGCACTTTTCGGGATCATGCAAGCCAACAGTGGCACCGCAGTCCAGCAGATCACCAGCAGCGCGACGGCTATGGCGGTGAAACGTCGCATGGTGCAAGTCTAGGCCGACAGTGTCGCGGGGACAAGTGATCCCAATCACAGCGCTCAGTGACCCTGGTCTCCCGACTTCCCGACCTATCCAGTTCCGTCTAAACCGTCAGCATCAACACAATTCTAGTATCCTGCGGCTTAGCGCAGCGTCAACTCAACTCCCCGCCCCACCCGGGTCAGCGCCAACTCAACTCCAGCCCAGCGCGAGCGAAGCGTGCGCGCGCTTCACTCTCCGAGCCTCATCTCCAGATGAAAATGTAGACGAACACAACGGCCTTATCGTCCGAGACTGTGGATTGCGAATATTCTTCCAGTGAAAGGGTCGACAGTGATTTGTACAGTCCTGCTCGTACCCACCACTTCGGCAGTGATGTCCCATTGCAGCCCCGTGAACCACCACTCCGCATCTTTCTCATGCTCTTGCATCAGATCGAACTTGGCATGCTGAATTCGGAGAGGCCCGTAAATCTCTGCGAGTCCCTTGAGTGGTAAACTCTGTAGCAGCTTCTGTTTTTCGTTTGGGCCGAAGCGCAGTGCAGACTCTCTAACAGCCGCAAGTGCGGCCTCAGCGCTCCATTCAGGATGAGACTGCATCAGTCGTTCCGCGTTGAAGCGTTCATCGCTCGGATAGTCATTCAGGACATCTGGTAAACAATCGGGAAACTTCTTCCCATCAATGAAGTCAAATCGCAGGTGAAAGGGAAGCGCAAGGCCCTTCTTGCTGAAATACTTTTCTGTTTCCGGCGCTGGTTTGCCATAAACTAGCCAACTATCCTTACCGACCGTAATCATGACAGCTCGGCCGTCAGTCTGGTATGCGGGTGGTCCGCTGTATCCGTTGCCGAGAGAAATATCGAGTTCCAGATTCCTTGTCTCTGGATAAATAAACTCGGTCAAACGAAGCGCGATTCTGATACGGTCGACCGACCCGCACCTATCAGTAGCTCTAGCCAAACCAGACAGGAACATGGTAGCCAACGACAACAGCATTAGGCACGAAAGTTGGGGGCTTAATAGCCATGATCGGCACTGGCATGGTTGCATGTTCGAGATTTGAAATCCTCAGCGCTTTGAGTACAAGTAACTTTCAAGCTTGCGCCGTTTGTTCGCCAAAATCCGTGTCAATGAGTGAAATGGCGATGTTACCCGAGCCATCCGCGACTAGACAGGACGCGCTCCGCGCTATCGGACTCGTTTCTGAACCTTGGGTGGATTCGAATCGACCACGAAACTCCGACCGACTTCTGGCTTCTTACATTGTTTCGCGTCAAAATTATCTGTGACTCGAACCGGAATCAGGCCGATAAACTCATTCTTATGAACGCGAAGCCAGTACGCTCCGGGCTGCACGCCGTCAAACTCGAAGGTCCCGAATTTATGCGACTGCGTCGTGGCCATCGCTTTGACGGCGCAGCATTCGTGTTCAGTCGATGTTCCCGGATAAAGCGTTAGCGTTGCACCTTCCAAAAACGCTGTGTAGAGGCGTACTTCGTATTTGCCATCAACAACGATACGCTTTTGCTGTATTTGCCATCAACAACGATACGCTTTTGCTTCGGGGTCGGAAGTTCGATTTGTCCACACAACTGGTCGATGGTCTGCCAATTCGTCTGGACACCGGCGTTGGGCGTCGGCGCGTTCTGCGCTACTGCTATAGCCGAAAAAGCGGCGAGAGCTATGACCGCAAGGAAGGAATGCATATCTGTATTGGACACCGTCTGCCGTCGCGTGGCCCGATTACGTGCGTAACTTCTGTTAACAGGCAATTGCACTCATTGACCTTTGAGGGTGGGTTTTCAGGCACAATCTGCTGCCCTTCAATCCCCAGCCGAGCAGAGTCCAGGAGGGGAGGGAGCATTTTGCCGTCGCCGTATACCTACCCGCGCCTCGTTTGACCCTGGTTTTCGCGGGCCTGTAATATCAAAGTTTAGCCTTTAGCCATTGGCAAGCAGCACTTGGCGACTGCGCCTTGGGTCTGGGAATAGGTGCCGCCCCGAGGAAATGCTGGGTGCTGGTTGCCAAGTGCTGGTTTGCCAAGAGCTTGGAAACCCATGCCACACGAATTGTCCAAAGCGTACGAGCCGGGCGCGATTGAAACGCGCTGGGCCGAGTACTGGGTTAAGGAGAAGCTCTTTTCCGTACCCACGCCGCCGCCGGGAGAGACGAGGCCGGTATTCACGCTGTTGCTTCCGCCTCCGAACGTCACCGGGCGCCTGCACATGGGACACATGCTCAACCAGACCCAGATGGACATCATTGTGCGCTGGCACCGCATGCGCGGATTCCTGACCTTGTGGCTGCCCGGCACCGACCACGCGGGCATCGCTACCCAGATGATGGTGGAGCGCCAGCTGGCCAGCGAAGGCAAGAAGCGGCGCGACCTGGGACGCGAAGCGTTCATCGAGCGGGTGTGGGAATGGAAGCGACATTACGGCGGTGCGATTCTCGACCAGATGAAGCGGCTGGGAGCGTCGGTCGATTGGGACCGCGAATATTTCACCATGGACGACGGCCTTTCGCGCGCCGTGCGCGAGGTTTTCGTCCGCCTCTATGAAGAAGGATTGATTTATCGCGGGAAGTACATTGTCAACTGGTGTCCGCGGTGCGAGACGGCGATTTCCGATCTTGAGGTCAAGCACGAAGAGGTGCAGGGCAAGCTGTTCGAGATCCGCTATCCCGTGATTGGCACGGATGAGTTCATCACCGTGGCCACTACCCGTCCGGAGACGATGCTGGGCGATACCGCGGTTGCGGTGAACGAGAAGGACGAACGCTACAAGCATCTGCACGGGAAGAAGGTTTTGCTGCCGCTGATGAATCGAGAGATCCCGATCATCACCGACGAGCTGGCGAATCCTGAGTTTGGCACCGGCGCTGTGAAAGTGACTCCGGCGCACGATCCTAATGACTTCCAGGCGGGCTTGCGCCACAACCTGCCGCAGATCGACATCATGGACGAGCACGCTCACCTGAATGAGAACGCCGGGCCGTACGCCGGGTTGAGCCGCTATGCCGCGCGGGAGCGGGTGCTCGAAGATTTGCGCCAGCAGAATTTTCTGGTGGGTGAGAAGGACTACACCATTGCGATCGGGAAATGCGACCGCTGTGGGACCGTAGTCGAACCCCGCCTTTCGACGCAGTGGTTCATCAAGATCAAGCCGCTGGCCGAGTGCGCCACCGAGGCGGTGGAGAATGGCGAGATCACGATTGTCCCGGAAAACTATAAGCAGATTTACCTGAACTGGATGCACAACATCCACGACTGGTGCATTTCGCGGCAGTTGTGGTGGGGGCATCGCATCCCGGCATGGCACTGCAAGTGTGGAGAAATTGTTGTTGCCCGCGAGACGCCGGCGAAGTGTTCAAAGTGCGGCGAATCGGAACTGAAGCAGGATACGGATGTGCTCGACACCTGGTTTTCGTCGGGGCTGCTGCCCTTCACCACGCTGGGCTGGCCGGAGAAGACGCGCGCGCAGGAGGTTTTCTATCCGACCACGCTGTTGATTACCGCTTACGAGATCCTGTTTTTCTGGGTCGCCCGCATGATCATGTTTGGCTGCCACTTCATGCAGGGCCACCAGCAGGACCCGGCGCTGAAACAGGCCAGCGGCTGGGCAGACAGGAAAGACGACAGCGTGCCCTTTCGCCAGGTTTATATACACGCCCTGGTGCGCGATGCCGGCCGGCAGAAAATGTCGAAGACCAAGGGCAACGTGATTGATCCGCTGGAAATAATTCAGCGTTTTGGCACCGACGCGACGCGCTTCACCCTCGCGGCCATGGCAGCCCCGGGAACGGATATCGCCTTCAGCGAAAGCCGCACTGATGGTTATCGGGCGTTTGCCAACAAGATATGGAATGCGGCCCGGTTCATGTTCATGAACGTGGATCGGACCGAGGAGGCAGGAGTATGGAAGCAGCAGGAGTTTCTGGAAGGACTGGAGGCGGGTCTGGCCGGGTTCCAGGCAACCACTCTCGAAGATCGTTGGATACTCTCGCGTTTCCAGCGAGTGACCAAAGACGTTAACGAGGCCTGGCAGACGTATCGTTTTCATGAGGCCGCAAACCGCATCTACGATTTTTTCTGGGGCGATTTCTGCGATTGGTATATCGAACTGGTGAAGCCGCGCCTCAACGCCGAGAACGGGATTGAGCAAGCATCTGTGGGCATTGTCTGCGGCAACCTGGTCAGTTTATTCGAAGCTTCGTTGCGGCTTTTGCATCCGGTCATGCCGTTTATCACGGAAGAAATCTGGCACGCGGTTTACGATGGCGCGCCGCCACTGAAGTCGATCGCGCTGGCCGCCTACCCGCAGGCCGATGAGCGGCAACTCGATCTGACAGCCGAAACCAATATGGCGATCGTGCAGGACCTGATCGTCAGCGTGCGCAATTTGCGCGCGGAATTGAAAGTCGAGCAGAAGCAGAAAGTTCCGATCCAGGTTTACACCCCGGATGCGGAGATCAAGTCGCTGTTGGAGGAGAATCTAAGCGCCATCGAGCGGCTGGCCGGCGTGGAGAGTGTCGCCTTTGTGGAGAACTCGTTGTCCCAAATGGCGGGGGCCCGTTCCACGGCGCGATTCGATGTGCATGTAATCTACGAGAAGAAAATTGACGTGGCGACGGAACGGCACCGCCTTACCAGGGAACTGGAGCAGATCGAGAAAGAGACGGCCAATAGCCAGCGTCAACTGGGGAACGAACAATTTCTGGCTAAAGCCCCGGCCAAAGTAGTGGAAGGCATGCGAAAACGCATGGCCGAACTGGAAGTTTTGCGGGAGAAGGTCCGGAGCAGTCTGTCCGAGTTAGCTCGAACTGGGAGCTGACAGCTCAAAACTGCGAACTGGATTTCAGAAGAACAGTTGTTTGGTGGTCAGTTCTCGGTTCCCAGATTTTACGAACTATGGACTGGAATGGTCGGCGGATAACCGCGATTGTCGAGAACGCATTGCTGGAGGACCGCGCCACCAGAGATGCTACCAGCTACGCCTGCATTGATCCCGGCCAGCGCGCCGCCGCCACCATCATCGCAAAGCAGGAGTGCATTCTCGCCGGATTGGGCTGCGTGCCGCGCATTCTGGATGTTTATGCTCTGCTGGATGGCGCGGTTACTTCCCACTATGAAGTTACCAGTCATCCCGAAATTTTCGATGGCGTACGCCTGCACAATCGCCAGACCATCGCGGTGCTGAGGCACAATGCGCGCGTGGTACTATCCTGCGAGCGGGTCATCCTCAACTTCCTGCAGCGATTGAGCGGCATTGCCACCCTGACCCGCCAATTTGTGGATGCGGTTTCCGGGACCCGGGCACGTATCCTCGATACCCGGAAGACCGCGCCGGGCTTGCGGGTACTCGATAAGTACGCGGTGCGCTGCGGAGGCGGTCAGAACCATCGCCTCGATCTTTCCGACGGAGTGCTGATCAAGAACAATCACATTGCGCTGGCCGGAAGCATTGCGGCCGCGCTGGAACGAGCGCATCGCAACCGCCGCGGGTCGCAGCCCATCGAGGTGGAAGTCCGGACGCTGGCGGAATTGGAGGATGCGCTGGCTCATGGCGCGGAGGCTGTCCTGCTGGACAACATGCCGGTGGAGCAGGTGAAGGAGGCGATCGCGCGTTGCGCAAAGGCGGAACGGCGCATCCCCGTGGAGTGTGCCGGAGGCATCGGTCTGGAGAACGTGCGAGCCTATGCCGAGACCGGAGTGGATTATATTTCCGTGGGCGCATTGACCCATTCGGCTGTGGCCGTGGATATGAGCTTGCGAGTTACGCCGGCGTAGGCCCGTCTTCCGTCATCCAGATTTGTCCTTTCTGTCTCTCTCCCGCATAATCTCTGCATTACCAAACACGCCACAAAGCGAGATTCCCGGAAGGCTGCGCGGGCGAGTGGGCCGCGACCACGTGATCCTGTGCCGCAACGGACCGATTTTCGTCTGGGACAAATTGTGCGCTTGCTGATGGACCACGCAACCGTGGTGGTGAGCGGCACCAAGATTGCCGACGAGATTGGTACGGGCCGCTCCGAGGTATGGCGCCTGGTACAGCAGCTGCGCGGGCTGGGAGTCGAAATTGCCGGGCATCCGGCAACCGGGTACCAGCTTAAGGCTGTGCCTGATCTGCTGTTGCCCGACATGCTGGCGCCGGCCCTGAAGGGCACGATTTTCGGCGCGGATGTTCATCACAACTATCATCACTATTACAAGATCGGTTCCACCAATCTCGAAGCCATGGAGAGTGCCGCCGCTGGCGCTTCGGAAGGCAGTGTCTTCGTAGCGGAAGAGCAGACCGCTGGGCGGGGGCGGGGCGCACATCAATGGGAATCAGCGCCTTCGGTGGGGATCTATTGCTCGGTGGTGCTGCGCCCGGCATTGCCGCCTTCGGAGGCGCTGGTGCTCTCGCTGGCGGCGGGCCTGGCGGTGCACTCCGCGGTGCAGCAGATTGATTCCGGAATCTCTCCTGATCTGAAATGGCCTAACGATCTCCTGGTCGGCGGGAAGAAATTCTGCGGCATTCTGACCGAGATGAATGCGGAAGCCACACGCGTCCGCCACATCGTGGTGGGGATTGGGATCAACGTGAACCAGACGAAGTTCCCGGCCGGGTTGCAGCCGATCGCAACATCCCTGCGGCTGGTCAGCGGCACAGAATGGTCGCGCGTGGAACTATATGCGGCTTTGCTAAAATCGCTCGACCGTGAATACCGGGACTTGCTGGAGAAGCCGGGGGCACATGAATCGGTCTTACAGCGATTTCAGGAAAGATCGACATCGGCACGGGGGCGGCGGGTGCAGGTGGAAGAGAACGGCGGTTTTGAAGGGGTGACCGAGGGCCTGGATTCGCGCGGATTTTTGCAGGTAAGAACGGCCGGGAAGTTGCGGACGGTGTTAAGCGGGACGGTGAGATTGAAGTGAGCGGCTGCGGCATGCTTCAGTGCGGATTTTCTGGCTATGCTTCTGGTCCTTGATGTGGGCAACACGAATACGGTGCTGGGAGTGTTCGCTAAAGCTGCGCCTGAGGATCACACCGAGTCGCAACGTTACAAGTTGCTGGTGGCCAATTGGCGCGTGGCGACCATCGCCACCCAGACCGTGGACGAATACGGAGTGTTGTTCCGCAATCTGTTTGCCATGGACAAGATTGAAGTTCAGGGTGTCCGCGGCATCATCATTTCTTCCGTCGTGCCGCCGGTCGATTCCACTTTGCGCCAGGTCTGCGAACGTTATTTCAACACCAAGCCGCTGTTTATCGAGCCCGGAGTAAAAACTGGGATGCCCGTGCTCTATGAGAACCCCTCCGAGGTTGGCGCCGATCGCATTGTGAATTCGGTGGCCGCCTTCGAAAAATTTGGTGGGCCCTGCATCGTGGTCGATTTCGGCACCGCAACCACTTTCGACTGCGTGTCCGAAAAGGGCGAGTATCAGGGCGGTGTGATTTGTCCCGGCATCGGGATTTCCGCCGACGCCCTGTTTCAGAAGACGGCGCGCCTGCCGCGAGTGGCCATCCGTAAACCGGCGCGCGTGGTTGGCAGCACCACCGTGGGCAGCCTGCAGTCCGGGCTTTACTACGGCTACCTCGGACTGGTGGATGGAATTCTGGAGCGGCTGCTGGGAGAAATGGGATCGGAAACCACCGTCGTCGCCACCGGCGGACTGGCCGCGCTGATCGGGAAGGGATCGAAATACATCAAGCATGTGGACGATTTGCTCACCCTGGACGGCCTGCGCCTTATCTGGGAACGGAACACGGAGGCGAGGTCCGGGCGTGAAGGCGCGGCTGTGAAGGCATCCCCGACCACGCCAGCCGCCAAGTCCGGGCCAGGCCGCACACCACGAGCCCGCTGAGTTGTCGTGGAAAACTATTTCAACTATTTCACCGAAATCGAAGAGCAGTTTCAACGGCGCCGGGGCGGAATCCTGCTGCTCTCGACTCTGGATTGGGCATTGATCGAAACCTGGAAAGACGCCGGCATTCCGCTGGAAGCGGTCCTGCGCGGGATCGACGGGGCGTTCGAGCGCTATGAGAAACGTCCTACCCCCCGCAAGGTCAACAGTCTGGCTTACTGCGCGCAAGAAGTGCTGGCGGCTGCCGAAGAGATGAAGGAGGCGGCGGTGGGCGCTTCGAGCAGCGACCAGCCGAGCGCGAAGCCTGCAGGTTTTCAGGCCGGGGATATTGTAGCTTTTCTGCGGCGTAACGCCGATCTGCTGCTCACGGCCAAGCTGCCGGAGCGGCCCGGAATTTCCGGGACAGCGGCGGCGCGAGCCACGGCTGGAACGCTGCGTGAACTGGCTTCGGAGATGGAAGTCACGGCGCCTCGACTGGAAGACCTGGAGCGGCGGCTGACGGTGCTGGAAGAGAAGTTGTTCGCGATGCTGCTGGCGGCAACGGGCGATGACGAGGTCGTTGCCGTCCGGGCCGAGGCCGACCGCGAATTGAGCCCTTACCGCCGCAAGATGCCGGCCGCGCAGATCGACCAGTTGCAGAAGCAGTATCTGCACAAGAGATTGCTGGAGAAGTATGGGCTGCCCCGATTGAGTTTGTTTTATATGTGAACGTGTGGGTCGGGCACTCAAGTCCGACGCTCTTGCGGTTGAAAGTTGGTTTTGATTTTTCTGTGGAGATTGCCCGAGGCAAGGGTCATGGTCAAGCCAAAAT
>JBARIF010000262.1:0-3335 GCA_049799615.1 Terriglobales bacterium
CAGCACGACCAGCGCCAAGGCCCCGCACAGCAGCCCGGAGGCGATCACGGTCCAACGGCGCGAACGGTAGTCGAGCTTCTTCATTTCATTCCGGAGGGAAAGCCCATTGTAGACAGAGTTCCGCCCAATGCAAAACCGATGCACCAGCACCGTTACACCGGAATGAGCTACAATCGGCGGTGAATGCGCCGGTGAATGGGCGGGGTGTCCGTCTTTTGTTCTTTCAGGCTGTCCGAGATCGGTCCTTTATCGATAAGTGGGAGGCACTCTGCTATCGCCCGTACGGGGCGGCACTTCGACGCACGCCATTGTGAGAATTTGCAACTCGAGGAGGGAATTTATGGCAACCGTACTATCCAGCGTTCAAATGGACGACAAAGTAACAAGTTATATCTCCAAGAACCGCAAGATGCTGATTAACGGACAGTGGGTGGAAGCCGCTTCCGGCAAGACCTTTCCCACGTACAACCCGGCCACGGGTGAGGTGCTGGCTCGCATCGCCGAGGGAGATCGTGAGGACATCGACCGCGCCGTCAAGGCGGCTCGCGCCGCATTCGAAACCGGCCCCTGGTCAAAGATGACGCCCTCTGAGCGCGGACGCCTGATCTGGAAACTGGGGGACTTGCTGGAGCAAAACCTGGAAGAATTTGCCGAACTGGAAATGCTGGATAATGGCAAGCCTCTGAAGGTGGCGCGGGTGGCGGACGTGCCACTGGCCGTAGACCTGTTCCGCTACATGGCAGGTTGGGCGACCAAGATTGAAGGCAATACCATTCCGATTTCTGCCGGCACCAAGTTCCTGGCTTACACTCTGCGCCAGCCGGTGGGAGTGGTGGGCCAGATCATCCCGTGGAATTTCCCTTTGCTGATGGCGGCCTGGAAACTGGGGCCGGCTTTGGCCACGGGATGCTGCGTCGTGATCAAGCCGGCGGAGCAGACCCCGCTTTCCTGCCTGCGCCTGGGCGAACTGATTCAGGAGGCTGGAATACCTGACGGAGTGGTGAACATCGTCCCGGGCTATGGCGAAACCGCGGGCGCTGCCCTGGCCGCGCATCCGGATGTGGACAAAGTCGCCTTCACCGGATCCACGGAAGTTGGCAAACTCATCCTTCAGGCGGCAGCCGGGAATTTGAAGAAAGTATCACTGGAGTTGGGCGGCAAATCTCCTAACGTGGTCTTCAACGATGGAGACTTGAAGACGGCAATCTCAGGCTCGGCCAGCGCCATCTTCTTTAACCATGGACAATGTTGCTGCGCCGGCTCCCGCCTGTATGTGGAGAAGAGCATCTTCGACCAGGTGGTTGAAGGAGTATCGGCGAAGGCGCAGAAGATCAAAGTTGGTCCGGGATGGGAGGAGTCGAGCGATATGGGGCCTCTGGTTTCCGAAGAGCAGCTCAACCGGGTTTGCGGCTACCTCGAATCCGGACGCTCCGAGGGTGCCAAGGCGGTCGTCGGCGGCGGGCGGCATGGTGACAAGGGATACTTTGTCCAACCCACCGTGCTGGTCGATACCACTGAAAACATGAAAGTCGTGCGCGAGGAGATTTTTGGTCCGGTGGTTTCGGCAATTCCTTTCACCGATTACGACGATGTGGTCAAGAAAGCCAACAACACCGTGTACGGGCTGGCGGCAGGCATCTGGACGCGCGATATCGGTAAGGCGCATCGCCTGGCTTCGCAACTACGCGCCGGCACGGTGTGGATCAACTGCTACAACGTGTTCGACGCAGCGTTACCCTTTGGCGGGTACAAGCAGTCGGGCTGGGGCCGGGAAATGGGGCACGACGTTCTGGAGCTCTACACCGAGGTAAAGTCGGTGTGCGCCGCTCTCTAGTCTAGAGGGGTGCCCCGTCCAAGCTTCGCTTGGGTGGGGAATTTTGCTTATCAACAGGGAAGCTTCGGCTTCCCTGTTTTTTCACCGGTTTCGTAGCGCCGGCGAGACGCCGGCGCTACAACAAGGCTTGTCCCCATGCAACCTGTGGTGATAGTGACCTTATCCAGGTTCCTTCGTCTATTCCGCATGCAAATTGTTCGCCGTTCTCTGCTCGCCGCGCTGCTATTTTGCCTCACAGCACTTGGCCAGGACGCCGCCATGTTTCGCGGGGACCTGTCCCACACCGGCGTCTACAACGCGCCAGGCGTGCCAAAGCTGACCCAGGTCAAGTGGAAGTTTCACACTGACGGCCAGGTGATCTCGTCGCCCACGGTGGCCGATGGCATGGTCTTCGTGGGGAGTACGGACGGGAATCTCTACGCGGTAGATCTCGCATCTGGCACGCAGAAATGGAAGCTGTTCACCGGCGTGCGGGTAACGTCGTCGCCTGCGGTCGAGAACGGAGTCGTGTATTTCGGCAGCTACAGCGGCAGGTTTTATGCGGTCGATGCCGCCAGCGGGAAGCTGAAATGGAAGTTTCAGACCGAGGGCGAAAAGCGATTCGCAGGCAAGCATTTGCACGGGTCTGAACCCGCCGCGGAAAGCATGCCCGACCCCTTCGACTTCTATCTATCGTCACCTGCGCTGTGGGGCGGGGCGGTGTATTTCGGAAGCGGCGACGGCAACGTCTATGCCCTGGATGCAGCAACCGGAACGCTGAAGTGGAAATTTCACACCGGCGATGTCGTCCACGCCTCTCCGGCGATCTCCGATGGGACATTATTCATCGGCAGTTGGGACAGCTACTTCTACGCTCTCGATGCCGCCAGTGGAAAAGAGAAATGGCGCTTCAAGACCGGCGAGGATCACAACATCTACAACCAGGTTGGCATTCAGTCTTCCGCGGCCGTCATGGATGGCGTGGTGTACTTTGGCTGCCGCGATTCGAACTTCTATGCGCTCGATGCCCGGACGGGCGAGAAGAAATGGGCCTTTAACAATAAAGGTTCGTGGGTCATCACATCGTCGGCGGTGCGGAATGGTAAGGTGTACTTCGCGACCTCGGACACGGCAACGGTCTTCGCCATGGACGCCAAGGCAGGAACCCCGATTTTTTCGCTCAACTTCAATCACTGGCCCCTGTTCTCCTCGCCCGCGCTGGCTGGCGGCATGCTTTACATCGGTTCGCACCAGGGAAAGCTCATCGCCATAGATCTCGCCAGCCAGAAGCTCGCGTGGACATTTGAGACCGACGCTCCACGCCAGAATGGCCCCGCGCTCACCAAACCGGATGGAACTCCCAACTATGAAGCCGCATTCGCCGACAATTTCTACGACAGCATGGTGATCGGCGTCCAGAAGATGATGAGCGTGGGCGCGATATTGTCGTCACCGGTAGTGGTGAACAACGTGATCTACGTAGGCAGCACGGACGGCTTCCTGTACGCGCTCATGTAAGTCT
>JBARIF010000263.1:0-1782 GCA_049799615.1 Terriglobales bacterium
TCGCCACGATGCGGTGCGATCATCTCGATTCCATAACGGTCGGACAGATCACGATCCAGGCGGTCGCTGTCGTAAGCTTTATCGCCGATCAGTCGCGATGGGTTCCAAAGCGAGGCAACTGCGGCAGGCCCGCGATGAAGCCCTCCAGAAGCACGAACAGCTCCAGCAGAAGCATGACTCGGCAGAGCAGTCCGGATACCAGGAACACAACGCGAGCCAACCCGAAGAACCGCCTGTTTCGGCTGGCAAGTCTTCTGACCAGGCGCTTCAGCAAGATTGCTCTCGCGCTCATTGCTTTTCTCTTGCTTAGGAGTCCTCTGTACAGAATTCTCTAGCTAGGGCTACCTGACAGCGTACTTTTCGCTGATGCTTGTCCGAGACACCATCACGCTCAAGGACACATTCGCTCTTTACGCTTTGCGTAATAGTGCCCCCTCAAGTCCCGAAGTCGCGGCATGAACTCGGGTTGGCGTAACATCGCCTCTCACCAAAATTCCCAATTGCGAACCGGATTGGGAGTTTTTGGTGTAATCGCCTTCCATGAGAAGGCCGGTCGGAGTCAAGTCGATTCTTATGTCTTTTTGGTGTGCATGCTTTTTTCGTCCCGCCGAGTGGCCACTGTCGCCATGCTTCCATCCGCACTCTCGAGGAGCGATTCGTTTCGCTCGGTGCATGTTGGGCGTTCTCGGTTCAGCCGGTGCTGCCATCTGATTAGCGACCTGTCGTTTTCACTTTACGTGGAACGCGGGCCAGGCCATTAACGCAGTCACCGGAACTCGGCGTAGGGCTTTTGTCTGTTCTCTTCCTGGAACGGTTTTGACTTTTGTTTTGCTCTTCTGTTTTAGGCGGCTGCAGCCACGGTCGTTGGGCGGCTGTTGTGCAACGGTTGGTACACTTCCCCGCTCACCCACAGGTGATGCAACAGCACCGCCAGCTTTCTCGCGGTCGCCACGATGGCTCGCTTCTTGCTGTTCCTCCCTCCACGTTCGGCCAGTTTCAGCCCCCAGCGCCGGAGATCACAGTCCACCCCGAACGGCCCCAAGATATGTTGCGCTCCTTGCACCAACAACGTCCGCAGATAGGGATCGCCTTCCTTGCTGATGTGCATCTGCGGCTCGCTCTGTCCCGATTGCCTGCGTCCCGGATGCAGTCCCAGATAGCCACCCACGTCGCGGCTCTTGCCGAAACGGTGCGGATCTTCCAGCGTCAGCAAAAATGTGAGCGCGATCAGCGTGCCCACTCCCTTGATCTGCTTCAGCAGCGCCACTTGTGGATAACTCTGCTGCGCCAGATTCTCGATGCGCTGGTTGTATTCCACGATGCGCCCGCTCAGCGACTCGATTGCGTTCAACAGCGGTTCCAGTGCGGCTTGCAGTTCTGGACTCAAGCTCTCGGCTTTCTCCGCATTCATGTTACGCACGTTGCATCCACGCAAACGTTCCCCATAACTCTTGGCCAGCCCGCGAGCCGTGTTGACCAGCCCGGTTCGCGCTCGTACCAGTCCAGCGCGCGCCCGGATCAGGGTCAGATCCGCTTGCGCGTGCACGCTGCGGTGCTTCACCGGATACAGCAACTCGGGATCAATCCGGGCCAGCCGGGCCAGCGTCTGCGCATCCAGCCGATCGTCTTTCTTGCGGCTCTCCCCGATCAGCCGCACCTTGCGCGCATTGGCCACGATCACTTCATGCCCCAACTCGCTGAGCAAGCGACTGATCCAGGGCGAATGCGTACCGATTTCCAGTGCGATCCGACTGCGCGGCATGGCACCGAACACCTCGCGCA
>JBARIF010000264.1:0-9906 GCA_049799615.1 Terriglobales bacterium
GCCCTGGTACTTACTTGGCCTGATCGACAAATCGGCGGGCAACCCGCAAGCGGCGGTTCAGATGCTGCAAAAAGCGGCGGCGCTCGACCCCAGGAATCCCGACACACTATTTGTGCTAGGACAGGAATTACTTCACAGTGGTGATCGGGATGCAGCAATCGCTCAATGGCGCAAGGTCATTGAGATCAAACCTGATCATGGCGAGGCCCTTTACAATCTCTCCCGCCAACTAGTCAAGACCGACCCGCAGGAGGCACAACAGTTTCAACAGCGGTTTGAAACCCTGCAGGCGCAGAAGCACATTATGGATCGCGCCCAGACTCTGGGAAATTTTGCCCTGTCGGCCGCGGCCGCGCACGATTGGCCGCAAGCGATTGCCCAGCTGAAAGAAGGACTGCAGGTCTGCGGGGAGTGCAGCGCCTTGGCTCTCCTCCACAAGGACCTCGGCCTCACCTACTGCCGTTCCGGGGACCTGAAGAGCGGACTGGCCGAACTCCTCGAAGCAAAGAAACTCACGCCACAGGACCCGGACATCGACCAGGCCATTCGCTTTGTAAACAGCGCACAGAAATAAGCGCTGAGGCCGTAGCCCCGACTGAAGCTCAACTTACTCCGACCTTGAAGCGCGGACGATTCTTCCTCACGTAGTCGCGGTCCATCATGGGCTCTCCCTCGCACTCGATTACGATCACGGTGGCCGGTTGATCGGGAGCAACCGAAGGAAGTCCGGTGAGCCGCAGAGACAGGTCGTCCTGGGTAAAGGCAACTGCTTTGCCGCCCTGCAACAGGTGAACAGACTTTACTTTCGTACGAAAACCGCCAAACGAAATCACGCTGGGCGGCTGGTAAAACGACAGCCATTTTTCCGCGGGGGTGTCTCCGGGCCAATCATCAATGTGTGCGTAGACGGTGTTGCCGCGCTGGGTAAAGTTGGCGTACACGTGCTGGTGAAAGTCGCTGCGTTCGGTGCCGTAAATTGCGGTTGCATTAGGGCCAGTCCACCTGCCCACGGCCTGCAGAATCGCAACCGATTCTTCCGGGATGGAGCCATCGGGCTTGGGACCGATATTCAGGAGATAGTTGCCGCCACCGTGCGCACAGGTAATCAGGTTGTTGACGATGGTCTTGGCAGTTTTCCAGTTGTCGTCAGCCTTGTGATATCCCCAGCTGTCATTCAGGGTCATGCAGGCTTCCCACGCGCGTCCCTTGGCCGCAGCCTGGATGTGTTGCTCCGGCGTGGAAAAGTCTCCGGGCAGCCCATTGCGATTGTTGACGATGATGTCCGGCTGGAGCTCGAATACCATCTGGTTCATTTTTTCCGATTGCCACTGTTCCGCCGAGAGCGGCCAATCCACGTCGTACCAGAGAACGTCGATTTTGCCGTAATTGCTCATCAGCTCACGAATGAGGCCGTGGGTGTATGCCACGAAGCGTTGCCGCGCGGCTTCGTCGGTGGCGCACAGTGCGCCGTCAGGATGATGCCAGTCCATCAGGGAATAGTAAAAGCCGACTCGTAGTCCCTCAGCGCGCGCAGCATCCACGAACTCGCGGACCAGGTCCCGTCCTGCGGCTTGTTTGGGGGCGCAATAGTCAGTCAGCTTGGTGTCAAAATTACAGAAACCCTCATGGTGCTTGGTGGTCATGACCATGTATTTCTGCCCCGCCTGCCGAGCCAGCTTGGCCCACTCGCGCGCGGCGTTGGGCTTGGGGTTGAAATGTTTGGCAAGCATTTCGTATTGCGGGATGGGAATGCCCTCCATTTCCATTGCCCACTCGTGACGGCCAATCACGCTGTAGAGTCCCCAATGAATGAACATTCCGAACCTGGCTTCGTGCCACCATTGAATCCGGCGGTCATGATTGGGCGGAGGCGTCTGCGGCTCCTCCGCCATCGTCTTCGCAGCGGCTTGCCGGACCCAGCTCACCGGGGAGGTTGCGGCGAGACCTGCGCCGGCAGCCATGAGTTTCAGATAATCGCGTCTCGAAGTTCCTTTACCCGGCGTCATTCGCCACCCCGTGTTTGATGAAGATATTTGATGAAGAGTCAGGCTGCTGAACGCAACCGACAACGGAAGAGGATTCTACTCTCCCTGTCAATGCGCCGCTCTGAAAACTGATCGACGCCGAGTCCTGCTCACGTCATGAAAGATCCTTTGCGACTCGTTCTCCGCTGTCAGCCGGAGTCCTGCGTTACAATTCCGCAATCTCATGAAGCTCCGCTCCCTCCAAGTCCTCGGGATTGGATTGTTCGTGGCCATCTGTGCGATGTGGGTAGCCGGGCAGGATGCTCCGAGGGCGAAGTTTCCCATGGCTACGCCGGACAGGTGGCAACTGGCAGGTTGGTGGCCCACCAAGGGGACACCATCGTTAAGTGAATATGTGGGCCCCGCGGCCTGCACCAAGTGTCACGCCGAAATTGCCGCCTCGCAGCGGAAGACTCCGATGTTTAATGCCGCCCGGCGCCCCTCTGATCTGCCCCTTCTGCAGCGGCGCGGGCGATTGTCGTTTTCCGACGAGAGTTACGACTACCTCCTCTCGCCGGGGCCTACCGAAACCAAGTTCTCCGTGAAGGACAAGACGAACGCTGTGTCGGCGACCGTGGGTTGGGTCTTTGGGGCCGATGCTCAGACCTATGTCCTGAAACAGAATGACGTCTTTCTGGAGAGCCGGCTGAGCTACTACCCGGGTCTGGCGGGACTCGACGTCACGCCGGGCCATAAGGCCGCCGCTCCCAGTACTATTGCGCAGGCTCTCGGCGATCCCGTTGACCATGAGATCATCCGGCGGTGTTTCGGCTGCCATTCCACCGCATCCACCGTATCCGGAAACTTTGATCCTGAACACGCCATGCTCGGTGTTACTTGCGAAGCTTGTCACGGTCCGGGCCTGCAGCACGTCACAGCGATGGAAGTCGCCCCCGATCAGGGGGGAGCAGGCACGATGTTGAACCCGGAGCGAATGTCGCCCGTCGATTCAGTGGATTTCTGCGGCGCCTGTCACCGTACCCGCGTGGACGTCGCCCTGTTCATGCCACGGCATATGGGAATCTCGAGTGTTCGGCTCCAGCCGTATCGCCTGGAAAGAAGTCTGTGCTGGGGCGCGAGCGGCGATCCCAGGATTACTTGCATGGCGTGCCACGACCCCCATAAGCCGCTGGTGACCGATTCGACAGCTTACGATGCCAAGTGCCTGAAGTGTCACAACCAGTTGGGAAATCCACCGTCAGCCAAACTTGAGCCCGCCTGCACAGTGGCTGCGAAGGATTGTGCGTCCTGTCACATGCCGAAATACGAAATCCCCAGGGTACATGCAACATTTACTGACCATTTCATTCGTGTGGTGCGTCCCGGTGCGGAATATCCGGAATAGATTCGGTTGAAACCTGCGCGCGCTGTTCATTGGTTTACGCGGGACTCAGAAGCTGAGTTAGAATGGCCACCGCAAAGTGAGTATGACGACCCAGGGGGCACCACACTGGCAGACGACCTTGGGTTTGCCGGGTCATGATTTTGGCCATTGTGAAGTGCAATGAGCAAACGGTTCTGGTTGATCGCAATCCTGATTTGTCCGCTTGTTCCTCTCGCGGGTCAGGACATCGATGCCAATCCCTCCATCCAGAAGCGCAGTCTTTCGACCATTGCTGATCAGATCACCGACGAAAGCGAGCGTACCGCTTTTATCGAGCTCTTTCACCAGGCTCCCGCCGCGCAGATGAAGGCACGGGCCGAAACGTTCCTGGCGAATTTTCCGAAGTCAGCGTTTCTGGCGCAGGCTTACGAGGTGGCGGCTCGCGGCAGCTTCGATCTGGGGGACTATGGGCCGGGTCTGATTTACGCTGCGAAATCCCTCGCGCTCCTCCCGGAGAATCCGCTCCTGCTCGTTGCCGTGGCTGATGTGGAAGCGCGCGAACATCGCAACTCATCGGCAGTCGTTCACGCTCAGCAGGCGCTCGATGGCCTCGATCGCTTCGGAGCTCCGGGATCGGTCGCGGAGGAGAACTGGCCGGAATTGCAGCGCAAGTTGAAGGCGTCCGCCAACGTTTCCAAAGGGCGTGCTTTGCTGCAGCAGGCGCTTGCTCTTCCGGCAGAAAAGAAACGTATTCCAATCCTGAAGGCTTCGGAGTCTGCACTGCTTGAGGCCCAACGCCTGAACTCCGCGGACCCAGAGATCCCTTACCTGCGAGGGTTGACTCAGCTGGCCTCAGGAGAGTGGTCGGAAGCTGCGAACAACTTCGCCGCGGCGTATCGGGCCGGGGATGCGCTCGCGCCCAAGGCGCATGACAATCTTAAAACCATTTACCGGGTGCTCTATCCCAACTCCAGCGTCGCCTTCGAAACCTTCCTGAAGCAGGCTGAGGATCAGGGGACAACCAGCGCGGGAATGGCGGCCGATCCCAACAAGAATGCGCCCCCGGTTCATCCGCCTTCGTCTTACCTGGGTTCGGAATCTTGCCGGGGATGCCACGCCGACATCTACCGCCAGTGGTCACAGACCGGCATGTCCAGGATGTTCCGTCCCTACGCTCCACAAAACGTCGAAGGTGATTTCACAACCAACAACCAGTTTTATCTGGGCGACGAGACTGAATACCGGGACGGAGAAGTGGCAATCAAAGCAACCGCAAAACGGAGCTTGTTCGCGCGCATGACGATCCGCAATGATCGCCACTATTTCGATATTCTGCAGTCGGACGGCAAGTGGCATACCTATCCGGTGGACTACACCATCGGGTCAAAATTTCAGCAGGCTTACGCCACCAGGCTACCCAACGGCGAGATTCACGTTTTTCCCATTCAATACAACCTGCTCCTGAAACGATGGGTCAACTACTGGAAGGTGATTGACGGCGTGGAAAGCAAGCGTGCCGATCCGCGCTCCTGGGAAAAGCTCGACGGATCGACCAGCTATCAGGCGATCTGCGCCGTATGTCATACGAGCCAATTGAAGAATTTGACGGGAGCAGGCTTCGAGCCTAACCATCTGGAATTCAAAGAGCCAGGAATTGATTGCGAGATGTGTCATGGCCCGTCGGCACAACACGCGGTAGAGATGGCGGAGAACCAGTATTACTCCAAGGCGCCGCTGGACCCGCCGGTAAATTTTCGCGAGCTCACGAATCGCGAGTTCATCGCAATCTGCGCGCAATGTCACGAGCAGTCAGCGATCCGTAAGCCAGGTCCCGCTGGGGAACTGAACTATTCCAGTGCGGGAGATTTCTTTCTCGGTCATGTGCGCCTCCCCTTCGGCGAATTCTCCCGCAAGGGCTTTTACAAGGACGGCCGCTTTCGGCAGACAACCTTCATGGTGGAGGCCCTCGAACGTTCGCAGTGTTTTCAGAAAGGGCAGGTGAGCTGTGGAACCTGCCATGACCCCCACAGTCATGATTCCGCTTCCAACCCCACCGCTTTGAAGTTTCGCGAGAATCCGGATCTCATGTGCACGGGATGCCATTCCCAGTTCCAGAACCGTGCCCGCGCGGCGCAACACTCGCATCACCCGGCGGAATCGGACGGCAGCCGGTGCGTCTCCTGTCACATGCCGCGTATCATGGATGCACTGCTGTTTCGGGCCCGGACCCATCAAATTGACGACATCCCCAATGCCGAGATGACTCGACGCTTTGGTCAGGAAGATAGTCCGAATGCCTGTCTCCTGTGTCACAAAGAAAAAAGCGCGGAGTGGGTTCAGCAGTCCCTGCTGTCGTGGAACCCGAAATCGGACAAGCCCACGGCCGAGATTTCGTTCTCCGGAAATGCGGCTTCATTACTCAAATGAGGATTCGAAGACCCAGGCCTTGGACACGACTGGTTTCCGTGGTTTGCTGTCCCGGTTTCATGATGGTGATGGCAGTTTCCCTGATCGCAGTGGCTGGGGTAATTCTCGCCTACGCGAAAGAGTCCGCTCCCCAATCCAGTGCGCCTGGCTCTGAGTATGCCGGCTCGGTTGCTTGTGCCCAATGCCATCAGGAGATCTACAAACAATTCTCCAAGACCAGCATGGGTCGTTCCATATCACCGGTTACGCCTTCAGTGTTGGAAACAATACACGCCCCGACTTCCGTTCAGGACAAAAATAGCAATGCAAACATCGAAGTCGAAGTACGGGGCGGAAAGCTCTTTCAAACGCAATACGAAAAGGGAGCGGACGGTCGGGAAATTTACCGCGATAGCCACCAACTGGAATGGATCATAGGGGCTGGAGAAAATGGTTTCGGCGGACTTTTAAAACAGGATGACTACCTCTTCCAGGCTCCTCTGTCTTTTTATTCCAAAACTCAAAAATGGGGACTCTCGCCGGGCTATGAGTTTGGCAATTACGGCTTCAATCGCCCGATTCTGCCCGGCTGCATTTTCTGCCATAGCGGGCGGCCTAACGCCGTCCCGGAGGGAAATGGCCGTTTCGCTAGCCCTCCATTCGCGGAGTTGGCGATCGGTTGCGAAAATTGTCACGGCCCGGGACTTTCGCATGTGGTGGCGATGCAGATGGACGGCGACAGCTACCTGGGGCACGATCCGAATATCGTCAACCCGGCGCACCTTTCAACCACTCTGGCTGACAACATATGCATGTCGTGCCATCAGACTGGAGATGTGCGGGTGCTGATGCCGGGCAAGGAATTTAAAGACTTCCGGCCAGGAACTCCGCTGGACAACACGCTCTCGATTCTGATGGTCCCGCCGAAGCGCGAATCGCCGCCTCAATCGGACCTGCTCGAACACTACTACTCCATGACGCTCAGCAAGTGCTACCGTGCAAGTGGGCGAAAGTTGGGCTGCATTACCTGCCACGATCCACACGTGGAGCCTTCACGGGAAGAGGCTCCTGGCTATTTCCGAAACAAATGCCTGACGTGCCACAGCGAAAAGAGCTGCACCCTGGCTCTGGACGTGCGCCAGCACCAGCAGCCCCCTGATGACTGCGCCGGTTGCCACATGCCCAAGCGTGACGTGCTGGAAATTTCGCATTCGAGCATCACAAATCATCGGATTCTCAGCCGGCCCGACGAAGCGTTTCCGGAAGAAGCCTTTCACCAAACTACGCCCGGCTTACCTGATCTGATCCATCTGAATCCGGCTCCCGGTCAGAAAGACACGACGCCGCCACCGCTGGTCCTGCTGCAGGCCTACGGAGAATTGGCGGAACGGCATCCCGAATATGTGAAGCGTTACCTTGAAGTGCTCGACCAATTGGAGCGGACCGATCCCGACAATCCGCTAGTGCTGGCCGCGACAGGAACGCGGGAGTCGCAAGCGGGCAAGTACGAGGAAGCAATTACACATTTGCGCCGCGCTTTAGAGACTGGCCCGCCGAAAACTTTTCTGTACACCGAACTGGCGAATGCCCTGGTGAAGCTGGATCGCCCGGCCGAGGCCGCGGTTGTGCTACGAAAAGCGATCGCTCTCGACCCCTTTAATTCCGAGCTACAAAGAATGCTGATCGTTCGTCTGATCGATCTGAAGGAATACGCCAGTGCGCGGACAGCTCTGGAGAATTATGTCGAGCGTTTCCCCGAGGACTCATTCATGCGACAAATGCTGGCTCGCGCCCGGGCCGCGGGGCCGGCGAAATAGTTGCGGCTCAACTGAGGCTTTCCCAACTTTCGAGCCATAGGCAATCCCCTAAGATTGAGATGGCAGGACGGCCTTCTGCCGCTGTCACTCCGATTTACTGACCGGTTACCCGAAGCACGAGGCGAGTCTCTCTCTCCAGCCGGACGTTTTTAGTGCTGGAGGTAATTAACGTTCCAGACGACAGGGTGAAGTCAGGCAGGCCGATCATACCTTCGCTTGAGGACGTCAATGCTTCACCATGATTTGTGCTGGCCGCATTGCCGGCGTGTAAGTCCGCTCCCGGCGCGCCTTGCGCCTGACTGCCAAGGCCAGGCCGTCCAGCCATCCCGCCTCCGGGAGCAGTGTTAGACATGGAAATGGAAGTAGAGGCGCTTTGTGCGTCAAGCGCAGCCTGCGCCATGGCAGCTGAAGAATCGGCCACCGCCTGAATCGTGAACGAAATCGGGACTTGCGCACCATCTTTCAGAACGGCGGAATCAAAGGCAAGCCCGAGTTCGGACTCGTTCTGCCCCTTGGCGCGCCCTTGGGCCTGGGTGGCCTTACCCATAACTCTCGAGCCCTTCGGCAGCACTACTTTGTCATCCGACTTAACGTCTTGCGTGATCTTCGCAACGACTTCGTCGCCAGGCTTGGCCTTGTGGGCGTCGATTGGTTTGATCAATTCGACCTGCACCGTGGTTCCTGGCGGCACGGATACGGACGCACTGGCGGCCGGTGTATTCATTGAACTCTGGGCAAGACACGCGGTTGCAAGCAAGAACATGGCGAAAAATGAAACTATATTCCGGTTCACATGAACCTCCTTTGAGAGCAGTGCCGAAGCAGGGGACCGCAGCCACTAAACATACGCCCCGATTTCGGCAGATGTTGCGAAAATGCGGGGCGGTCAATCCGAAATAGGGAGTACACCGATCCCTGAATCAACGGGAGGGCGGCTTGCCCGGCATTGGCGTGGCTGCAGGCCGGGTGAATTTTGAATCGTCGACCGGCACATTGTCCTGCACGTGTTCGATCCGAATGCTATATCGGGAACGAGGGGTGGAAATGGTGCGCTGGAATGGAACCTTGAGCTTGCCCTCGTCCCGGTAATCGGAATAGTCCACTTGCGTGGGATTGCGGCCTAGGGGTGAGTCGCTATAGCGCAACATGCGCAACAACAGACCAGACTGTTGATCGAAGCAGAACTTTGCCGCTACCTCCCCCGCACCGCCTCCCAAAACCACGTAGACGTCATGGTCCCCGATCTTTTCCGGATTGGCGGTTTTGATCTCGCTGAAGAATTGCTGGAAGTGTATGGGTAATCGCAAGTCTGCTTCCAACCGTGCAGAAAGCATCTCGGGTGCTGGAATTTCACGAGTGGGGCGGCCCGGGGTCGAAAGCCAGCCTGTGGTCCCATCCAGAGCTGTGATGTTGTCCCCGTTGGGCAGGTGGATAATCAGCACTCGCTTACCGGGAGTCTTGCTAAAAAGTTCAACGGGAAATTGCCGCCCGCTGATATCAATGCTGCCTTTTTCCACCCGGGTGGACAACCTTTCAATCGCTGACGCGCCCCCTATGGCCTGCACATATTTTTCCAGAATCTGTTCCACGCCTGGAGTACTGGAAGGCGGGGGCACGGGTTCGACCGGCGCCGTTTCCTGGGCAGGGGGAGCACCCGCCTCCGCGATCACCGGCGTAGCTACAGGATGAGGGGATCCGCGATGGCACGAGTAGCAAGTCACCTCAGGCTTGCCCTCGAAGTTGGCCTGGTTGATGGCAAACATCATTTGCATCATCTTCCGCGCTGTCTGCTTGGGCTTCTTATCGTCCTTATCGAACGCTCCCTCGGTGTGGCAGTAACTGCATTCCACTCCGAGCGAACTGGTGATGAACTGCATGGCCGGAATCAGTTGATCAGCGGGAAGGCCCTTGAGTACCTGGATGTTCTTGTAGGCCTCATCGGTCTTTTTTGCGTGGGACTGGGCCGGGTTGCCCGGAGTGGTCTGCCCGCTCGATGAAAAAACGGCCGCCGACATCAGGAGGAGAATAGACCGTGCCGCTTGTCGCTGTGCCGGGAAATTCTTGCTCATGGAACATCTCTCCCAAACAAGCTGGCAGTGTAGCAGGGGCAGAAGACAGCCCTCCGTCTTCAGGCCGAGAGTTCACCCCGGGAGCCCGGAGCCTCAGGCACTGGCAGAGACAACGGCGCGCCCTTCCCACGATTCTGAAGCCGAGGGACGCTGCACATGGCCGACCTTTACAGCCCAGCGATCTTCAGCACATAGGCGTATTGACCCGGAAGATCGTAAGGAAGCGTGACCCTGACATTGGAACCCTCTTGGGACCACCCCAGAGG